>NZ_CP090423.1:1317777-1647222 GCF_023518235.1 Stenotrophomonas maltophilia
GCGCCTGGCAGAAGGGCCGCGGCCTCGGCGATTGCGGCTGGACCGCCGACTGGGGCTGGGATGGCAAGCGCTTCGTGGCAACCAGTGAAGCCACCTCCGGCCTGTGCCGGATGGTGACCGCCGGTGGCGCATGGGAAATGCCCACCGTCGTCAGCAGGATCCAGCACTGAGCCTGACAACGGCCTCGCGCATGCCGATGCGCGAGGCAACGCAGCCGCTCACGCCGGCAGGCAATGCTCGATGATCAGCTGGATGGCGCTGCCGCCGCGATAGTCATCGCAGGCCAGCCGGTAGGCCAGACGCACGTGGCGGCTCGGCGCATTGCCATGCCAGCCGCCGAAATGGATCGCGTTGATCGTGCCGGGCACGCCCGGCAGGCGCAGTTCCAGCTTGAGGTGGCGCTCCTTCAGCACGCGCCAGTTGGCCACCTCGAAATGGCCATCGAACAGCGGCTCGGGGAAGCCCTGCCCCCAAGGACCGGCCAGACGCAGCGCATCAGCGTGGCGATGGTCCAGTTCGTCCGCCGCCAGTTCGCCGTCGCTGAGCACCTGCTGTTGAAGTGCTGCCGGGTCGAGCATTTCAAGTACGACGGCGATGAAGGCGGCCTTGAAGTCTTCAAGGTGATCCAGGCGCAGGCTGAGGCCGGCTGCCATGGCGTGGCCGCCGAAGCGTTCGATCAGGCCCGGATGGCGTGCATCGACCAACGCCAGTGCGTCACGGATATGCAGGCCAGGGATCGAACGCGCCGAACCACGCAGGGTGTCGGCACCGGGTTCGGCCGGGGCGAAGGCGATGACGGGCCGATGCAGGCGATCCTTCATTTTCGACGCGACCAGTCCGACCACGCCCGGATGCCACTCGGCATCGAACAGGCAGGCCGCCACCGGCCGTTGCCCGGCCATCTCCAGCACCACGCGGGTCAGCGCCTGCTCGGCATCGTCGGTCATCGACTGCTGCACCGCGCGGCGTTCCGCATTGATCTGCTCCAGCGTCTGCGCGATCTCGCGCGCCTGGCGCGGATCCTCGGTCAGCAATAGCGCGATGCCCAGCGCCATGTCTTCCAGCCGGCCGGCGGCATTCAGGCGTGGCCCCAGCGCGAAGCCGATGTCGGTGGCGGTCAGTCGCGCAGCATCGCGGCCGCTGGCTTCGATCAGGGCGCGCAGGCCGACACAGCCCTGCCCCGCCCGCAGCCGGCGCAGGCCCGCACTGACCAGTGCACGGTTGTTCGGGTCCAGCGCCACCAGGTCGGCGACGGTGCCGACCGCTACCAGGTCCAGCAGCGTGGTCAGGTCCGGGCCCTTGCCATCGGCGAAGACGCCGGCCTCGCGCATCTGCCGGCGCAGCGCCATCAACACGTAGAAGATCACGCCGACACCGGCCAGCGACTTGCTGGGGAAGGCATCGCCGTCCAGGTTGGGATCAACAATGACGTCGGCCGGCGGCAGCTGTGGGCCGGGCAGATGATGGTCGGTGACCAGCACCTGCCAGCCGCGCGCCTTGGCCGCGGTCACGCCGGCATGGCAGGCGATGCCGTGGTCGACGGTGACCAGCAGGTCCGGCCGCAGTGCGGCCAGTTCCTCCACCAGCGAAGGCGACAGGCCGTAGCCATGCACCATGCGGTTCGGCACGGCGTGCAAGACATGCTGCGCGCCGAGCATGCGCAGGCCACGCACGCCCACCGCACAGGCGGTGGCGCCATCACAGTCGAAATCGCCGACCACCAGGATGCGCTTGTCGTTGGCGATGGCCTCGATCAGCAGTCCCACTGCATCATCGATGCCGGTCAGCAGTTCCGGCGCATGCAGGTTGCCCAGCTTGGGCAGTGCCAGTTCCGGGGTGTGCGCGCCGCGGGAGGCGTACAGGCGTGCAAGCAGTGGCAGCGTGCCGTCGGGCCACGCACCGGGCATGACTGCATCGCGGCGGCGGATCATCGGCGTATCGGAGGCGGGCTGCACAGATTCGGCGGCAAGGGACATCGGCATCGCCGGTTACGAAAGACCCGTCGATGATACCGCCACGGCAACCGACCGGTGCAGTCGACTGTCAGTCGACTCTACCGGATCCAATCGGCGCTCAATCGTGAAGCTGGCGCGGCTTCTTCCAGAACTGCCAGCGCTGGCCACGGTCGAGCTGGAACTGCAGGCCATCCTCGAAATCGAGCACCAACCGCTGCAGCTCGCCACGCTTGAGCGCGGCCAGCAACGGGCGGATCGCATCGCTGCCCAACTGCTGCAATGAACGCAGCTGGCGCAGGTCGACCAGGGCATCCACCGCCTGCTCGCCATCGACGGCAACGCCTGCGGCCTGGGCCAGGCCCTGCAGCAGCGCGTCGCGGCTGCGCACCTGCGCGTGCGCGGTGCTGACCGACACAGGCATCACGCCACCGCCCCAGAACCACAGCGAATTGATCGGCTGCTGGCCCTGCGCGGCACGTTGCTGGTTCCAGGAATGGTTGTGCAGCAGCACCTGCGCTTCGGTCATCAGCGCGCGCCAGCGACGACCGCCCTCGCCTTCGGGCAGGTGCGAGAACAGGTCATCGCCCAGCACTTCGTCGGGGCTGTCGAAATCCGGCAACGCCAGATCGATCGGCAATCGCAGATACCACCGCGAGGGATCGGGCGCATCCAGCACAAAACCGGCGTCGGCGAACAGCGGCTGCAGTACCGGCAGCAGGGCCAGACTGTCGGCCAACGTTGGCCGCAGCGTTTCGCCGTAGGCCATCATCCGTGCGCCGTGCATGTCCGGCACCATGCAGGCCGGGTCGGCGCGCAGCCAGGCGGCGCCGGCGGCGTCGCCGACGTCGCGCTGGCGGGTCAACGCGGCCACCGGCCAATGCGGCGCGGCGACCGTGAAATGGCGCGTCAGCTGCGCGCGTTCGCCCGGCGCGACCTGCAGCGTGGTGGCACGGCCGAGCGCGCGTGCCACATCATCCGGCAGCGCAGCTGCAGCAAAGCGGCTGCGTGCCGGCAACAGCAGGGTCGCCGTTGCCACGCGTCAGTCCACGTAGCTGACGCTGACGATTTCGTACTCGCGCTGGCCGGCCGGGGCGTCGATCACGATCGAGTCGCCTTCCAGCTTGCCGATCATCGCGCGCGCCACCGGCGAGGAAATCGCGATCAGGCCCAGCTTGATGTCCGCTTCCAGGTCACCGACGATCTGGTACTTCTTCTCTTCGTCGGTTTCCACGTCGGCCAGCGTCACGCTGGCGCCGAACACCACCTTCGAACCGGCGTTGAGCTTGCTCACGTCGATGATCTCGGCGTGCGACAGCTCGCCTTCCAGCTGCTTGATGCGGCCTTCGATGAAGCCCTGTTCCTCGCGCGCAGCGTGGTACTCGGCGTTCTCCTTCAGGTCACCGTGCTCGCGCGCCTCGGCGATGGCCGCAATGACCTTCGGACGCTTGACCGACTTCAGGTGATCCAGTTCATCGCGCAACCTCTGCGCGCCCTTCATTGTGATGGGGGCTCTCATGCATTCAACTCCTTGTGCAGCTCCTGCAGCGACCAGACGGGGCCGGTGCCGCGGAATTCCAGTGAATCCACCAGCGCCTTGGCGCCGGCAATGGTGGTCGAGTAGGTAACGCGATGCTGCAGCGCCTCGCGACGGATCGAGAACGAATCGTTGATCGCCGAGCGACCTTCGGTCGTGTTGACGATGTAGACGATCTCGCCGTTCTTGATCGAGTCGACGATGTGCGGACGGCCTTCGACCACCTTGTTGATGATCTCGCAGTCCATGCCGTGCTGCTGCAGCCACGCGGCAGTGCCACGGGTGGCCACCAGGCTGTAGCCACGCGCCAGCAGCGCCTTGGCCACCGGCAGCACGCGCTTCTTGTCCGGATCGCGCACCGACACGAAGGCCTTGCCGATCGGCGGGGTCTTGATACCACCGGCCTCCTGCGCCCGCGCGAAGGCGGCGTTGAAGGTACGGCCCACGCCCATCACTTCCCCGGTGGAGCGCATTTCCGGCCCGAGGATCGGATCGACGCCCTGGAACTTGGCGAACGGGAAGATCGCTTCCTTCACCGAGTAGTAGTCCGGCACGATTTCCTTGGTCGCGCCCTGCTCGGCCAGGGTCTTGCCGGCCATGCAGCGGGCAGCGATCTTGGCAAGCGCCATGCCGGTGGCCTTGGACACGAACGGCACGGTGCGCGAGGCACGCGGGTTCACTTCCAGCAGGTAGATGGTGTCGGCACCTTCATCGCTGGTCTGGATCGCGAACTGGGTGTTCATCAGGCCGACCACGTTCAGGGCCTTGGCCAGCTCCACCACCTGGCGACGCAGCTCGGCCTGGGTCTCGGCCGACAGCGAGTACGGCGGCAGCGAGCAGGACGAGTCGCCCGAGTGCACGCCAGCCTCTTCAATGTGCTCCATCACGCCGCCGATCAGCACGTTGCCATCCTTGTCGGCAATGATGTCGACGTCACACTCGACGGCGTTGTCGAGGAAGCGGTCCAGCAGAACCGGCGAATCGTTGGACACCTTCACCGCGTCGCGCACGTAGCGGGCCAGGTCGGATTCACCGTAGACGATTTCCATCGCACGGCCGCCCAGCACGTAGCTCGGGCGCACCACCAGCGGGTAGCCGATCTCGCGGGCCAGCAGCAGGGCTTCCTGGTCGTTGCGGGCGATGCGGTTCGGCGGCTGCTTCAGGCCGAGCTTGTCGACCAACTGCTGGAAGCGCTCGCGGTCTTCGGCCAGGTCGATCGAGTCCGGGCTGGTGCCGATCACCGGCACGCCGTTGGCTTCCAGCGCGCGCGCCAGCTTCAGCGGGGTCTGGCCGCCGTACTGCACGATCACGCCCTTGGGCTGTTCCAGTTCGACGATTTCCAGCACGTCTTCCAGGGTCAGCGGTTCGAAGTACAGGCGATCGGAGGTGTCGTAGTCGGTCGACACGGTTTCCGGGTTGCAGTTGACCATGATGGTTTCATAACCATCCTCGCGCAGCGCCAGCGCCGCGTGCACGCAGCAGTAGTCGAACTCGATGCCCTGGCCGATGCGGTTCGGGCCACCGCCGAGGATCATGATCTTGTCGCGGTTGCTCGGCGCGGCCTCGCACTCGTCCTCGTAGGTCGAGTACAGGTAGGCGGTACCGGTGGAGAACTCACCGGCGCACGAGTCCACGCGCTTGTAGACCGGGCGCACCTTGTGCGCACGGCGCAGCGCGCGGATGGCCGCTTCGTTGGTGCCGGTCAGCTGTGCCAGGCGGGCGTCGGAGAAACCGGCGCGCTTGAGCTTGCGCAGGCGTGCAGCATCCAGCGCATCGATGCCACCGGCAGCGACGTCAGCCTCGGCAGCGATGATCTCTTCGATCTGGTCCAGGAACCAGTGATCGATGAAGGACAGCGCGTAGATCTCTTCCACGCTCATGCCGGCGCGGAACGCATCGGCCACGTAGAACAGACGCTCCGGACCCGGTGCCTTCAGTTCGCGGCGCAGGGTCTGCAGGTCTTCTTCGTTGCCCAGGTCCAGGCCGGTCGGATCGAAGCCGACCTTGCCGGTTTCCAGGCCACGCAGCGCCTTCTGCACCGACTCCTGGAAGGTACGGCCCATCGCCATCACCTCGCCCACCGACTTCATCTGGGTGGTCAGGCGCGCGTCGGCCGCCGGGAACTTCTCGAAGGCGAAGCGCGGAATCTTGGTGACCACGTAGTCGATGGACGGCTCGAACGAGGCCGGGGTCAGGCCGCCGGTGATCTCGTTCTTCAGTTCGTCCAGGGTGTAGCCCACGGCCAGCTTGGCGGCGACCTTGGCGATCGGGAAGCCGGTGGCCTTGGAGGCCAGCGCCGAGGAACGCGACACGCGCGGGTTCATCTCGATCACGACCACGCGGCCGGTCTTCGGGTTGATGCCGAACTGCACGTTCGAGCCGCCGGTATCCACGCCGATCTTGCGCAGCACGGCGATGGAGGCATCGCGCAGGCGCTGGTATTCCTTGTCGGTCAGGGTCTGTGCCGGGGCGACGGTGATCGAGTCACCGGTGTGCACGCCCATCGGGTCCAGGTTCTCGATCGAGCAGACGATGATGCAGTTGTCCGCGGTATCGCGGACCACTTCCATCTCGAACTCCTTCCAGCCCAGCACCGACTCTTCCACCAGCACTTCGGTGGTCGGCGACAGCTCCAGGCCGCGGCTGACGATCTCCACCAGCTCTTCGCGGTTGTAGGCGATGCCGCCACCGCTGCCGCCCAGGGTGAAGCTGGGGCGGATGATGGTCGGGTAGCCGACGCGGGTCTGGATCTCCAGCGCTTCGTCCAGGGTGTGGGCGACGGCGGCGGTCGGGCATTCCAGGCCGATCTCACCCATGGCCACGCGGAACAGCTCGCGGTCTTCGGCCATGCGGATCGCTTCGCGCTTGGCGCCGATCAGCTCGACGTTGTACTTCTCCAGCACGCCGTGGTCGGCCAGGTCCAGCGCGCAGTTCAGCGCGGTCTGGCCACCCATGGTCGGCAGCAGCGCGTCGGGCTTTTCCTTGGCGATGATCTTCTCGACCGTCTGCCAGTTGATCGGCTCGATGTAGACGGCGTCGGCCATCTCCGGGTCGGTCATGATCGTGGCCGGGTTGCTGTTGACCAGCACCACGCGGTAACCCTCGTCACGCAGGGCCTTGCAGGCCTGGGCGCCGGAGTAGTCGAACTCGCAGGCCTGGCCGATGACGATCGGGCCAGCACCGATGATGAGGATGGTCTTGAGGTCAGTGCGCTTGGGCATTTTCTTCTCTAAGTCAGTACAGCGTGACAAGGGGGAGTGATCGCACGCTGTCGATCAGGAATCTTGATCCGCAGCGCCGCGCCAGGGGCAGCAGCGATGCGGGGGCTTTCGGTCCATCGCGACGCCACCGGCGGGCCGGCGGCGTACTGATCACGCCTTGGCCTGCTCCATCAGCGCCACGAAGCGGTCGAACAGCGGGCCGACATCGGTCGGGCCCGGCGACGCTTCCGGGTGGCCCTGGAACGAGAATGCCGGCACGTCGGTCCGGGCGACGCCCTGGTTGGTACCGTCGAACAGCGAGCGGTGGGTCACGCGCAGGGTGGCCGGCAGGGTCGCTTCATCGATCGCGAAACCGTGGTTCTGCGAGGTGATCATCACCCGGCCGTTGTCCAGGTCCTGCACCGGGTGGTTGGCGCCGTGATGGCCGTGGCCCATCTTCATGGTCTTCGCGCCCGAGGCCAGGCCCAGCAGCTGGTGGCCCAGGCAGATGCCGAAGGTCGGGATCTTCACGTCGATGAAGGTCTTGATCGCTTCGATGGCGTAGTCGCACGGTTCCGGGTCACCCGGGCCGTTGGACAGGAACACGCCGTCCGGCTTCAGCGCCAGCACTTCGGCGGCCGGGGTCTGGGCCGGCACCACGGTCACTTCGCAGCCGCGCTCGGCCAGCATGCGCAGGATGTTGGTCTTCACGCCGAAGTCGTAGGCCACGACCTTGAACCGGGCCGGCACGCTGACGAAGGCATTGGCGTCCAGGTCCAGCTGGCCCTCGGTCCAGGTGTAGGTCTTCTCGGTAGTGACGACCTTGGCCAGATCCATGCCCTTCAGGCCCGGGAACGTGCGGGCCGCTTCCAGTGCCTTTTCCACGTTGATGTCGCCGGCCATCAGCGCACCGTTCTGCGCGCCCTTATCGCGCAGGATGCGGGTCAGCTTGCGGGTGTCGATACCGGCGATGGCGACCACGCCACGCTGGATCAGCCAGTCCTGCAGCGACACCTGGCTGCGCCAGTTGCTGGGACGGCGCGGCACGTCGCGCACGATCAGGCCGGCCGACCACACCTTGGACGCTTCATTGTCCTGGTCGGTCATGCCGGTGTTGCCGATATGCGGATAGGTCAGCGTGACCATCTGCCGGGCGTAGGACGGGTCGGTCAGCACTTCCTGGTAACCGGTCATGGCGGTGTTGAACACCACCTCACCGACGGACAGGCCGGGCGCGCCTACGGATTCGCCCTCGAATACGGTGCCGTCTTCGAGGACGAGGATTGCGGCTTGGGTCACGGAAATCTCACTTTGGCTACCGAGGGGGTGCCGAAGTCACGCCTGTGCTTCTCGGGAATCGGGTTGCAAAAAAGCGCGGACGTACGGTACAGGACCGGTCCGGCTTTGGTGATTCGGCGAGTGCGAATTGTAGCGCTGCCGGGGCGCTCGCGCCAGCGGTTATCGCGCTTGATGAACAGGCGATTGCGCATTCATTTCAATACGCCCGCGTGTGCAAAGTGGCCTGGCCGGGGTCGGATCCCTTTTCCTTAGGGAAAAGGACCCTCGTCCTACGGTAGTGCCGGCCGCTGACCGGCAATCCCAACGGCCCCAGCCGCCCCGAGGCTGCCGGCCAGCGGCCGGCACTACCGTATTACTGCAGCAGATCACGCACCCGGTAGCTGCCCGGGGCCCGCCCGCGCAGCTGACGGGCGGCGAACAGCGCGCCGCGGGCGAAGATGTCGCGATTGGTCGCCCGGTGCACCAGCTCGATGCGCTCGCCCGGGCCGGTGAACTGGACCAGATGCTCACCCACGATGTCGCCGGCACGCAGACTGGCGTAGTGCGGCTGCGCCCCGCCCCGCTGCGCGGCCGCACCCAGGGTCAGCGCGGTGCCCGACGGCGCGTCCTTCTTCTGGGTGTGGTGCGATTCGACGATGTCGCAGTCCCAGCCGGCCAGCGCCTGCGCCGCGCGCTCGACCAGCTCGTCCAGCACCGCCACGCCCAGGCTGAAGTTCGAGGCCCAGACCAGCGCGATCTGCGTCGCCGCCGTGTCCAGCGCCTGCCGCTGCGCCGTGGAAATACCGGTGGTGCCGGAAACCAGGCCGGCGCCGCGCTCCACGCATAGCGCCAGCATCGGGTCGAAGCCTTCGGGCAGGCTGAAGTCGATCGCCACGTCGAACGCCGGCGCACCGGGCAGCTCGCTGGCCGCGAAGAACGGCACGCCATCGACCACGCGCTGGGCCGGCGCACGGCCGGTCACCGCCGCGACGATCTGCAGGCTGTCGGGATGTTCGGCGGCCAGCCGCAGCAGGGCCTGGCCCATGCGCCCGGAAGCGCCGTGAATGAGCAATCGCAGAGGAGTCTGGTTCATGCCTGCAGGCTAGCGGCAGCACGCCCGCTCCGGCAAGCGCCATCACTGCTACGCTGCATGCCCTTTCATGCAATGGATGGCAGCCCCCTCATGCAGATCAGCGAACAGCTGGTGCTGGTCACCGGCGCCGGTCGCGGCCTCGGCCAACACATCGCCCACGCCTTCGCCGCGCAGGGCGCACGGGTGATCATCAATTACCGCCACAGCGAGGCTGCCGCGCGCGCACTGGCCAGCGAACTGGGAGGGCAGGCCATCGCCCTGCAGGCTGACATCACCGACCGCGCCCAGGTGGACTCGATGCTGCAGCACGCGCTGGCCCACTTCGGCCAGGGCGTGACCACCGTGGTCAACAACGCGCTGGCCACATTCTCGTTCAATGGTGACGCCCGCGACGGCGCTGCCGACATCGGCTGGCCGGCCTTCCAGGCACAGTTCGAAGGCAGCGTGCGCGGTGCATTGAACACGGTGCAGGCCGCCCTGCCCGGCATGCAGGCCCGGCGCTTCGGCCGCGTCATCAACATCGGCACCAACCTGTTCCAGATCCCGGTGGTGCCCTACCACGACTACACCGCGGCGAAGGCCGCGCTGCTGTCGCTGACCCGCACCCTGGCCGGCGATCTCGGCCCGCACGGGATCACCGTGAACATGCTGTCCGGTGGCCTGCTGCGCACCACCGATGCCAGCGCCGCCACGCCGGAAGCGGTATTCGACTACATCGCCGCCAACACGCCGCTGCGCAGCGTCACCACCCCGGCCGAGTTCGCCGATGCCGCGCTGTTCTTCGCCAGCCCGTGGTCACGCGCGGTGACCGGCCAGAACCTGGTGGTGGATGGCGGTCTGGTAAGGGACTGAACCGGTGCGCATCTCCGAGGTCAGCCGGCTGACCGGTGCCAGTGCCAAAGCCATCCGCCTGTACGAGGCACGTGGATTGCTGCCGCCGGTGCCGCGCGTGAACCGCTATCGCGACTACAGCGAACAGGACGTGGCATGGGTGCAACTGATTCGCCAGGCGTTGGCGCTGGGCATCACGCTGGCCGCGATCTCGCGCCTGCAAGCATCCGACGGCCGACTCGACTGGCCGGCCGTACTGGCCTTGCTGGATCAACAGCGCAAGCACATTGCCGGCGAGCGCGCGCGACTGGAGCAGGTTGACCTCGCCCTGCAGCAGGTCAGCGATGAACTACGGCAGTGGCTGCATTCCGGCAGCGGCGACTGCGTTGTGGCCGCCAGCGGCTGCGCCACCGGCGTTTGACTCTGCCCCAGGGGCAGACCGCACCCTCGCGCACTTTCCATTGCCGAGGTTGCCGTGTCCCGCTCCATCCTGATCCTGCTTGGCCACCCCGATCGTGACAGCCTGTGCGGCGCCCTCGCCCATCGCTACGCCACCGCCGCCGAGAATGCGGGGCACCGGGTGCGCCTGATCGCACTCGGCGAGCTTCAGTTCGACCCGGTGCTACGTCACGGCTACCGTCAGATCCAGCCACTTGAAGCCGACCTGCAGGACGCTGCCGATGCGATCCTGGCCTGCGACCATCTGGTACTGGTCTATCCCACCTGGTGGGGCGCGATGCCGGCCCTGCTGAAGGGGTTCTTCGATCGCGTGCTGCTGCCGGGCTTCGCCTTCCGCTACCGGCGCGGCTCGGTGTGGTGGGACCGGCTGCTGGCCGGGCACAGCGCGCGCGTGATCACCACGCTGGACACGCCACCGTGGTACTACCGCTGGATCTACCGCGACCCGGGCATTGCCCAGCTCCGCGCCACGATCCTGGCGTTCTGCGGCATCCGCCCGGTGAAGATCAGCCGGCTTGGCGCGGTACGCAGCAGCACGCCCGCACAACGCGCAACGTGGCTGGCGCTGGCGGCAGAACTCGGCGCACGGGCCCGGTAGATCCACGCCATGCGTGGCTGGAATGCCGGCCCCGGCTCATGTGTCGCTTTTGCCAATTGACCTGGAATCACCGCGCCTCAAGGCTGGGAGCCCCTCTCCCGGCCCAGGCACAGCCCATGAAATCCGCAACTGTTTTCAGTAAATGCGCGAAGAAGACAGGCTTTGCCGGAACCTCCACCACCCGCTACCGGCTGCTGGAAGGCGCCTCGCTGGTGATCAATCACCAGCGTGCCAGCGAGAGCCGAGGTTTCTACGTCAATGCCGGGCTCTACTTTGCAGAGCTGCTTGAACACCCGCTTGAGCCTTGCGATCTGGAGAACGCCTTCCGGTACCGCACCAGCATTCCCACGCCCCATGTCGATTGGCGGATCGAAGAGACGCCAGGGTTTCGCCGGCGCTTCACCCAGCAGGATCTTGATGACCTGCTCGAGGCGGGCAATCGTGACGCGATGAAATGCCTGCTGCTCGATGCCCTGGCCGACGTGGCCGGCTTCGCGGCAACCCACGGCAACCGCGAAGCGGTGCGCCGGTTGAATCAGGACGGGAGCTTCCGGGCGATCATCCGCAGAGAGGTCTGAACCCGAGCGGCCCTCGGCGGATCGAAGCAGTCGAGCAAGCTCGACGCTACTTCCTGGTGGGGCCGCAGCTGTCGCAGCCACCGCAGGCGCCACCACCGCCGCTCGCCGGCGGTGCGACCTTGCGCCCCAGCGCCTGCATCCAGGCCGCGCGGCCCGGCTTCAACAGCGCCAGCGCCAGTGCACCGCGCAGCTTGCGCACAGTGCCCGGGAACTGCTTCTTCAACACCACCCAGGCACTGACCAGCACGGCCACCGCGATGATCAGGTACTGCAGCAGCAGCCCCACGTCCATCAGCCGCCTCCCAGCGCCACGGTCACCTGGTAGGTGATCAGCGCTGCCACATAGGCCGCCGCGAACAGGTAGAACGCGGCAAAACCCATCTGCTTCCACGAATTGGTCTCGCGCTTGATGGTGGCCAGCGTCGAGATGCACATCGGCGCGTAGATGTACCAGACCAGCAGCGACAGCGCGGTGGCCAGCGACCAGCCATCGCTGATCAGCGGGGTCAGTGCCTGGCTGGCGGCATCGTCATCGGCCGCCGACAGGGCATACACCGTGGCCAGCGAGGCCACCGCCACTTCGCGCGCGGCCAAGCCCGGGATCAGCGCGATGCAGATCTGCCAGTTGAAGCCCAGCGGCGCGAAGAACACTGCCATCGCATGGCCGATCTGGCCGGCGTAGCTGTAATCGATCGCGGGCATGGTGGCGCCGGCCGGGGCCGTCGGGAACGACAGCAGCACCCACAGCAGGATGGTCAGCGCCAGGATGATGCCGCCGACGCGCTTGAGGAAGATCATGCCGCGCTCGTACAGGCCCACCGCCAGGTCGCGCACGTGCGGCAGGCGGTACGACGGCAGCTCCAGCATCAGCGGGTGCTCGCTCTTGTCGCGGCGCCACTTCTTCATGATCCACGACATTGCCAGCGCGCTGAGGATGCCGGCGGCGTACAGGCCGAACAGCACCAGGCCCTGCTGGTTGAACACGCCCCACACCGTCTTCTGCGGGATGAACGCGCCGATCAGCAGTGCATACACTGGCAAACGCGCCGAGCAGGTCATCAGCGGCGCCACCAGGATCGTAGCCAGGCGGTCACGCGGATCCTGGATGCTGCGGGTGGACATGATGCCCGGCACTGCACAGGCGAAGCTGGACAGCAGCGGGATGAACGAGCGGCCGGACAGGCCGGCGGCCGCCATCATGCGGTCCAGCAGGAACGCCGCGCGCGGCAGGTAACCGGATTCCTCCAGCACCAGGATGAAGAAGAACAGGATCAGGATCTGCGGCAGGAACACCACCACGCCACCGACGCCGGCGATGATGCCGTCGGTCAGCAGGCTGGCCAGCGGCCCTTCCGGCAGCACGCTGCCGACGAACTGGCCGAGCCAGGCAAAGCCAGCCTCGATACCGTCCATCAGCGGCGTCGCCCAGGCGTACACCGCCTGGAAGATCAGGAACATCACCACCGCCAGGCTGATCAGGCCGAACACCGGATGCAGCAGCCAGCGGTCCAGCGCATCATCGATCTTGGCGGTACGTGCCGGCATGCGAACGGCCACCGACAGGATCTGGCGCACCTTGGCGTGGTAGTCGATGCCGCCTTCCGGGCCCGGCACCGGCGCGTCCAGGTGCGGCACCATCGCGTCCAGGCGCTCGACCAGGGCCTTGGCACCCTGCTTGCGCACCGCGACGGTTTCCACCACCGGCACGCCCAGCTCGCGCTCCAGCGCAGCCACGTCCACCTGGATACCGCGGCGCTGGGCCGCGTCAACCATGTTCAGTGCCACCACCATCGGCTTGCCCAGCTCACGCAGTTCCAGCGCAAAGCGCAGGTGCAGGCGCAGGTTGGTGGCATCGATCACGCACAGCAGCACGTCCGGCGCCGCTTCGCCCGGGTAGAAACCGCGGCACAGGTCGCGGGTGATCGCCTCGTCCAGGCTGGCCGGCTGCAGGCTGTAGGCGCCCGGCAGGTCGAGCACGGCAAATTCGCGGCCGGACGGCGCACGCAGGCGGCCTTCCTTGCGCTCGACGGTGACGCCGGTGTAGTTGGCGACCTTCTGCCGGCTGCCGGTCAGCTGGTTGAACAGCGCGGTCTTGCCACTATTCGGGTTACCGACCAGCGCGACGCGCAGGGGGGCGGTGGAGGCAGTGGCGGTCATGCACGTCGTTCCTGGCTGGCGGCGTCGATCACGACGCGCTTGGCTTCACTGATCCGCAGTGCGAACCGGGTGAAGCCGACCTGCACCAGCAGCGGCTCCCCTCCCACCGGACCCTTGGCCACCAGGCGCACTTCCTCGCCCTTGACGAAACCCAGCTCGCGCAGGCGACGGGCAATGGCATCGTTGGCATGCAGGTCCTGCACGGACTCGACCACGGCCGAGGTGTGCAGCGGCAGTTCGGACAGCGTCATCTAGCGTAATCTCTGCTGGATGTAAATGGTTCTCGATTCTAACATTCCCGCGTCGCGTCATGGCCCATGACCAATGGCCCGCTATGATCCATACAGGTATGGAGTGACCCTGGAATCCCATGAACGATGCTTTGCAGATCGAGCGCAGCGGCGCCGTCCTCACCCTCTGGCTGAACCGGCCGGAGCTGCACAATGCCTTTGACGCCGGCCTGATCGCCCGGCTGACCGCCGCCCTGGAAGCCGCCGGGCGCGATGATGCGGTGCGCGCGGTGGTGGTGGCCGGCCAAGGCCCCTCCTTCTCCGCCGGCGCCGACATGCAGTGGATGCGCGGCATGGCCGCCGCCAGCGAGGCCGACAACCGCGAGGACTCGCTGGCCCTGGCCCGGCTGATGCGCACCCTGGACGAGCTGCCCAAGCCGACCCTGGCCCGGGTCCATGGCGCCGCCTTCGGTGGCGGCGTTGGTCTGGTCGCCTGCTGCGACATCGCCATTGCCAGCGCCTCGGCCCGCTTCGGCCTGACCGAGAGCCGCCTGGGCCTGCTGCCGGCGGTGATCTCGCCCTACGTGATCGAGGCCATCGGCCCGCGCCAGGCCCGCCGCTGGTTCGCCACCGGCGAGCACTTCGATGCCGAAACGGCCCTGCGCATCGGCCTGGTCCACCAGCTGGTCGAGCCCGAGCGTTTGGACGAAGCCCTGGAACGCCAGTTGGCGCTGCTCGACAAGGCCGGCCCGATCGCCTCGTCCACGGCCAAGCAACTGGTCCGGCAGGTGCGCGACAGCCATGACCGTGACGCGCTGGATCGGGATAATGCCGCCCTGATCGCGCGCCTGCGGGTGTCCGCCGAGGGCCAGGAAGGCCTGGGCGCCTTCCTCGACAAGCGCGCACCCCATTGGGTCACGGAAGCCTGAACATGCTCGATCATCTTGGTTTGACCAGCGCCGACCTGGCGCGCAGCAAGGCCTTTTTCCTGCAGGCGCTGGCGCCGCTGCAGATCGGCGTGGTGATGGAAGTGACCGCCGAGCAGACCGGCGCCCACGATCACATCGGCTTCGGCAGCGACGGCAAGCCGTTCTTCTGGCTAGGCAATGGCGGCACCGCCAGCCAGGGCGTGCACGTGGCCTTCGCCTGCGCCAGCCGCGCCCAGGTGGATGCCTTCCACGCCGCCGCGCTCGCCGCCGGTGGCCGCGACAACGGCGCCCCGGGCCTGCGCCCGTGGTACCACCCGGACTACTACGGCGCCTTCGTGCTCGACCCGGACGGCAACAACATCGAGGCGGTCTGCCACCGCCCCGCCGGCGAGGTGGCGGCATGAGCGACTACGTACGCATCGTCGAGGTCGGCCCGCGTGACGGCCTGCAGAACGAAAAGCAGTCGGTGGTCACCGCCGACAAGATCGAACTGATCAACCGGCTGTCGGCCACCGGCCTGCGCAGCATCGAAGCGACCAGCTTCGTCAGCCCGAAGTGGGTTCCGCAGCTGGCCGATGCCGCCGAGGTCTATGCCGGCATCCAGCGCCGGCCCGGCATCCACTACCCGGTGCTGGTGCCGAACGAACTGGGTTACGACCGTGCCCGTGCGGTGGGCGTGGAGGAAGTGGCGGTGTTTACCGCGGCCTCCGAAGCGTTCAACCGCACCAACACCAATGCCGGCATCGACGAGTCGCTGGCCCGCTTCGAGCCGATCCTGCGTCGCGCCGCCGCCGATGGCGTGCGCGTGCGCGGCTACGTCTCCACCGTGCTCGGCTGCCCCTACCAGGGCGACGTGCCGCTGGCCGACGTGGTGCGCGTGGCGCGCGCCCTGTACCAGATGGGCTGTTATGAAATCTCGCTGGGCGACACCATCGGCGTCGGCACCCCGCGCAAGGCGCGGGCGATGCTGCAGGCGGTGGCCGCCGAGATTCCGATGACGGCACTGGCCGTGCACTTCCACGACACCTACGGCCAGGCCATCGCCAACATCGCCAGCTGCCTGGAAGAAGGTGTGCGCGTGGTCGACAGCGCGGTATCCGGTGCCGGTGGCTGCCCGTATGCCAAGGGCGCCAGCGGCAACGTTGCCAGCGAAGACGTGGTCTATCTGCTGCAGGGGCTGGGCCTGGACAGCGGCGTGGACCTGCCGGCGCTGGCCGAGACCGGCCGCTGGCTGGCCGGCCTGCTGGGCCGCGCTACCGCCAGCCGCACCGGCCAGGCGCTCGCGGCGGCCGGCTGAACACCCCACTGCGCCGCTCCCGCCGGGGCGGCGCAGTGCACAACGGCGACGGTCGCCGCTTCCGTTAGAATCGGCGGTTCTCGAACCTGCAGGACCGTTCAATGCAGCTGTCTTCCGTACGTGCCGTGATCACTGGCGGCGTCTCCGGCCTCGGCCTGGCCGTGGCCCAGCACCTCGTCGCCCAGGGCGGCAAGGTGGCCCTGTTCGACCTCAACGATGACAAGGGCGCTGGCGCCGTTGCCGCACTGGGCGCCGACAAGGCCCGCTATTTCAACGTCAACGTCAGTGATGAGGCGGCGGTTGCTACGGCCATCGACCAGGCCCACGATTTCCTCGGTGGCCTGAACGTGGCGATGAACTGTGCCGGCATCCTCGGCGCCGGTCGTGTGCTGGGCAAGGAAGGCCCGATGCCGCTGGCCGGTTTCCAGGGCACGGTGATGGTCAATCTGATCGGCAGCTTCAACGTCGCCAAGGCCGCAGCCAACCGCATGCAGCACAACGAGGCGGGCACCGATGGCGAGCGCGGGGTGATCATCAACACCGCCAGCATCGCCGCCTACGAAGGCCAGATCGGCCAGGCCGCCTATGCCGCCAGCAAGGGCGGCGTGGTGTCGATGACGCTGCCGATGGCACGCGAACTGTCGCGCTTCGGCATCCGCGTCAATACGATCGCACCGGGCGTGTTCTGGACGCCGATGGTCGACGGCATGCCCGAGGCCGTGCAGCAGTCGCTGGCCGCCTCGATCCCGTTCCCGTCGCGTCTGGGCAAGCCGGAAGACTTCGCCAGCCTGGTCGGCTTCATCCTCGGCAACACCTATCTCAACGGCGAGACCATCCGCCTGGACGGCGCTACCCGCCTCGCTCCGAAGTGATTCCCCCGGGCGCCGGGACGGCGCCCTCCCCCAACCAGCCAGATCACCATGAAAGCCAACGACATCAAGAAGGGCAACGTCGTCGAGTACAACAACGGCGTCTACCAGATCCGCGACATCGAGCGCAGCTCGCCGCAGGGTCGCGGCGGCAACGTCCGCTTCCGCTTCATCATGTACAGCGTGCCGGGCGGCAACAAGCTCGATGCCAGCTTCGATGCCGACGACAATCTGGTCGAAGTCGAACTGCTGCGCCGCCAGTCCACCTATTCGTACAAGGATGGCGACGCGTTCGTGTTCCTCGATGACGAGGACTACACCCCCTACACCCTGGATGCGGACGTGATCGGCGACGACGCCGGCTACATCACCGACGGCCTGACCGGCATCTACGTGCAGGTGATCGACGAGCAGCCGGTGGCGATCCAGCTGCCGGCCTCGGTGGTGCTGGAAGTGATCGAGACCCCGCCGGAACTGAAGGGCGGCACCGCCACCAAGCGCCCGAAGCCGGCCAAGCTCAACACCGGTATCGAGATCATGGTTCCGGAGTACATCGTCAACGGCGAGCGCGTCCTGGTGAACACCGCCACCGGCGAATTCGCCGGCCGTGCCGACTAAGCGCCTGGCGCTGATCGGTTGCCTGTCCCTGCTTGCGGCGTGCTCGCCGCAGGCAGCGGTCAGCGCCGCCGCCGTCGCGCCGAACGCCGCACCCACAGCCGGGCCGCCCCCCGCTGCCGACTGCCCGGTTCCTGCCGACGTGTATGACGCCGACGACGTGCGCATCTACTGCCAGATGCCCAGCGATGTGCAGGCCTTCCTCGCGCGCGAAAACACCTGCCAGCACTTTGCCGGCGAGGAACCCTACGACGACGAGCGCCGCCGTGAGCTGGAAGTGGCCAATGCCGAGTACTGCGAAGGCCGCGAGAAGATCTTCACCGATCTGGTCGCGCGGCATCGCGACGACTGTGTGGTCCGCCAGGCACTGATCGCGATCAACGGCCGCTACGACCTGGTGTTCGAGCTGGACCTGAAGCCCTGCGAGGGCTGAGCCAAGAGCGCCGGGCCACGCCCGGCGAGCGCAGTGTCGGAAGCAAGCGTTACTTCGCGCCGAAATTGCCGCAGCCATGGTACTGGCGGGTCCCCACCGTCAGCATCGCCTTGGCCTCGAAGGCTTCGCCACTCATGTCGTCCTGGCAGGTGGTGCGCTGGAAGCTGAGCTTGACGTCGGTGCCGTCAGCCGCCTTGCCGCTCCAGCCGTCTGCACCTGCGGTGGGCGCGGCCACGTCGAAGCGGCGCTCGCCATAATCGACTTCGACCTGCAGCCCCGGCGTGTCGCCGTCGACGACCGCCATCCAGCCCGGCTCATTACCGGTGGCACGGAAGGCGGCAACGCCGGCACTGCCATCGCCTTCTGTCGCCTGCACTGCATGGCACTCGCGGTCCGGCTCGCCCTTCAGGCTGAGCAGGCCGTCATCGCTGCCCTGGGTCCAGAAGCTGTTGCCCTGGCGGTCAGCGTACTTCGCACCCGACGCAGCACGTTCGGAGGTCATCGCCAACGTGCGATCGCCAATCACCACCGTGGCCGCGTCCTCGCCGTTGAAGGTGGCGCGCACGCTCAGGTCACCACACTGGTAGGTGGTTTGGCTGCCACCGCCGCTCGCGGCGCTGGGCTGCGGCGTTGCCGGTGCAGCCGCATCACCGCCCGCGGCAGGAGACGACGGCGGCTGGCAGGCAGCCAGCGCCAGGCCGAGGGAAGCGGCCAACAGACCGGGAACTACACGCATGGCTCGACTCCTTGTCGACACTACAGGGAAGCCCGACCCTACCATCTGGCGCTGAGCGGGGGCTGAAACCGGGCTGACCGCATTCATGCAGCCAGCACCGCCATCGACAGCAGCTGCGCGCCACCGGCACCGGAACTGCAGGTCCACACCCGCAGCAGGCGCAGCCCCATTGCATGCTCACGGCCGCGCCAGTGCGCCACCAATCGCACATCACTGGACAGCAACGCCAGCCGCCCGCACAACAACGTTTCCACCGCCTGCACCTGCAGTCCCTTGACCTGCAGATTGCCGGCCAGCCAATCGCCCAGCCATGGCAGCTCGAGCATGCGCCCGCCGTTGGCCTCCATCATGAACAACGCCGGCGATACCAGCGCGGTCAGTGTTTCGCGGTCATCTTCCAGCAACGCCTGGCACAGGCGCTGCTCCAGCACCGCCAGCTGGCGTTCGTGCAGATCATCAATGATGTTCCGTTCCATCCACGGATCCTTCCGGCATCGGCCGGCGCCTGCGCAGGCGCCGCGCGATCGATTGCCGCGCGCCCTGCACCACTACATAGAAGACCGGCACGAAGAACACCGCCAGCACGGTCGCGCTGACCATGCCGCCGAACACGCCGGTTCCAATCGCCTGCTGGGTTTCCTTCGACGCGCCCTGTGCCAGCATCAACGGCACCACGCCCAGTGCGAACGCCAGCGAGGTCATCACGATCGGCCGCAGGCGCAGGCGTGCCGCCTCCGACGCCGCCTCGACCAGGCCGCGGCCCTGCTGCTGCAGCTGGCGTGCGAACTCGACGATGAGAATCGCATTCTTCGCCGACAAGCCGATCACGGTGATCATGCCGACCTTGAAGAACACATCATTCGGCATGTCACGCAGCAGCACGGCCGCCACCGCGCCGAGCAGGCCCAGTGGCACCACCAGCATCACCGACACCGGAATCGACCAGCTTTCATACAACGCTGCCAGTACCAGGAACACCACCAGCATCGACAACAGCAGCAGCCAAGGCGCCTGCGCGCCCGATTCGCGCTCCTGCAGCGACTGGCTGGTCCACTGCAGGGCGAAACCATCGGGCAGCTGCCGGGCCAGCCGCTCCATCTCGGCCATGGCCTGGCCGGTGGAGGTGCCCGGCGCCGGTGCGCCCGACAGGTTCAGCGCGGGGAAGCCGAGATAGCGCTGCAACTGCAGGGGGGCTTCGGTCCAGTGCGGAACCACCAGTTCGGACAAGGCCACCATGCCACCCTCGCTGTTGCGCACATAGAGCTTGAGCACGTCGTCCAGTTCCATCCGGTGCGGCGCATCGGCCTGCAGGATCACCTGCTGCAACCGCCCCTTGTTGGGGAAGTCGTTGACGTACTGCGACCCCATCGCCGCAGACAGCGTGCTGCTGATGTCGGCAAAGCCAACACCCATCGCCTCGGCCTTGGCGCGGTCGATGTCCAGTCGCACACTGGTGCCGGCCGGCAAGCCATCGGCATGCACCTCCGACAACAGCGGGCTGGCCTCGGCCAGCTTCAGCAGCTGCTGCAGTGCCGCGCGCAGTTCGGCCTGGCTCTGCCCGGTCCGCGCCTGCAATGCCAGCGAAAAACCAGAGGACCGCCCCAGGCTGTCGATGGCCGGTGGCATCACGCTCATCACCTCACCCTCCCCCACCGCGGCCATCGCCTTCTGCGCCGCCTCCACTTCGCTGGCAGCGGTGGCGCCGGCGCGCTCACCCCAGTCCTTCAGCATGGTGTAGGCCAGGGCCGCACTCGGGCCGGAGCCGGAAAAGCTGTAGCCCAGAATCGACTGGTTGGAGGCGATGCCCGGCCGCGATCCGACGTGCCGCTCGTAGGCTTCCACCACCGCCAGCGTGCGCTCGGCGGTGGCTTCGGCCGGCAGCTGGATCGAGGTCATGAAGTAGCCCTGGTCCTCTTCAGGCAGGAACGCACCCGGCAACCAGTGCAGTCCCAGCAACAGGGCCGCCACCAGTGCCACGAACACTGCCATGACCCGGCCACTGCGCTTGAGCACCCCGGCCACGCCACGCTGGTAACGTCCGGTCATCCGCTCGAATGCTCGGTTGAACCCGCCCAGCAGCCCACCGCGACCCGGGTGGCCAGGATCGGCCTGGCGCAGCAGCGTCGCGCACAACGCCGGGGTCAGACTCAATGCCAGCAGCGCCGAGAACAGGATCGACACCGCCATCGCCACGGTGAACTGGCGGTAGATGGCGCCCACCGAACCGCTGGAGAACGCCATCGGGATGAACACCGCGGTCAGCACCAGGGTGATGCCGATCACCGCACCGGTCAGCTCACGCATCGCCTTGAGCGTCGCCTCGCGCGGCGGCAGGCCTTCCTCGGCCATGATCCGCTCGACACCCTCCACCACCACGATCGCATCGTCGACGATGATGCCGATCGCCAGCACCATGCCGAACATGGTCAGCACATTGATCGAGAAGCCCAGCGCCAGCATCACCGCAAACGTTCCCAGCAGCGCGATCGGCGCAACCAGGGCAGGAATCAGCGTGTAGCGCCAGTTCTGCAGGAACAGGTACATCACTGCGAACACCAGCAGCATCGCCTCCAGCAGGGTCTGCACCACTTTCTGGATGGAGATCTTCACGAACGGCGCGGTGTCAAACGGGATGCTCGATTCCACGCCGCGCGGCAGCAACGGCGCCAGCTCCGCCATCCGCTCCCGCACCGCGGCGGCCGTACGCACCGCGTTCGCGCCCGGGCGCAGCTGCACGCCGGCGGCGGTGGCTGGGTGGCCGTCCTCGCGCGTACCCCAGGCGTAACTCTGTGCGCCCAGTTCGACACGTGCGACGTCGCCCAGCACCACCTGCGAGCCATTGGCGCCAGCGCGCAGCACGATGGCGGCAAACTGCTCCGGTGTGGACAACTGCCCGTCGGCACTCAGCGGAACGGTGATGCGCTGCCCAGGAACGCCCGGTGAATCACCGATGCGCCCCGGGGAAATCTCCAGATTCTGCTGTTCGATGGCGGTGGCCACATCGCCGATGGTCAGGCCGTAGCCGGTCAGCCGGGCAGGATCCAGCCACACCCGCATCGCCTGCTCGGCGCCGAACAGCTGCACGCGGCCGACACCGTCGATACGACGCAGCTCCTCGATGATGTTGCGCGCCATGAAATCACCGAGCGCCGCCTCGCTGACGCTGGCGTCGGGCGATCGCAGGCCCACCAGCATCAGGAAACCGGAATCGGCGGCCTCCACGAACAGGCCATTCTGGCGCACGCTGCGCGGCAATCGCGGCTCGATCGCCTTGATCCGGTTCTGCACATCCACCTGCGCCAGCTCCGGGTCGGTACCCGGCTTGAAGGTGGCGGTAATCGAGGCCTCGCCGGAGGTATCCACCGACGATTCGAAATACAGCAGGTGCTTGACGCTGGACAGCTCGCGTTCGATCAGTCCGACCACGGCGTCGTTGAGCGTCTGCGGGCTGGCGCCTGGATAGCTGGCGTAGATGCTGACGCTGGGCGGCGCAACCGACGGATAGCGCTCCACGGCCAGGCGCGGTATCGCCAGCACGCCGGCCAGAATGATGAAGATCGCCAGCACCCAGGCGAACACCGGGCGATCGATGAAGAAACGTGCCATGTTGGAAACTCCTGGAGGAGCGGGCCCTGGAGGGACTGCCGTGGAAAGGCTCAGCCCTTGCTGCCGGCCTGTGCCGCGCCGGTGCTGGCGCTGGCGACCGGCAACTGCCAGTCACGCGCATCGACCACCACGCCTTCCTGCAGGCGCTCCTGGCCCTCGACCACCACCTTCTCGCCCGCCTTCAACCCATGCCGGACCAGCCACTGGCGGTTGACGCTGCCGTCCACCTCCAATGTGCGGATCACCGCTTTGCCGTCGGCGCCCACCACCCAGGCGTAGGCCTGGCCACCGGCACTGCGCAGCACCGCCTGCTGCGGCACCGTCAGCGCGCTGGCCGGCGCACCACGCGGCACCCTGGCGCGCACATACATGCCCGGCAGCAACTGCCGCTGCGGATTGTCGACCAGGATCCGCAGGATCACATCGCCGGTGCGCGCATCGACATTGATGCCCGAGAACAGCAGCTGGCCACGCTCCGGCAATGCCTTGCCGGCCGCCCCGATGATGGTCACGGGCAGCTCGCCGCCACCGGCGGCACTGCGCTGCAGCGACTCCAGCTGTGCGGCGGGCTGGCGCACATCGACGTAGACCTGATCGATCTGCTGCACCACCGCCATCGGTTCGGCGTCGGTCACGCCGACCAGCGCACCTTCGGTCACCAGCGCCTGGTCGATACGCCCCTCGATCGGCGCACTGACCGTGGCATAACGCAGATCAAGCTGGCGACGGGCGAGAATCGCGCGCGCTTCATTCACTGCGGCGCGGGCCTGCTCGAACTCGGCGCTGGCATCGTCGCGGTGCTGCTGGCTGACCGCCTGTGCCGCGGCCAACGCATGCAGGCGCTGCGACTGCACGCGGCTGCGGCCCAGTGCCGCCTCGCTGCGCTGCAGAGCGGCCAATGCCGAATCGACATCGGCACGGAATGCGGCCGGGTCGATCTGGAACAGGGCCTGGCCGGCACGCACTTCGGCGCCCTGCTCGAACAGGCGGCGCTGCACGATGCCGCCCACCTGCGCGCGGATCTGCGCGGTGCGCACCGCAGCGACGCGCCCGGGCAGCTCGTCATCGCGCTGCACCACCTGCGTGGCCACGGTGACCACGCCGACGCGCGGCGCCGCTTCCGGAGTGGCTTCGGGGGAGGAACAGGCCGTCATGGCCAGGGTGAGCGCCGCGATCAACGCGACCGGCGTCCTGAAGGTTCTCATTGCTGTGCACAATGCCGCGCAGGCGGCGGATAGGTTCTGAAGCGCGCAGTGTGCGGGCCGATGATGGGGTTTCGATGGAGGAAGTGTGGAGATACGATGGAGGCAAGCACCTTACCGCCCCGCCCCTGCATGCACGCCTCTCCTGCCCTGGCCGCCCTCGTCCTGATCGTCGAGGATGAGGCCGAGATCGCCGACATCCTCACCGCTTATCTGGAACGCGAGGGGCTGCGCACGCTGCGCGCCGCCGATGGCCACACCGCACTGGACCTGCACCGCAGCGCCCGCCCGGACCTGGTGCTGCTGGACGTGCAGCTGCCGCGCCTGGACGGGTGGAGCGTACTGACCCAGCTGCGCCAGCGCGGTGAAACACCGGTGATCATGTTGACCGCGCTGGACCAGGACCTGGACAAGCTGACCGCCCTGCGCATGGGTGCCGATGACTACGTCGTCAAACCCTTCAACCCGGCCGAAGTGGCCGCGCGCGTGCGCGCCGTGCTGCGCCGCACCCTGCGCGCCGCGCGCGTCGATGCACCCACCGCGCTGCGCGTGGGCCCGCTGCTGATCGACTGGGGCACCCATGCGGTGCACGTGGAAGGAGACGGCTACAGCCACGAGGTCCTGCTCACGCTCACCGAGTTCAAGCTGCTGCATTGCATGGCCCTGGCGCCCACGCGCATCTTCAGCCGTAGCGAACTGATGCACGAATGCCTGCCCGAAAGCGAGGCGCTGGAGCGCACCGTCGACAGCCACGTCAGCAAGCTGCGCCGCAAGCTGGATGAGGTCGGCATGCTGAACGTGCCGGCCAGCGTGCGCGGCGTCGGCTACCGGCTGATGGCCGACCGCTGATGGCAGGCCTGCGTCGCTCCGGGCTCAGCCGGCACATCATCGTGTCGATGTCGCTGATGGTGATCGGCGTCATCGTGATGATGATCCTGTCGTCGTGGCTGCTGTATGCAGTGCTGGTGGAATTCTTCCCCGGCAGCACCGATGAGCCGGAAGGATGGCTGCCGACCGGCCCTGAACTGGCCTGGATGGTGGGCGTGATCCTGACCGGCCTGGCATTGGCCATCGCCGCGTCCTTCCGTCTGGCCCATCGCATCCTGTCACCGCTGAACTCGCTGGTGGACAGCGTGCGCGCGCTTGCCGACGGCGATCTGGGCGCACGTGCCAGTGCCGAAGAGAACTCGCCGGGCGAAGTGGCCACCCTGGTCGAGGACTTCAATGCGATGGCGCGCAGGCTGCAGCAGATGGAAAGCGAGCGTGCGATGTGGCATGCCGCCATCGCCCATGAACTGCGAACGCCGGTGACCATCCTGCGTGGCCGCCTGCAGGGGCTGGCCGAAGGCGTGTTCCAGCCCGATGAATCGCAGTTCCGCAGCCTGCTGGCGCAGGTCGAGGGCCTGTCGCGGCTGATCGAGGACCTGCGCGTGCTCAGCCTGGCCGACAATGCGCGGCTGGACGTGCGCCGGGCACGCACCGATGTGGTGGCCGAAGTGCATTCGGTGATGACCCTGGTCGATCCGCAGTTCCGCACCGCCGGCTTCGTGCTGGAACTGGAAACCAGCCGCGAGGAACACAACGCGCACTGCGACCCGACCCGGCTGCGGCAGGCGCTGCTGGCACTGCTGGAGAACGCGCGGCGCTACGCCAGCCCGGGCAGGGTCCGCATCGCCGTGCATGACACACCGGGCCATGTGCAGGTGGCCATCGAAGACGAGGGCCCCGGCATCGACCCGGAACTGCACGCGGATATCTTCACCCCATTCATGCGCGCCGACGGATCGCGCTCGCGTCAAGGCGGCGGCAGCGGCCTCGGCCTGGCGGTGGTGAAGGCGATCGCCGATGCGCACGGCGGCCAAGCGTACTGCACGCCGGGGATTGCCGGCGGCAGCCGCTTCGTCATCGAGCTGCCTCGCCAGTAGCCGGCGTCGCCGCCTGCCTGCGCAGGTGTGCGCCCAGTGCAGCCAGGTTGGCATCGATGGCGTCCATCTCGGCACGCTGCTTCGCCGGCAGCTGCTGGCGAAGCTGCACGCGCAGCGCCTGCCAACCGGGAACCGCCTGCGCACTCATCGCCGCCACCGCCTGCGCCAGTGGCACCTGCTCATCGGCCTGCGGCAGTCCGTAGCCGCCGTCGGCCAACAACGATGCCGGGCGCAGCCACTGCCCACTCTGTTCCAGCAGGCCGCGTAATGCGCGGGTCTGGTCGCTGTCCGCTGCCGCCAGCAGGCGCCGCTTGAGCAGATCGCGGGCGCGCAGTTCGGCGCGCCGTTGCGCGGCCTGTTCCAGCAGCAGCAGGCCGGCGCTGGCGCGCAGATCGCCCTGCAGCAGCCAAGGCGCGCGCTGCCGCGCCGGCAGCTTCAGCCAGCCGCGTACATCGCGTGCGGGCAAGGCCAGCTGCGCGGCCGCCACGCCGAACAGCTGCTGGTAATGGTCACGCGCCGAGGCGAAATAGTAGCCCTGCGCCTGCGCCAGATCGCGATCGGCCAACACCTGTTGGTCAAGCACCTGCAGCCGTGCCAAGCGGCGCTTCAGCCCACGCGGGGTCAACTGCGCCAGGCCGGCCTGGCCCAGGCGTGGCACGCCGGCCTGCAGCAGCTTGGCGGTCTCCACCGCGCAGTTGTTGCTGACGAAGTAGTAGCGGCCGTCATAACTCCAATGCACCTGCGCGGTGCGCTCGAGCAGGCTGGCGATCTCGTCGCGTTGCAGCTGCAACGGCAGCGATTGCAGCCCACGCAGCTCGACCTTGGTGTACTCATCCACCACCTGCTGCAACGGCAGCACGAAGAGCCGCGAGGGATAGCCGCCGGTCAGTCCACGCCAGTTGGAGATCTGCACATCGCCGACGAAGGCGCGGAAGGACAGTACGCGGTGATACTCGAGATCCAGCCGGCAGTCCGGACCCCGCGCACGCCCCGGCCGGCAGATCACCAGCCGCAGCATGCTGTGGCCCCAACGGCTCATCGGCTGTGCGCTGCCCTCGGCGAACAGGTAGTCCACCGCGTAGACGCGTGCAGGGTCCAACTGCAGCAGCGACGCCGCCCCCTCCTCGGCTTCGGCCTGCAGCAGCGGCAGCGTCGTCGCGCACTGCGGCCGCGGCAATGATGGCGGCGTTCCGAAATGGGCCTGGAACCACTGCGCCAGCGCCGGGCGCCTGCAGGCGAAATCGGCATCGAGCACGAAATGCTCGGCATTCACCGCCAGGTACTCGGCCGGACTCTTCAGCTCATAGCCATCCGGGCGGCGGTCACGGAAGTCGTTGTCGCCGCGGCCCAGATGCCAGGGCTTGCGCTGCCACCCGGCCAGATCGCGCCAACGCGGGCTGCGCGACCATGCCGCGCCGCTGCGATCTGCCACATGAGTCAGTTCGTGCACCAGCGCGCTGCGCCTTGCCCGGCGCGCCCCCGGCAGGGCGTCTGCAAGCAGGTCGCGGCGCAGGGTAATGCCGCCAGCGAAGGCACGGCCGTGCACCTCCGCCGGCAGATCGTCGCTCCAGCGCACCTGCACCTGTGCCGGCAACGCGCGCAGCAGGCCATCGGGCAGCAGCGACTGCACGTCGGCCAGGGTCTGCGTCGCCACCTGCTGCTGCGCCGGGCTCAGCCCGGCAGGGTCAAGTTCCAGGTATCCGCCGGCATGAACGGCCGGAGCCGCCAGCAGTAGAGCCAGGCCATGCCTGGCCGGGTTCCAGCGCCCACGCTTCTGTAGCGCCGAGCCATGCTCGGCGGCTGTCACGGTCGGCGTGCAGGTGTTCAGCCGAGCATGGCTCGGCTCTACAGAATGCGATATCGCGGGTGCCATGCAACCCGGATCAACGCGCCAGCAGCGCGCGGGCCAGCTCCAGGTCACTCTGCTGCTGCGCGGCAGCACTCTGCTCGCGCAGGTGGACCAGCGCCGCCTGCAGGCGCGCGCCACGGATCTGGCCATCGCTGGCCACGAAAGCGGCCGCGTCATCGCGTGCGGCCAGCACCACCTTGTCATCACCCGAGCTGCTGCCCGAGGAACCGGAAGATGCACCGGTGGCCGAACCGGCCGAGGTGCCAGCGAAGCTGGATGCAAAGCCGGCCAGCGGCAGGGACAGCAGGGCGAGCAGCAGAAGCGGACGGGTCATCGGTTCGAAGCCGGTTGTTGGGATGCGGGGAGCGTAACGGGTGTGTGAAGACTATGCGCGGCTCACACGTCGAACAGCTTGCCGGGATTCAGCCGCGCTTGGGGATCGAACGCACGTTTGACCGCCTTCATCAGCGCGATTTCGGCCGGGCCGCGGGTGCTGTCCAGGTAGCCCTTCTTGACCAGGCCGATGCCGTGCTCGGCCGAGATGCTGCCGTCGAAGCGGGCCAGCACCTGCGCCAGCAGCTTGGTCACGTGCTCGCACTGCGCAACGAAATCGGCGTCGCCGGTGCCATCGGGCTTGAGCACGTTGATGTGCAGGTTGCCGTCGCCGATGTGGCCGAACCAGACCACGTCGAAGTGCGGGTAGGCCTGCCCGATCAGCGCCTGGGTCTCGGCCAGGAACGCCGGCATCGCCGAGATCCGCACCGAGACGTCGTTCTTGTAGGGCTTGTAACGCGCCAGCGCTTCGGTGATGCCTTCGCGCAGGCGCCACAGCTGGGCAGCCTGGGCGTCGCTGGCGCTGATCACGCCGTC
Organism: Stenotrophomonas maltophilia; assembly: GCF_023518235.1. Lineage (NCBI taxonomy): Bacteria > Pseudomonadati > Pseudomonadota > Gammaproteobacteria > Lysobacterales > Lysobacteraceae > Stenotrophomonas > Stenotrophomonas maltophilia. The sequence goes on from NZ_CP090423.1 coordinate 1,346,022, forward strand.
GCTGACCCAGCCATTGCCCATGCAGTCCTCGAAGGCGGCCATCGCCGCCGCTTCCTGCGCCTCGTCATTGGCTGCGAACTCGGTCACCACGTAGTACGGATGCACCTCATCGAAGGGCGCCTGCGCCCCGTGCGCCAGCACGTGCTCCAGCGCGCGGTCGGTGAAGAATTCGAAGGCCTGCAGCTGCAGACGCGCACGGAACGCGGCGAACACCTGCATCAGCACTTCGAAGCTGGGCAGTGCCAGCAGCATCACGTTGCTGGCCGGCGGCGGGTCGGTCAGCTTCAGCGTGGCCTCGACGATCACGCCCAGCGTGCCTTCCGAGCCGATCAGCAGCTGGCGGAAGTCGTAGCCGCTGGAGTTCTTGATCAGGCCCTTGTTGAGTTCGAGCAGTTCGCCATTGGCGGTCACCACCTTCAGGCCGGCGATCCATTCACGGGTATTGCCGTAGCGGATCACCCGGATGCCACCGGCATTGGTGGCGATGTTGCCGCCGATCGAGCAGGAACCGCGTGCAGCGAAATCCACCGGGTAGATCAGGCCGTGGTCCAGCGCGGCGTTGTGCACGGCTTCCAGCGGCATGCCGGCCTGCACCACCAGCGTGCGATCGACCGCATCGTAGGCCAGCGCCTTGTTCATCCGTTCCAGGCTGAGCACCAGCTCGCCGTTGGCCGCCACAGCGCCTCCGGACAGGCCGGTGCGGCCGCCGGACGGCACCACCGCCACGCCATGCTCGGCGCTCCAACGCATCACCGCCTGCACTTCCTCGACCGTGGCCGGCAGCGCGATCACCAGCGGCGCCGGCGTCCAGCGTCGGGTCCAGTCGCGCCCGTAATGCTCCAGGTCGGCCGGGTCGGTCTTCAGCTTCAGGCCGGGACAGGCCTGCTGCAGCGAGGCAATGCGGGAATCGGTCATGACGGTCCAGCGCGGTGCGTGAAGAACGGGCAAGCGTGCCAGCGGCACGCGCCAGCGTCCAGCCCCGCAGGCAGGCAGATAGCTACCGATCCAACCAATTGCGCACTGCACCATCGGCGTCGCGATCTGGCATAGTGATTGGCCCCTGTCCCACTGGCCGTGTTGCCCCATGTCGCCGAAGAAGACCTCGTTCCCGAAGCAGGATATCCGCGTGCTGTTGCTGGAGGGGGTCAGCCAGACCGCCGTGGAGGTGTTCAGCGCGGCCGGCTACAGCCAGATCGAAGCGCACACCAAGGCGCTGCCCGAGGACGAACTGAAGGCGCGCATCGCCGAGGCGCACATCGTCGGCATCCGTTCGCGCACCCAGCTCAGCGCCGAGGTGCTCGCCGAGGCCAAGCGCCTGATCGCGGTGGGCTGTTTCTGCATCGGCACCAACCAGGTCGACCTGGACGCGGCCGAGCTGGCCGGCATCCCGGTGTTCAACGCGCCCTACTCCAACACCCGCAGCGTGGCCGAGCTGGTGATCGCCGAAGCGATCATGCTGACCCGCGGCATCCCGCAGAAGAACGCTGAATGCCATCGCGGCGGCTGGTCGAAGTCGGCCAGCGGCAGCCACGAGGTGCGCGGCAAGACGCTGGGCATCATCGGCTACGGCCACATCGGCACCCAGGTCGGCGTGCTGGCTGAATCACTGGGCATGCAGGTGATCTTCCACGACGTGGAAACCAAGCTGGCACTGGGCAATGCCCGTGCAGCGGCCAGCCTGGACGACCTGCTGGCCCGCGCCGACATCGTCACCCTGCACGTGCCGGAGACCCCGTCCACGCAGTGGATGATCGGCAGCACCGAGCTGGCGAAGATGCGCAAGGGCGCGCACCTGATCAACGCCGCGCGCGGCACCGTGGTCGACATTGATGCGCTGGATGCCGCACTGGCCAGCGGCCACGTCGGCGGCGCCGCGCTGGACGTGTTCCCGGTCGAGCCGAAGGGCAACGGCGATATCTTCGAATCGCCGCTGACCCGCCACGACAACGTGATCCTGACCCCGCACGTCGGCGGCAGCACGCTGGAGGCGCAGGACAACATCGGTGTGGAAGTGGCGGCCAAGCTGGTGCGCTACAGCGACAACGGCAGCACCCTGTCGGCGGTCAACTTCCCGGAAGTGACCCTGCCCGAGCATGCCGACAGCCTGCGCCTGCTGCACATCCACCAGAACGTGCCGGGCGTGCTGTCCAGGGTCAACGAGATCTTCTCGCGCCACAACGTCAACATCGACGGCCAGTTCCTGCGCACCGACCCGAAGGTGGGCTACGTGGTGATCGACATCACCGCCAGCGAGGAGCAGGCCGCCGCCGTGCGCGACGAGCTGGCCGCGATTGCGGGCACGCTGCGTACCCGCATCCTGTATTGATCAACGCGTCGCCGGGCATGGCCCGGTCAGCGCGCCAGCCAGCGGCGCGCCATGCGCTGCATCGATTCGTCCGATTCCGGATCGGCCGCGACCTCGGTCACATCCCGCCAGGCCAGCGCCAGCGATTCCTCGCTGAGCACGAAGGCCTCGCCACCCAGCGCCCGGATCACGAAACGCACGTCATAATGCCAGTGCCCCGGCACGTCCTTGCGTTCGGGAATCCAGTGCTTGTCGATGTCGAAGATGGCCGGATCTTCCAGCACCAGGCCGCTCAGGCCCGACTCCTCCTCGGCTTCCTTCAGCGCCACCAGGGCCAGGTCGCGCTCGCCGTCGGCGTGGCCGCCCAGCTGCAGCCAGCGCTGCAGCTTGCGGTGATGGGTCAGCAGCAGGCGCTGGCCATCGGCACTGACCAGCCAGCAGCTGGCGGTGAAATGCCCGGCCAGCCGTTCGCGGCGGAACGGATCTTCCGGATCATCCAACAATGTGCCGAATTCGGCAGCCAGCGCGTCGTGGGCCGGCTCACGGCGGGCATAGTCGCGCAACAGGCCACGCAGGCGATCGTCAAGCACGGCAAGGGTTTCGGCGGTCTGGCTCATGAATGGGCGGCGTTTGGAAAAATACTGCTCATTATCGCCGTTCATTGTTGCGATTGCGCTTGTGCGTTGGCTTCAGCTTTGGCTAAGGTACAGCGGGCCGTTCGCACGGCCTTCACCATTCCAGGCCGTCGGCAACGTATCGGCGGCCCACCCAAATCCGATCACTAGGAAGTACTGCATGCTGAAAGCTCTGTTGAGGGTCAAGCCGGTCCAGCCGGCCGGGCACGTCGATGCCGGCGAACCCATCGAAGGCAGCCTGGATGGCGAGGCCACGTTGAAACGGACCCTCACGGCTAAACACCTCATCCTGCTTGGCGTGGGTGCGGTGATCGGCGCTGGTATCTTCGTGTTGACCGGCCAGGCGGCGGCCAACCACGCCGGCCCTGCGGTGATGCTGTCGTTCGTGATCGCCGGTTTCGCCTGCGCCCTGGCGGGCCTGTGCTATGCCGAGTTCGCTGCGATGATGCCGGTCTCCGGCAGCGCCTACTCCTATTCCTACGCCACCCTCGGCGAAGGCATGGCCTGGTTCATCGGCTGGTGCCTGGTGCTGGAGTACCTGTTCGCCTCGGCCTCGGTCGCGGTGGGCTGGTCGGCGTACCTGATCAGCTTCATCACCACTACGCTGCACATGCCGTTCCCTGACCTGCTCAGCGCCGCGCCCATCGCCTGGACCGGCAGCGAGTTCATCGCCTCCGGCAAGCTGTTCAATCTGCCGGCGGTGCTGATCGTGGCGGCGGTGTCCGGCCTGCTGTACGTGGGAGTGACCCAGTCGGCCTTCGTCAACGCGATCATCGTGGCGATCAAGGTCACCGTCATCTGCCTGTTCATCGGCATCGGCGCGGCCCATATCGACCCGGCCAACTGGCAGCCGTTCATCCCGGAAAACACCGGCGTGCCGGGTGAGTTCGGCTGGAGCGGCATCTTCCGCGCTGCCACCATCGTGTTCTTCGCCTACATCGGCTTCGACGCGGTTTCCACCGCCGCCGGCGAAACCAAGGATCCGCAGCGCAACATGCCGATCGGCCTGCTCGGCTCGCTGGCGGTGTGCACCATCGTCTACATCATCGTCTGCGCGGTGCTGACCGGCATGATGCCGTACCACCTGCTGGGCACCGACAAGCCGGTGGCCACCGCGCTGGAAGGCTACCCGCAGCTGTCGTGGCTGAAGACCGCGGTGGAAATCGGCGCCATCGCCGGCCTGTCTTCGGTGGTGCTGGTGATGATGATGGGCCAGACCCGCATCGCCTACACCATTTCCCGCGACGGTCTGCTGCCGAAGTTCTTCGGCAAGGTGCACGCCCGTTTCCGCACCCCGTACGTCGCCACCATCGTGGTCGGCGTGATCGCCGCCGCCCTGGCCGGCCTGGTGCCGCTGAACGTGCTGGGCGAGCTGGTGTCGATGGGCACCCTGCTGGCCTTCGCCACGGTCTGCATCGGCGTGCTGGTGCTGCGCTATACCAAGCCGGAGATCCATCGCCCGTTCCGCGTGCCGATGGTCTGGATCATCTGCCCGCTGGGCGCGGCCACCTGCCTGTTCCTGTTCTGGCAGGCGTTCGTGGTGCATTGGCACCTGTTCGTCGGCTGGACCGTGCTGGGCATGCTGATCTACCTGGGCTACGGCATCCGCAACAGCAAGCTGGCCAAGTCCTCCTGATCCGCCTACGGGCCGGCCCTGCGCCGGCCCGTCCGTTTTCCCCGCGCCGCCTCGAACGGCACTTCGACAAGACCACCAGACATGTTCAAGCAACTGTGGGCCACCAAGCACCCGCACGCCGCCCATGAAGACGCCAACGGCCTGAGCCTGCGCCGCCACCTCGGCCCCTGGGGCCTGACCGCCCTTGGCATCGGCGCGGTGATCGGCGGCGGCATCTTCGTGATCACCGGCCAGGCCGCCGCCAACCACGCCGGCCCGGCGATCATGCTGTCGTTCGTGCTGGCCGCGATCTGCTGCGCCTTCTGCGCACTGGCCTACGCCGAGTTCGCCTCGATGGTGCCGGTCTCCGGCAGCGCCTACACCTATACCTACGCCACCTTCGGCGAGCTCTCTGCCTGGTTCATCGGCTGGATGCTGGTGCTCGAATACGGCGTGTCCGCCTCGGCAGTGGCGGTCAGCTGGACCGGCTACTTCCTCAGCCTGCTCAGCCAGTTCGACATCCATCTGCCCGCCGCGCTGGTCAGCGCGCCACTGGACGCACAGCTGCGTCCGACCGGCGCGATCGCCAACCTGCCCGCAGCCGGACTGGTGCTGCTGCTGACCTGGCTGTGCTACGTCGGCATCAGCAAATCCTCGGCGATGAACATGGCCATGGTCGTGCTCAAGACCGGCCTGATCGTGCTGGTCATCGTGGCCGGCTGGAAGTACGTGGATACCAGCAACTGGACGCCCTTCATCCCGGCCAACGAAGGCCCCGGCAAGTACGGCATGGAAGGCGTGCTGCGCGGCGCAGCGATGGTGTTCTTCGCCTACATCGGCTTCGAGGCGGTGTCGGTGGCGGCGCAGGAATCGAAGAATCCGCAACGTGACATGCCGATCGGCATGATGCTGTCGCTGGTGGTCTGCACCGTGCTGTACATCGCGATGGCCGCGGTGATGACCGGCCTGGTGCCGTACCCGCTGCTCGGCACCGACGAGCCGGTGGTGACCGCGGTGGCCGCGCATCCGCAGCTGGACTGGCTGCGCTGGGTGGTCGAGGTCGGCGCGCTGGTCGGCCTGTCCTCGGTGGTGCTGGTGATGATCATCGGCCAGCCGCGCATCTTCATGATCATGGGTCGCGACGGCCTGTTGCCGCCGGTGTTCACCAAGATCCACCCGAAGTACCGCACCCCACACATCAACACCGTGATCACCGGCATCGGCATCGCGCTGCTGGCGGCGCTGTTCCCGCTGGACATCCTCGGCGAACTGACGTCGATGGGGACGCTGATCGCGTTTGCCGCCGTGTGTGCCGGCGTGCTGATCCTGCGTCGCACCCAGCCGGACCTGCCGCGCCCGTTCCGCATGCCGATGGCCTGGCTGATCTGCAGCCTGGGCGTGCTGAGCTGCCTGGCGCTGTTGTCGGCGATGACGATGCACAACTGGATGCTGATGGGCGTGTGGACCTTCGTCGGCTTCGTGATCTATTTCTGCTACGGGTTCCGACACAGTCGTCTGCGCAACAAGTAAGTCACGCGTGGCAGGGCCCTGATGGCCCTGCCCTCCTTGCCACCGGCGCGGGCCGAGCGCCACGCCTAGCGGCGGTTGAACCAGATGAGCTGCTGCTGCCAGCCCGCACCGGCCATGCAAGCATTGAACTCGCTGCTGCGGTCGGACGCGTTGACGTCCACGATGTAACTCTCATCTTTCGGCATCGGCACCATGTTGTACTTGCCGTCAATGGCGCAGACTTCATCAAGCCTGCAGGGCACCTTGCGGTCCTCGTAGACGGTGCGCGTGGCCACTTCATTCCTGACCGGCCAGTGATCGTCGGCCTGCGCCTTGCAACTCGCGTGGGCGGGGCCGAATGGCCGCCCACCCGCATCCATCTTCACCCATTCCATCGTGCAGCCACTGCTGGCAAGCATGATGCCAATCACCCCCATCATCCCCATCGCGCGCGCGATCATCGAAGTACTCCTTTCCTTGGCGCTCGCCGGAATTTCTGCGGCAATCCGATGATGTTTCGCAGCAAGAGGGCTGTCCACGACCGGAATCGCTTCCAGCGGGAGCGCTGCTCTCCCCATTCAGCCAGCGCTGTGCTTGCCTCGATCCAACCCCTGCGCGCCGCCTGCCAGCACACCGCTTCGTGTTGCCCATGCAGCAGGCAGGCGGTCGCCGCGCAGGCCCAGCATCGGGCCGGATCACGTAAAATGCCGTCCATGGACACCACCACCTTCCCCTACGACACCGCCCGCTTGGGCGAACTGGCCCAGCTGCTGATCGACAACGTCCGCGAGCTGGCCCACGCCGGCTGGACCCCGGCCACCAGCAGCAACTTCTCCCACCGCCTGGACGACCGCCACGCCGCGATCACCGTGTCCGGCAAGGACAAGGGCCGGTTGATCGAGGACGACATCATGGTGGTGGACTTCGACGGCCAGGCCGTCGGCCGCCCGCTGCGCCCGTCCGCCGAAACCCTGCTGCACACCCAGCTGTACCGCCGCTTCCCCGAAGTGGGCTGCGTGCTGCACACCCATTCGCCGGTGCAGACCATCGCCTCGCGCCTGTACGCGCCGCAAGGCCATGTGCACCTGGAAGGCTACGAGCTGCTGAAAGCGTTCGCCGGCAACAGCACCCATGAAATGGCCGTGGATGTGCCGGTGTTCGCCAACACCCAGGACATGAACGTGCTCTCGGCGCAGGTCGACGACCTGCTCGATCGGCAGAACCTGTGGGGCTACCTGATCGATGGCCACGGCCTGTACGCCTGGGGCCGTGACATGGCCGAGGCGCGCCGCCACCTGGAGGCCTTCGAGTTCCTGTTCCACTGCGAGCTGGAGCTGCGCAGGCTGCGCGGCTGAACCCGCGCGCAGGTGCAGATGCCGATCCGGAATCTGCACCCTGCCCCTACCCTGCTACCCTGTCTTCCCCCCGAGACGTTCAAGCTGCCGCCATGAGCCGACTGCGCATCTACGACGACACCCGCCCCGAATCGCCACTGCTGGACACCCAGGACGGCGCGCTCATCGCTGCCGAGCTGAAGCAGATCGGCGTCACCTTTGAACGCTGGCAGGCCACTGCCCCGGTCGCGCCGGGCGCCAGCCAGGAGGAAGTGTTCGCCGCCTACCGCGCCGACATCGACCGCCTGGTGGCCGAGAACGGCTTCAAGAGCGTGGATGTGGCCTCGATCGCGCCGGACAACCCGAACCGCGCCGAGCTGCGCAAGAAGTTCCTCGACGAACACTTCCACAAGGAAGACGAGGTGCGCTTCTTCGTCGCCGGCTCCGGCCTGTTCACCCTGCACGTGGAAGACAAGGTGTACGAGATCGAGTGCGTGAAGGATGACCTGATCGCCGTGCCCGATGGCACCACCCACTGGTTCGACATGGGTGATGAGCCCAGCTTCGTGGCGATCCGCTTCTTCACCGAGCCGGATGGCTGGGTCGGCCATTTCACCGGCACCGACATCGCGCAGAAGTTCCCCCGTTACGTCCCTACCCAGGCATCCTGATCCATGCAGCCCCGCGTCATCCTGACCGATATCGAAGGCACCACCAGCAGCATCTCGTTCGTCAAGAACGTGCTGTTCCCCTATGCGCGCCAGGCGCTGCCCGGCTTCGTTGCCGAACATGGCCAGGACCCGGACGTGCGCCGCTGGCTGGACGCGGTGGCCACCGAGATCGGCGGCGCCTGCCAGGACAGCCTGGTGGTCGAGACGCTGCAGGGCTGGATCGACCAGGACCGCAAGCACACCGCACTGAAGGCGCTGCAGGGCCGGATCTGGGACGCCGGCTACCGTCGCGGCGACTACACCGCGCACTTCTATCCGGAAGTGGCGGCGGTACTGAAGGGCTGGCACGCCTCGGGCCTGCCGCTGTACGTGTACTCCTCCGGTTCGGTGCCGGCGCAGAAGCTGTTCTTCGGCTTCAGCGATGCCGGCGACCTCAGCCCGCTGGTGTCGGGCTGGTTCGATACCGAAGTGGGCGGCAAGCGTGAGGCGGACAGCTATCGCCGTATCGTGCAGTCCATCGGCGTACCGGCTGGCGAGATCCTGTTCCTGTCGGATGTGGTGGAAGAACTGGACGCCGCCCGCGAAGCCGGCCTGCAGACCCGCCTGATCGACCGCCTGGACGATTACCCGCTGCCGCGCACTGGCCAGGCGGCCAACGGCCACGATCGCGTCGAGAACTTCCAGCAGATCCAGCTGTAACAGTGAGGAGGATGCCAACCTTGGTTGGCATCCTCCTGGTGAGCCAACCAAGGTTGGCATCTACCAGAGCAGGATGTTCCAGCCCTCAACGGTCGTTGAGGGTCTTCACCTTCAGCGCGTCGCGCAGGGTGGTCAGGTCCACCGGGCCGCGTATCGCGATGTCGCGGGTTTCGCCCGGCAGCAGGTCCAGCAGGTTGTCTTCAAGCGTCACGTCCAACGCGCCGAAGTCGATCCACGCCGCGCGCACATAGGCCGCACTCTGCAGCCGCAGGCGATAGTGATCGCCGTCGATGGCGAGAGTCGCCTTCAATTTCTGCCGTGGCAACACCTGATCCTTGGCTTCAGCGAAGCCGACCACCTGCCGCGCGCTCACTTTGCCGTCCTGCAGCAGCTCGAACACCGCCACCGTGCGCTTCGGGTCGGCGCCGGCCAGCAGTTCCGCATCGGTGAAATCACCGATCGAGGTCACCCCTGCTGCGGCCAGGCTCACCGCTTGCTCGCGACGACGCAGCACCTTGCCGTCCATGTCCATCACCCGCAGCCGCCAGCGCGCATCCCGTGCAGCACCGTCATTGAGCAGTCGCACCCGGGTACGGCCTTCGTCACGCAGTGCCGCCACCGTCACCGGCGCGAAGAAGCGGCGTGCGGCGTAGTGCAGCGCCTTCCAGCGACCGAAATAATCCACGCTGGACCATGAGGCGCCCGGCCAGACGTCGTTGAGCTGCCAGTACAACGAGCCCATCGTGTACGGCCGCGAGGCGCGGTGATGCAACGCGGCCAGCGCGATGCCATCGGCCTGCATCACCTGGCTGAGGTAGACGAAGTCCTCGAAGTCCTTCGGCGTGCCGTAGCCCAGTTCGATGTAGTGCAGCAGGCGGCTGTTGCCTTCGCCGGCCATGAACTTCTGGTGTGCGCGGATCACCGGGCTGTCGATGCGCTGCTCGGCACGGGTCGCGATCTGGTCCACCGTCGCCACCGACGGCCACGCCTGCAACCCGTACTCGGACATGAAACGCGGGGTCTCGCGCAGATAGGCCTGCACCGGCAACGCCGGATTGCCCCACACCTGCCAGTAGTGCTTGTCGCCGCGGGTGGAGTCGTTGGCCTTCTCGTCCAGATCGTTGCTGGGCGAACTGGACCAGTACGGTACGCCCAGCGCTTCCTCGCCGACCACCTGGCGCAGATCATTGCCGAACAGATCGACATAACCCTGCCAGACCTTGGCCGCGAACGCCGGATCGGCCGCCTTCAGGTCGCGGCCATGGCCCCAATCCTTCCAGGCGGTTTCTTCTTCATTGTTGCCACACCACAACACGATACTGGGGTGATGGCGCAGGCGGCGCACGTTGTCGCGGGCCTCGGCGACCACACTGGCGCGGAACGCCGGATCGTAACCGGGCTGCATGCCGCCGCCGAACATGAAGTCCTGCCAGACCAGCAGGCCAAGTTCATCGGCGATATCGAAGAAGGCATCGTCTTCGTAGTAGCCGCCGCCCCAGTTGCGCAGCATGTTCATGTTGGCATCGCGCGCCGCCACCAGCACCTGGCGCAGGCGCGCGGCATCCACGCGTGCGGGGAAGGCGTCGAACGGAATCACGTTGGCGCCCTTGGCAAAGACCGGCACACCGTTGATGACAAAAGCGAAGCCCTGCCCACCCTTGCCATCCTCCTCGCGGCGCAGCTCAACCGTGCGCAGGCCGATGCGCTGCTCGCGCACCAGCGTTGCATCGGCGCCACCGTCCAGGCGTGCCTGCACGGTGTAGCGATCCTGTGCGCCGTGGCCCACCGGCCACCAGCGTTTCGGTTCTGCCAATTCAACCGGCAGTTCCACACTGTTCTGGCCGGGCTTCAGCAGCACCGTGCGCTGCACCTGGGCAACGCTGCGCCCCTGCGGATCGCGCACGTCGACATTGACGACCGCAGAACCGGCGGCGCTGCCCTGCTCCACCTGCAGCAGCACCGTCAGCTTCGCCTGCCGGGCATCCAGCGCGTCGGTGCGTACCGCCACATCGTTCAGCCGATGCGCATCCCAGGCCTGCAGGTCGACCCCGCGCCAGACACCGGCGGTGACGTAGCGCGGGCCCCAGTCCCAGCCGAAGTGATAGGCCGGCTTGCGCGCGAAGTTGCCGACCATCGCGTCCTTCGGCTCATCGCCATAGGGCGAGGGATAGTTGCCGGCAATCCTGTGCGGCATTGCCTGCACGCCTGGCAACAGGGTGCGGATCGGCGACCGGAACACGATCCGCAGCTCGTTGCCCTTCGCGCGCAGATGGCCTTCCACATGGGCACGCCAGGTACGGTGCGCATTGTCTGCGCGCAGCAGTGGCTTGCCGTTGAGGCTGACCTCGGCATAGGTATCCAGCCCGTCGAAGCGCAGTTCGGCGTTGGGTTTGGCCAGGGTTGCAGCATCCACGTCGAAGCGGGCCCGGTACTCCCAATCGGCCAGCCCGATCCACTGCAGCTCGCTCTCCGGCGCACCGACATAGGGGTCGCGGATCAACGCATGCGCCAGCAGGTCGGTATGCACACTGCCCGGCACCGTGGCGCCACGCCACTGCTGCAGGCCGGGATGGGCGGCGCCCTGTGCGTCACCCGGCAGCATGCGGAACTCCCATTGCGCCTGCAGTGGGGCCGCCAACGCAGGGAAAGCAGAGGCTGCGATCAGCAGCAGGAGCAGACGGACAACGAGGGAAGGACGATGCACGCACAGCTCCTGTTCTTCCGCCGGGCGTGGCCCGGCGCTATCTGCAGATCCGATTCACGGTAGCGCCGGGCCATGCCCGGCCTACCCACCTCAACGCACCACGTTCAGCACTTCGTAGCACGCACCCATGGTGTGGTAATCCACCTTGCCGGCCGGGCTCTTCTCGTCACTGTACTTGCGGTTGTCAGCATCCAGGATGCGGAACCAGGCGCCGTACTGGTGGTCGACGAAGTGCTCCCAGGAGTATGCCCAGATGCGCTCGTACCACTGCCAGTAGCGCTCCTCGCCGGTGCGCTGGGCCATCAGCGCGGCCGTGGCCAGCGTCTCGGCCTGCACCCAGAAGTACTTGTCATCGTCGCAGACGAAACTGTCGACGCCGATCGGGGCACCGTCCATGCCCGGCTGCCGGCGCGATTCCGGTGCGAAACCGTAGTACAGGCCACCGCGCGCCTCGTCCCAGCTGCGCGCCACGGCCACATCGAACAGGTGCTGCGCGGTCGGCACCAGCCAATCGGCCTGCACATGGCGATCGAGGATCAGCAGCAGCTTGGCCCATTCGGTCTGATGGCCCGGTTGGAAACCCCACGGGCGGAACAGATGCTTGGGATCGTCCAGGTTGTAGTCCCAGTCAATCTCCCAGTTCACGTCATAGTGCTCCCAGACCAGACCGCCGGCCTTGGCCGCCTGGCGGCGGGTCATGTTGTCGGCCAGCTGCAGCGCGCGCTCGACATAGCGCTGCTCGCCGCTGGCCTCGAACGCGGCCAGCATCGCCTCGCACATGTGCATGTTGGCGTTCTGGCCACGATAGCCGGTGAAGTTCCACTGGCCATCGGCTTCGTCCTTGTACAGGCCGTGCTGCGGCTCCCAGAAGCGCGCCTCCAGCAGCTGCCAGGTCTCGTCCATCCAGCCGCGGGCCTGCTCGACACCGGCCTTCAGCGCACAACTGTAGGCCAGCAGCACGAACGCCACGCCATAGCAGTGGTTCATGTCGTCCTCGACCTTGCCGTCGCGCAGGGTCCAGGCATAGCCACCGGTGGCCGGATTGCGATGCACCTCGCGCAGGTAGCGCACGCCGTGCTCTACCGCGTCGCGGTATTCGGCGTTGCCGAACTCGCGGTAGGCCATCGCATAGTTGAAGACAAAACGCGTACTGCTCACCAGATGGCGGTGGCTGGCGTCGTAGATGCTGCCGTCATCACGGAAGTAGTGGAAGAAGCCGCCGTTCGGATCGATGCAGCGCGGATGGTAGAACGCCATCGTGTCGGCGATATGCGCGCGCAGGAAGGCGGGCGAACGGAAATCGGGCGAGGTGCTCATGCGGTAATGTCCTGGGCCTGCAGCAGCTGCTGCACTTCATCGAGCGAGGGCATCGCGGCGAACGCGCCCTTGCGGGTAACCGCCAGTGCGCCGACCGCAGCACCGAAGCGGAGCGTGGCAGTAATCGCCTGCGGGTCCTGGCAGAACGCAGCGAAACCAGCGCCGGCCCCACCCCGCTCCAGCAGGCCGACCAGCACGCCACCGACAAAGGCATCGCCGGCGGCGGTGGTATCGACCGTGGCCACACGGAAGCTGGTGACCGTGCCGTGGTCGTCGCGGGTATACCAGCGCAGCGTGGCCGCACCGTCGGTGACGATCACCCAGCGTGCCTGCGCGGCCAGCAGGCGCCGCAGCACCAGCCGCTCACCGTCATCGCCGAGCGGCGAGGCGAGGTAGTCCAGCTCCTCGCGCGACAGCTTGACCAGGTCGGCCCGTTCCAGCGCCTGCCACAGGCGCGGCGTCGGATCTTCGCTGGCCGGCCACAGCGCCGGGCGCAGGTTGAGATCGAGGCTGACCACCGCGCCGGCGGCGCGGGCACGCTCCATGCCGGCGAAGGTCGCCTCGGCAATGGACGGCTCGGTCAGGCTGTTGGAGCAGACGTGGAAACACTGCGCGCTGTCGAAGCAGGCGGCCTGGAAATCGCGGTCACGGAACAGCAGATCGGCCGCCGGCGGGCGGTAGAAGCTGAAACTCCGTTCGCCGGTAGCGTCCAGCGCCACGAACGCCAGCGCGGTCTTGGCCGCGTCGGTACGCACGATGTAGTCGGTGCCGACGCCATGCTCGACCAGGCTGTCGGCGAGGAAGTCACCGAACATGTCGCGGCCGAGCATGCCGACGAACTGGGTCTTTGCACCCAGCCTCGCGGCCGCCACGGCGACGTTGGCCGGCGCACCGCCGGCGTACTGCAGGAACGCGCGCGGCGTATCGGCCGAGGCCGGCGGCTGCGCTAGTAGATCGATCAAAATTTCGCCGAAGCAAACGATGGAACCCATTCCGGACTCAGCCTCCCTGCGTTGCGGAAGCCGGCGTACGCGCGCCGACCAGTCCGTAGAAGATGATGTAGCCGTAGCACAGCAGCGGCAGGATGAAGCTGGCCTGCACACCGATATGGTCGGCCAGCACGCCCTGCAGGTACGGCACCACGGCGCCGCCGACGATGGCCATGATCAGCAGGCTGGAGCCCTTGTTGGTCAGCGGCCCCAGGCGCTCGATGCTCAGCGCGAAGATGGTCGGGAACATGATCGAGTTGAACAGGCCGATCGCCACCACCGAGTACAGCGCGAGGTGACCGGAACTCATCATGGTCGTGACCAGCAGGGCCACATTGACCAGCGCGAAGATCGCCAGCAGGCGGCTGGGCGAGAAGCGGGCCAGCAGCGCCGAGCCGGCGAAGCGGCCGATCATCGCCATGGTCCAGTAGGCCGACACATAGTGCGTGGCTTCCTGCTCGCTGAAGCCGCCGATGGTGGGCATCGACAGGTAGTTGACCAGGAAGCTGCCGATCGACACCTCGGCGCCGACGTAGAAGAAGATGCCCAGCACGCCCAGCAGCAGGTGGCGCTTGCGCAGCGCATCCAGATAGCTGTGGTGGTGGCCCTGGTCGGCCTGTTCGGTGGCATCACTCAATGCCGGCAGGCGGAACAGGAACACGAACAGCGCCAGCAGCACCAGCGCCACCGCCAGGCCAACATAGGGGCCCTGCACGGCCTGCGCCTCGGCGGCACGATAGGCCAGCTGCTCGGCGGCCGGCATCGCGGCGAGATCATCGGCACTCTTGACCGTGTTGGACAGGATCAGCATGCCGCCGAAGATCGGTGCAATGGCCGTACCCAGCGAGTTCAGGGCCTGCGCCAGGGTCAGGCGGCTGGAGCTGGTCTGCTCCGGGCCCAGCAGCGCGACGTAGGGATTGGCAGCAACCTGCAGCACGGTAATGCCGGTGGCCAGCACGAACAGGGCGCCGAGGAAGGCACCGTACACGCGCAGCTCGGCCGCTGGCCAGAAGCCCAGCGCGCCGATGCCGGCGATCACCAGGCCGGCCACGATGCCCTTCTTGTAACCCAGCGCGGCGACCAACCGGCCTGCGGGCAGCGACATCAGGAAGTAGGTGCCGAAGAAGGTGAACTGCACCAGCATCGCCTTGGCGTAGTTCAGCTCGAACACCGCCTTCAGGTGCGGGATCAGGATGTCATTGAGGCAGGTCAGGAAGCCCCACATGAAGAAGATCGTGGTGACCACGGCCAGCGCCTTGCCGTTGGTGACGGCAGGTGCGTTGCCCGAAGAACCCGATGGACGGGGCGTTGCGGAGATCGGCATGCGGTACGCGCCTCGATGCGCGGAAGGTCGTTGTTGCGTGGAAGGGGTGTATGAAAGGGATCAGTTCGGTCGTGCGGCGCTGCTTTCACGGATGCGCAGCTGTACCGGCGCGACCGTGCGCCGTGGCGGCGCATCCGGTTCGTCCAGCCGCTGCAGCAGCAGCGCCGCCGCCTGCCGGCCGCGCTCGCGCGGGTCGGCGGTCAGCGTGGTCAAGGGCGGAACGGCCACCGCCGCCTCGGAAATATCATCGAAACCGGTCACCGCGAAATCACCGCCGGGACGGATGCCGCGCGAGTTCAGGCCCAGCATCAGGCCCAGCGCGACGGTGTCGTTGTAGCAGACCGCCGCACTCGGGCGATGGCCATCGGCAAACAGTTCATCGGTACGCGCGGCAGCCTCCAGCCGGTTCGGCGCCGACTCGATCATCCAGCCCGGCGGCAGGGACAGGCCAGCCTCGGCCAGCGCCTGCTGGAAACCGGCGCGGCGCTGGTGGCACGAGCTCGATGCCGCATGGCCGCCGAAGAAGGCGATCTGGCGATGGCCACGCTCGATCAGGTGGCGCGTGGCCAGGTAGGCACCGTGCTGGTTGTCCAGGGTCAGGAAGTCCCAGTCGGCGCCGTCCAGTTCGCGATTGAACAGCAGCACGTTGGCATTGGCGCCCAGTGCCTGGCGCAGCTGCGTGGTATCGCTGCCCTCGGCCGGCGACAGGATCAGGCCGGCCGGGGTGTGCTCCATCAATGTGGACAGCACCGCCTGCTGCCGCTTCGGCGATTCGCCAGTGCTGCCCAGCAGGGTCACGTAACCACGCCCGCCCAGCGCCTCGTCCACACCCGAAGCGAATTCGGCGAAGAACGGGTTGGACAGATCGTTGATCACCAGCGCGATGCTCGACGAGGTGCGCCGGCGCAGGTTGGCCGCCGCGCGGTTGTAGACATACCGCTGGCGACGCAGCTCGGCCTCGACCTTGGCCCGGGTGTCGACGTTGACCAGCGGGCTGCCGCGCAGCACCAGCGACACGGTGGCCCGTGACACGCCGATGGCACGCGCGATGTCGGTCACCGTCACCGCCTTGCCGGCGCGCTTGCTGGAACTGCTGCCGTTGTCGTTCATCGTCTTCCCGGACTCCGCTGGAGGCTCAAGCCTAATGGATCACGGCCATGTCGTGCGGTGCCGTTCGCTGGGTCACCGCGAACGGCACAGTCCGGCTCAGCGCAATGCGCTGCCCGGTGCCGCGCACCAGGACACCGGCAGGTCCTTCACGGCGGTGCCCCAGCCCTGCTGCGGTGCCTTGGCGTCCAGGCTGAAGTGCAGGCGCGGACCCTGCTGCAGGCGGCTCCAGTCCAGCCAAACCGGTGCATGTGCCTGGCCATCGACCTGCACGCCCTGCACGTACTGCAGGCGGCGACCGTCGGCGCCCGGCGCGTCGATGCGCAGGGTGCGGCCATTGCCCATGTCCACTTCCACCTTGGCAAAGCGCGGGGTGTGCAGCAGGAACTGGCCACTGCCGGGCACCGCCGGGTAGACACCGATGGCGCTGAACAGATACCAGGCCGACATCGTGCCGAGGTCATCGTTGCCGGTCACGCCGTTGGGGGCATTGGTGAACAGCTGCTGCGCGGCACGCACCACCGCCGCCGTCTTCCACGGCTGGCCGATCAGCGTGTACAGCCACGGAGAGTGCAGATCCGGCTCGTTGTTCGGGTTGTAGCGGAACTGGTTGTAGTAGCTGTACGGCCCGACCACCCACTCCTTGCGCGCGGCGTTGAGCGGATCGGCCTGCAGCGCGTCCATCGCGAAGAACGCGTCGAGGCGGCGGCCGGCCTGTTCGCGGCCATCCATCGCTTCGACCAGGCCCGGAACGTCCTGCTGCGCCAGCCACTGGTACTGCCACGCGGTGCCCTCATGGAAGCCGTGGTGCGAACGCGGGCTGTAGTGGCCATCGGACGGGGTGTACCACTGGCCATCGTCGGTACGCGGGCGCGGGAAGCCGGTGAAGCCGGTCTCGGCATCGCGCACCTGCGGGTCCCACACATTGCGCCAGTTGCGGCCGCGTTCGCGCAGCGTCGCCGCGTCCTGCGCATGGCCGAGGCCATCGGCCATCTGCGAGAGCGCACAGTCGGCCAGCGCATATTCCAGCGTCGCCGAGCCGCCGTGGTGCGGATCGACGTCCATGCCCTTGGACGGGAACGCGCGGTCATAGACCACATAGCCCTTGTCCAGGTAGGTCGGGTTGCCGGAACGGCCTGCCATGCGCGAGTTCAGCGGCGGCGTGCCGAAAGCGTTGCGGCGCAGTGCATCCCAGGCCTGCGATTCGCGGCCCTTGAGCGCGCCGAAGCGCCACAGGTCGACCATGAACGGGGTGACCGGATCACCGGTCATGATATTGGTCTCGAAGTTGGCATAGCCCCAGCGCGGCAGCCAGCCGCCCTGTTCGTCGATCGCCAGCAGCGTGCGGCCGATGTCGCGCGCCACGTCCGGGCGGGTCAGCGCCAGCCACTGGTTCTGCGCACGGTAGGTATCCCACAGCGAGAAGTACTCGTAGTAGGTCCAGCCATCGGCACGATGGATGCCATCGTCATAGCCACGATAGCGGCCGTCGGCATCGTTGCCGGTCATCGGCTGCAGCAGCGCGTGGTAGACCGCGCTGTAGAACACGGCGCGGTCGTCAGCGCTGCCGCCCTGCACGCGCACCCGGCCCAGCTGCTCGCGCCAGGACTGCTGGGAAAGCGTGCGCATGCGGTCGAAACCCAGCAGCGCCCCACCCTGCATGCCCTCGGCGCGCAGGTTGGTGCGCGCGCCTTCGGCGTCCACGTGCGAGATCGCACTGACCGCCGTCACCGACTGCCCCTTGGCCAGATCGAAACTGAGCCAGGCGCCGTTCGGCTTCTGCTCGCCTTCCATGCTGTGGCGCGCACCGGGCAGGCCACCGCCCTCGCCCCAGGTGCCGTGCGCCTTGAACGGGCGGTCGAACTCGATGCGGAACCAGGTCGTGTACTGGTGCCCACCACAGAAACTCTTGGTGACCAGCTTGCCTTCCACCACGCGGTCACCGACCACGTCGACCACACTGCCGATCACCGAATGGCGCTCGTTGGCCTGGCCGACATTGACCAGCACGTGGCCGTCGCCGCTGCGCTGGCTGAAGGTGTAGCGCTCGGCGGCGGCGCGGGTACGCGCGGTCGCCTCGGCGTCGATGCCGCCATAGCTGGTCAACCGCACCTTGTAGTAGCCGGCCTGTCCGATTTCGCCGTCATGGGTATAGGACGCGGCGTAGGCCTTGTGATCGAACTGCTTGGGGTTGCCGGTATCGAAATCGCCGCCCGGGCCGATGCTGCCCGTCACCGGCAGTACCGACACCTGGCCGCCCTGTTCCCAGCAACCGGCACCGGAAATGAACGAATGGCCGAAACCGCGGATCTTCTCGTCGTCGTAGCGCCAGCCCGAGTAATGGCTGCCGATCGGGCTGACCTGGATCAGGCCGAACGGCGCCGATGCGCCCGGGAAGGTGTTGCCATCGTCCTTGCTGCCGATGAAGGTGTTGACCTCGCGTTCCAGCGCCGCCGGCGCGGCCTGCAGCAGCATCGGCATCGCCGACAGCGCGAGCAGGCAGGCCAGGCGCGCCAGCGGGCGCTCGGACAAGGGGACGGCGGGAGCGGACGGCACTGGACGCATGTCGGGTTCCTGTAGTCGATGACGCGAAGGCAGACGATCGGGGCCGTCCGGCACCGTTCCGCTGAACCTTGCCCGCATCGGCAGATGGCTCCCCCTGGAATGACGCCCGACCCACGCGACCGTGGTTTTAGATCGATTCAAGTAGAGCATGCAGGTTCAGCCGAATGCATTCTGCGGCGCAGCATGAGATGGGGGTGTTCGGCAGGGCTGCGCCCTGCACCTGCTCCGAGCTGGAGCAACAGCAACAGCAGAAGCAACAGCAGAAGCCGGTTTCATGTGGGGAGCCGGGGTGGGTCCGGTTGCGGGGGACGCCGTAAACCCGTCCCTGGGGGCTTGGCCGCGGCATCCATGCCGCGGACACCCCCGCAACCGGACCCACCCCGCCTTCGACAGATTTCCGCGATCTGCGACGGATCCACGCCATGCTTGGATCAATCTCTGTCAGATAACGAAATCAATCCGGGGTCATATCCGTTTTCCTACGGAAAATGGATCTGACCCCAGGCCGTTACCCCCTGCCGTCCCCAGGCCCCATCCAACCGTCACCGGGAAACTGTCGAAGGCGGGGCGGTGTCGGATTGCGGGGTGTCTGCGGCATGGATGCCGCGGCCAAGCCTACAGGGACGTACTTGCGGCGTCCCCGCAATCCGACACCGCCCCGCCAAACCACAGACAACCCAGAGCCGCTTTGGCTTTGGCTTTGGCTTTGGCTTTGGCTGTTGCCGGCCAGCGGCCGGCACTACCCGCAGGTGCAGGGCGCCGCCCTGCCGACCCACCCTCCCCTGCGCACGAAAACGTTTCCACTGTTTTCAGCAAACCGTCACAGCATTGCCACGCCAGTACCATATTGCGCAGCAGCATGCGCCCACGGGCGACCCATGCTAAAAATCGCCCGCCCATCGCTTAGATCGATCCAAGACGACATTGCGATGGCCGGGAGTTGGGGAAGCGGGAACAGGACGTACCAGGCCACGCGCACGGTGCCACTGCCACTGCATGGCGACAGCGACAATGTCACTTCAAATTAGATCGATTCAAGTTGTCCGTGCCACGTCACCGGATCAATCCAGGAGAGAGGGAGAGATGGGAATGAAGCATTCAACACGTACGCATGGCCAGGACGCATTGTCGTTGGCCATCGCGCTGGCCCTGGCTGCCGCCGTTCTGCCGGCTGGCGCCGCCGCGCAGCAGGCCGCCAGCACCGGCACGCAGGACGCCACCACCCTGGACAGTGTCCAGGTCACCGGCTACCGCTACGCCATCGAGAAGAGCCTCGAGCAGAAGCGCGACGCCAACGCCGTGGTCGAAGTGATCACCGCCGAAGACGTCGGCAAGTTCCCCGACAAGAATGTCGCCGATGCGCTGCAGCGCGTCCCCGGCGTGGTCATCACCCGTAGTGGCGGTGAAGGCAAAAGCGTCAGCGTGCGCGGCCTGGCACCGGACCTGACCCTGACCCAGTTGAACGGCAACTACGTTGCTACTTCGGAAACCAACGACGAAGCCACGCGTTCGTTCAACTACACCCTGCTGCCGTCGAACATGCTGTCCAGCGCCGAGCTGTTCAAGTCGCCGGAAGCGCGCATCGATGAAGGCGGCATCGGCGGCACGGTCATCCTGCACACCCGACGCCCGCTGGACATGGAATCCAACTCGGGCTTCGTCACGCTCGAGGGCACCTCCTCCGACACCCATCACGATATCGATCCGCAGGCGTCTGCGCTGTACTCATGGCACAGCCAGGACGAACGCTTCGGCGTGCTGGTGGGCGTGACCCAGCAGAAGCGCACCACCCGGACCATGGAGGCCAGCACCGAGGATTACCAGTGGTATGGCGCCGGCAAGGCGCGTGATGCCTACGGCAATACGCAGGCACAGGATGGCATCCACTACTGGTGGGGCCGCTCCGGCTTCAACAACCAGTCCGGCCAGAACTACACCGACTTCTTCATGCCCACCTCGGTGAATTTCGCGGTGAAGGAAGAGAAGCGCGAGCGCAAGGGCGGCCAGCTGACCTTCCAGTTCAAGCCGGTCGACAACCTCACCCTGACCGCGAACTACTTCCGCTTCGAGCTTCAGGGTGACTACACCCAGAACATGCTGAAAATTCCCGAATGGAGCATGGCCCGCTTCAACGGCGACGGCAACTGGGCCGGCGGCCGCCTGCTCAACGGCCTGGACTTCGATCCCAGTGGCAGCATCGTCACCGGTGGCCAGTTCGAGAAGCTGGCCGGTAAAACCTATTACTGCAGCGAGGACGAGGCCAAGGCCGCCGGTCTTGCACCCGGCGGCTGGGGCCCGGACGACTGCACCGTTCCCACCCCGCAGCTGACCGGTGGCTACAGTAAGGAAAAGGCACTCTCGCAGACCGCCGACCTGAGCATCGACTGGGATATCAGCCCGCTGTGGAAGGCTTCGTTCACCGGTGGCCGCACCTGGTCCGAAGGTGGCCCGTCGATGAACTTCCGCATGTCGGCCAAGCCGCGCCGCAAGGACGGCAACGTCTACCTGCCCGGCAATCTGTACAGCGCGTGGGATCTGACCGGCACCCCGTCTGCGACCTTCTCGCCGGACCTGCAGCAGCAGCTGATGAACGGCATCGCCGAAGTCGATACCGGCTCCACCGATTCGTCGTGGAAGCGCACCGAGGTCAAGCAGAGCTACTTCCAGGCCGATGTGACCAAGCTGTTCGAGTCCGGCTGGCTGGATTCGATCCAGTTCGGCGCCAAGTACCGTGACGGCAAGGTCCACCGCAACACCGGCAATACCTACTGGGTGTGCCCGGGCCGCGACCCGGCCGACTATGACAACAGCCGCTACCAGAGCGGCTGCGACCCGACCGCCGGCAACGCGCAGCCGGGCTTCTTCCTGTCCAACCCGATCAGCAACATTGCCGGCGGCTTCAACGCCAATGTATTCCCGGGCATCAACTACCCGGCCTACATCGACTACCTGAACCAGACCTACGGCGGTTCGCACAACAGGACCGAGGAAGACTTCGTCTACAACGTCAACGAGAAGATCTACTCCGGATACTTCCAGGCCAACTTCCGTACCGAGCGCCTGCGCGGCAATGTCGGCGTGCGCGTGGTGCGTACCAAGCAGTTCGCCCAGTCCTCCGACTCGATCGAGAAGTTCAACGACTACTTCCTGGACAACGCCTCCGGCGCGCCGATGGCGTGCACCGATCCGGCCGCGGCGGCCTATCCGACCTACAGCTGCGAAAGTGGCTTCGTGCGCCTTCCGCATGATCTGGCGCAGAGCAAGACCTACGACCTGATCGGCGTGGACCGCACCTACACCGATGTGCTGCCGAGCTTCAACATCGCCTGGGACATCACCGATACGCTGGTCCTGCGTGGCGCGGCGTCCAAGGTCATCGCCCGCCCCGGCTACACCGACATCGCCGCGCCCGGTGCACTGAGCTACTACAGCCAGGAGTACGTCAATGATCGCCGCGTGGCGGGCGGTGCATCGACCGCCGGCTGGGTCGGCCAGGGCAGCAACAAGCAGCTGGAGCCGTTCAAGGCCACCCAGTTCGACCTGGGCCTGGAGTGGTACTTCCAGCCCGGTGCCGTTGCCGGCGTGGGCCTGTTCCGCAAGAACGTGGACAACTTCACCCTGCCGGTGGTGCGTGACACGCCGATGGTCATCGGTGGCGAGGCGGTGACCGTGCAGCGCTACGAGACCCAGGCCAACGGCCGTGATGGCGTTTCCCAGGGCGTGGAGCTGTACGGCCAGTACACCTTCGATTTTGGCGTGGGCGTGCAGGCCAACTACACCTACAACGACACCAACCTGGCATCGATCGTGCTGGATGGCCAGGAGATCGGCTCCTCGCCGCTGGTCGGCAGTGCCAAGAACCAGGCCAACGTGACCGTCTTCTACGAGAACGAGAAGTTCCTCGCACGCGCTTCGTTCAACCGGCGTGGCCAGGTGGTGGGCGGGCTCAACAACGGCCTGACCGTCTACACCGAGCCCTACGATCAGCTGGATCTGAACGTTGCCTACAACCTGACCCCGGACTGGACGCTGACCGCCTCGGTGATCAACGCCACCAAGTCCGAACAGCGCGTGCACCTGGGCAGTGACAGCAAGGCCCGCCTCATCTCCAACACCTATGCAGGCCGCCAGCTGTACTTCGGCGCCACCTGGAAGTTCTGACGTCGCACCGGGTGGCCCGGGCCTGACCCGGTGCTGCCCCGCCCCGCCGCGCGCGGGGTCATTCCTCCACGGCAGCCACGCTGGTACAGGTGGCTGCCGTTTTTGTTGGAAGGGGTGACGCGTTGGCGGCGCTGGCCTGGCGTTCAGCCCCGCGCTTGACCCTGCCATCGTTGGAAGGTGCACACTGGATCCCTCTCAAGAGCAGCGACGGAGCGACAGATGGAATTCCATGTTGACGGCATGACCTGCGGCGGCTGCGCGCGCAGCGTGACCCGTGCGATCCAGCAGATTGATCCGGACGCCCGCGTGGAGGCCGACCCGCCGACCGGGCGGGTCAAGGTGCAGACCACCGCCTCGCAGGAGCGGGTGTTTGCCGCGGTGAACGACGCAGGCTTCCCGCCGCGCACCGCCTGATCCGCAGCCTCGCGTCGATGACCAGGCCCGCCCGGTGCAATCACATCCGGCGGGCTTTTTCATATGCGCGACAGCGTCTCAGTGCTTGTGCGCGCGCCGCCGCACCGCGCCGGTCTTCGGTGCATCCACCGGCAGCTGCATTTCTTCATCCTTACCCAACCGCTCCAGGATCGGGCATTCCGGACGTTCGTCGCCTGCGCAGCAGCTGATCAGGGACTTCAGCGTGTCGGCCATCTGCCGCATGCTTTCGATGCGTTGTTCCAGGTCGACGATGTGCTGTTCGGCCAGGCGCTTGACGTCGGCACTGTGCCGCGAGGTGTCGTTCCAGAGGCCGAGCAGATCGGTGATCTCGGCCACCTGGAAGCCCAGATCGCGTGCGCGGCGGATGAAGCGCAGGCGGTGGATGTCCGCCTGCGAGTACGCCCGGTAGCCCGACTCGGTGCGATCGGCCGCGGGAATCAGGCCGATCTGTTCGTAGTAGCGGATCATCTTCGCCGAGACATTGGAGGCCTTGGCGGCTTCACCGATGTTCATGCAGGTCTCCTTCAACGGGTCGCAGCAGGCGCATCCGCCATCGGCGGCTGGAAGCGGCGCAGGCGCAGCGCGTTGCCCAGCACGAACACGCTGGACAGGGCCATCGCACCGGCCGCGAACACCGGCGACAGCAGCACGCCCCAGACCGGGTACAGCACGCCGGCCGCCACCGGAATCAACGCGGTGTTGTAGGCAAAGGCCCAGAACAGGTTCTGCCGGATGTTGCCCAGCGTCGCCTTCGACAGCGCGATGGCATTGGGCACGCCCTGCAGGCTGCCCGACATCAGCACCACATCGGCCGATTCCACCGCGATATCGGTACCGGTGCCGATGGCCAGTCCGACATCGGCCTCGGCCAGTGCTGGCGCATCGTTGATGCCGTCGCCGACGAAGGCGACGTGCCCATGCACCGCCTTCAGTCGACGTATCGCCTCGACCTTGCCTGCCGGCAGCACCTCGGCGACCACCTCATCGATGCCGAGCTGACGCGCGATCGCCTGCGCGGTGCCCGCATTGTCACCGGTGATCATCGCCACCTTCAGGCCCAGCTGGTGCAGCGCCGCGATGGCCGCGGGCGTGCTCGGCTTGATCGGATCGGAGACCGCGATGATCGCCGCCAGGCGCCTGTCGATGGCGGCATACAGCGGCGACTTGCCCTGCGTTCCGAGCTGGCTGGCTTGCGCAGCAAAGGGCGTGATGTCCACGCCCAGCTCGCGCATGAAGCGATCGGCGCCAACCTCCACCCGCGTGCCCCCCACACCGGCACGCACACCCATGCCGGTGACCGATTCGAAATCGACCATCGCCGGCAGCGCGATGCCCTGCGCAGTGGCCGCATCCACAATCGCGCGGGCAATCGGATGCTCCGAGCGCGACTCCACTGCCGCCACCGCTGCCAGTACCGTGCTGCGATCAAAGCCGTCGGCGATCTCCAGGTCGGTCAGCCGCGGACGGCCTTCGGTCAGGGTGCCGGTCTTGTCCACCGCCACCACCTGCGCGTCCTTCAGCAGCTGCAAGGCCTCGCCCTTGCGGAACAGCACGCCCATTTCCGCGCCGCGGCCGGTGCCGACCATGATCGAGGTCGGCGTGGCCAGCCCCATCGCGCACGGGCAGGCAATGATCAGCACCGCCACCGCGTTGACCAGGGCAAAGCTGAGCGCCGGCGACGGACCGACCACCCACCAGACCAGGAAGGTCGCCAGCGCGGCCAGCATCACCGCCGGCACGAACCAGAGCGTCACCTTGTCGACCACGGCCTGGATCGGCAGTTTCGAGCCCTGCGCCTGTTCGACCATCCGGATGATCTGCGCCAGCAGGGTCTGCCCGCCGACCGCCGTCGCGCGCACGGTCAATGCGCCGGTCTGGTTGATCGTGCCTCCCACCGCGTTGCTGCCGGGCTGCTTCTCGACTGGAACCGGCTCGCCACTGATCATCGATTCGTCGATGTAGCTGCGGCCTTCGATCACCTCGCCATCCACCGGCACCCGCTCGCCCGGGCGCACCTCCACCACGTCACCGGCCAGCACCTGGCCGACCGGAATATCGACCGCGCGCCCGTCACGGATGACATGGGCGACTTTCGCCTGCAGCTTGACCAGGCGCTTGATCGCCTCCGAGGTCCGGCCCTTGGCACGCGCTTCGAGGAAGCGCCCCAGCAGGATCAGGGCGACGATCACCGCCGCCGCTTCGTAGTAGACGTTCACCGTGCCCGTCGGCAGCAGCCGCGGCAGGAAGGTGGCCACCACCGAGTAGCCGAAGGCTGCGGCGGTACCTACCGCCACCAGCGAGTTCATGTCCGGTGCCAGCCGCAGCAGTGCCGGGAAGCCCTTCAGGTGGAAGCGGCGGCCCGGGATCGCCAGCACCAGGGTGGTCAGCACGAACTGCAGGTACCAGCTGGCCTGCAGGCCGATCGTGGACATCACCCAGTGATGCATGCCGGGAACCAGGTGTGAGCCCATCTCCAGCACGAACACCGGCAGTGCCAGCGCGGTGGCCACGATCAGGTCGCGCTTGAGTTCGGCGCGCTCGACGTCCTTCCTTTCGGCCGCTTCATCCTCGGCGGCCGCGCCGTCCTCGATCACACGTGCGTCATAGCCGGCCTTGTCGATGGCTGCAATCAGCGCAGCCGCATCGGCCACGCCACGCACGGTGGCACGTTCGGTGGCCAGGTTCACGTTGGCCTGGCTGACGCCGGGAACCGCCAGCAGCGCGCGCTCGACACGGCCCACGCAGGAGGCACAGGTCATGCCTTCCACGGCCAGTTCGGTGGTGGCGGCCGGTACGTCATAGCCCACCCGCTCCACGGCCTGGATCAGCGCTGCGCGATCAACCGGGCCAGAGGGGCGGATGTCCGCACGCTCGGTGGCCAGGTTCACCGCTACGCTGCCCACGCCCTCCACCTTTGACAGCGCCGCTTCGACGCGGCCCACGCAGCTGGCACAGGTCATGCCCTCGATGGGCAGGCTGATCGTAGCAGGGACGGCAGTGGCGCGAGGCGTACTCATGATCGGATTCCCGGGCTTGCTTGTGGATGCGCACAGGCTAAACCTTGCCATCGTGGGAAGGTCAAATCCAGCCGCCCCGGGAACGACCGGTAGCGCCGGGCCAGGCCCGGCGTACCGCCCGCAATCCACCTCAGAAGGTGAACACGTACTCCAGCGCGAACTCGCGGCCCACCGCGCTCAACAGGCGGGTCGGCGCGAAGTCGTAGTCCAGCTTGTACGGGTCTTTGTGGTTCCAGCTGGCCGAGTTGAACGCGTTGTTGACGTACACGTTGACCTTGGCGTGCTCGGTCACCTGGTAGCCCACGTTGAAATTCCAGGTGATGAACGGCCCGACCCGGCCGAAGTAGCGCGCGGTCCGCTGGCCTGCATTCGGGTTCGGATTGGGCGAGCCATCCGGACGCGTCGACGGCTCCAGGCAGTTCAGCGAGGGGCTGTCACTGGGCACGTAGCCATCGGCGAACGGCAGGCAGCCACCCGGGTTGTCGAGGCGGTCGGTGCCCCAGTGGTAGCGCACGCCCGGCACCGAGCCCACACGGTCGGCATAGACATTGGCGTTCCAGTTGCCCCGCTGCCAGGCCAGGCTCGCACGCAGCTTGCTGCGCAGGTCGCGGTCACGGCGTTCCGGGTTGGGGTCGGCGGCGTAACGCTGCTCCTTGGTGGAAATCTGGTTGGTGTAGTTCAGGCCCAGCTGGAAGCTGCCCCATTGCGCGGTGTCCAGCCGATAACGCGCGGTCAGGTCGATGCCACGCACTTCACGGCTGGCCAGGTTGAACGGGCCACGCTCGATCGACACCAGGCGCCCGTTGCTGTCGCGGTTCACACGGGCCAGGATGCCGGCGCAGTACTCGCCACCGGCCGGATTGGCCCACGGCGTACCGTCCATGTTCTTGCCGGTCAGGCAGCCCGCCTCGCTGGCCAGCACTTCGTCGGCCCCCACATCGACGATCATGTCTTCCAGCTTGATCGCCCAGTAATCAGCGCTGACCGACAGGTTCGGCATCACGTCCCACACGAAGCCCACCGTCCACGAATCGCCGGTCTCCGAGCGCAGCAGCGGTGTGCCACGACGGTTCACGTCGAACGCGTACCAGACATCGGTGTTGCCCACACCGCAGTTGTTGACCAGGTAGGCGCCACTCTGGATGCAGCGCAGCCGATCGTAGGTCAGCACCTCCGAACTGCTCGGCTGGCCCAGCAGGTAATGCATGTCCGGTGCGTGGAAGCTGGTGGCGTACGAACCCCGCACCAGCAGCGCTTCGACCGGCCGCCACTCCAGGCCGACGTTCCAGGTGGTTTCCTTCTGGCTGCCGATGTTCAGCGCTTCGCTGCTGTCGTCGGCCTTGTAGTTGCCATAGCGGTCATAACGCGCGGCCGCAGTGGCGGTCACGCTTTCCAGCAGCGGAATCTTGAATTCGACACCGGCCGAATAGCGGGTGCGCTCGCCGCCACCGCGATCGACGTTCTGCAGGTCGAAGTCGATGCCCGCGCGCGGGTCGGGGCTGAGGTGATAGCCCTGCTGTGCGACTTCAGCCACCGCTGCGAACGAGATCGGGCCGGCCCAGCCCTGGAACAGCTCTCCGGTGATGTCCGCCGAGGCCTGGTTGACCCACGAGGCGGCGCGGTTCTTGGCCACCGTGCCCATCTGCCAGTACTGGTCCGGCGTGATCGGGTTCCACCAGCGCGATTCGTTCAGTGCGTAGATCGCCTCGCCATCGGCGGTGGTGCCCAGGCGCGGGCCGAGGAAGAAATCATAGGACTTCTGCTCGTCCACCACGTTCTGCCGCTCCTCCACCCGGTAGTACGAGCGCCCCACCGACGCGCTCCAGTCGAAGCGCTCGGCCAGGCGTCCGCGCAGGCCGGCGCTCCAGTCCCAGGAGAGTTCGCGGTTGGTGTTGCGCAGGGTATCCAGGCCACCCACCTCGTTCGGGGTGAACTGGCGCACGCCGAGGATCGGGCGGTTGCGGTTGGCATCCCAGTAGTAGCCGTTGGCATCGTCGATCAGCGACACGCCGGGCGGGTTGGTGCCCCAGATCGCTTCGGAGCGGTAGACCGCGAGGTTGGTCCAGGCCTGCAGGTCGTTGCTGAAATCGAAGGTGGCGTACAGGTTGCCGGACACGTTCTCGGCACCGCCGGTGAGCAGCCAGTTGGCGTAGTCGGCGCTCATGCCGCACAGGCGGCCGGTGTTGCTGACGGTGTTGGCGGCGTAGTTGTAGACCAGGCGGTCGGCGGTGTAGTACTCGCCGTCGAACTTCTCGCAGGTGCCAGCCGGTGGCGCCAGGCGCTGGCCGTTGCTCGGATCGATCAGCGCCAGGCCCGCGGTGGGACGGAAGCCGACCTTGCGCTGTTCCATGTTCCAGGACGGGTACGGCGCATCGTCGGCATCGTCCATCTGCGGGCGGTCGCGGCCGAACAGCGGGTCGCGCTTGGTGTACTGCAGCGCGTAGGTCACGCTCCAGTGGTCGCCGGTCTTGCCGCCAGCCCAGGACAGGTCCCAGGTATCGCGGCCGCCTTCGGTGGAAGTGCCTCCGCGTACGCGCACTTCGTCGCCGTCGTAATTGGTTTTCAGGATGACGTTGACCACGCCGGCAATCGCGTCGGAACCATAGATGGCCGAGGCGCCGCCGGTCAGCACTTCGATGCGCTCGACCGCGGCAGCGGGAATGTTGCCGTAGTTGGAGAAGTTGGTTTCACCGCCGTAAGGCAGCGGGTAGTCCGCCACACGGCGACCGTTGACCAGCAGCAGCGAACGGTTCGGGCCCATCCCGCGCAGGTTCAGGCCACTGGCGTTGGGCGTGTGCGAGCCCCACTGCGAAGCCGCCTCGACGGTGCCGGTGGCCTCGGTGAGGGTCTTCAGCGCGTCGTACACGCTGACGAAGCCTTCCTTCTGGATCTGCTGGGCGGTGATCACATTGACCGGCGCCGGGCCCTCGACGCTGGCGCGCTTGATGCGCGAGCCGGTCACGGTGACCGCGTCGAGATCCTTGGTGGAGGAACTGGCCGCCTCCTGCGCGCTGGCAGCCAGGGGCAACAGGGCCAGGACCAGAGCCTGGGACAGCAGGTGACGGCGCTTGCGGACGGACTGAGCCATGGGTGGTTGCTCTTGGAAAGTGTGGACGCACAGACGGGTGGTGGCGTGGCACGACGGCTGATCCGGGCGCCTGGATCGGTTCAACACCGTCCCGGCACCCTCCCCTGTGGATCGATCCAAACTAAAGCACAGCTGAACCATGCCGGGCATGCGGCGACGCAGCAAGCGGCGGCGGAATGCTGCTATTGGCTGCCGGTATCGAGAGTAATCAATAGGTTGCGGACTATCGCCTAGAGAGCGGCGCAGGAACGCATGACACGAACGCGACAATCACGCGCGGAACGGTTTTGTCCGGGATCCGGATGCGCGTTCGCCGGGCATGGCCCGGCGGATTGGTCAATCGTCCAGCGCCTGCCGTAGTGCGGCCACGGTGGCGGTGGCGGTCTGGCTCCAGTCCGGGTCCAGCCCGCGCAGGGCCGTATTCTGGAACTGCATGGCCGAGCGGCGCAGACCCTTGGCCGAGGCGTGCAGCTCGGTGCAGCCGCTCTGCCGCGCGACAGCGGCGATATTGCCCGGAGCCAATCCAGCGCCGGCCATCACCGAGATGCGCCCTGCCGCCTGGGCAACCAGGCCGGCCAACAGGCTGGCACCGGCCTCGGCGCTGACCTGGCCACCGGAGGTCAGCACGCGCTGGCAGCCGAGTGCGATCACCTGCTCCAGCGCGGCCGGCAGATCACGCGCGGCGTCGAAGGCGCGATGGAAGGTCACCTGCAGCGGCCCGGCGGCCTGCACCAGTTCACGGCACAACGCGAGGTCGATGTTGCCCTGCACATCCAGCGCGCCGATCACCACGCCATCGCAACCGAGCGCACGGCACTGCGCGATGTCACGCAGCATCAGTTCGGTTTCCAGCGCGTCGTAGTGGAAGTCGCCCGGGCGCGGGCGCACCAGCACGAACAGCGGAATCGACAGGCGTTCGCGGGCGATGGCGATGCTGGCGAACGACGGCGTGGTGCCACCCTCGGCCAGGTTGTCGAACAGCTCGATGCGGTCGGCGCCGCCGGCCTGCGCGGCCAACGCCGAGGCCAGCGAGTTGCTGGCGATCTCCAGGGTGAGCCGCGTGCTCACGCCTGCGTGCTCGTGTAGATAGACGGCGAATCGCGCAGGTCGTCCTGGCGTTGCGCATCGCACACCGCATAGACGAAGCCACGATGCAGCGCATACGCGCCCACCTCGCCCTGCTTGTTCATGGCCAGGAAGCACACCTGCAGGGTCCTGCTCGCTTCGGGGCGCTTGCGCACGACGCGGTCGATCGCCTCGCGGCAGGCCTGCGCCGGCGAGCGCCCCTGGCGCATCAGCTCGACCACCAGGAACGAGGCGGCGTTGCGGATCATCTCCTCACCCACGCCCGAAGCAGTCGCCGCACCCACCTCGTTATCGACATACAGGCCGGCACCGATGATCGGGCTGTCGCCGACCCGGCCGTGCAGCTTCCAGGCCATGCCGCTGGTGGTGCAGGCGCCGGCCAGGTTGCCGCGCGCATCCAGTGCCAGCATGCCGATGGTGTCGTGGTTGTCGCTGTTGCCGGGGATGCCGCGGCGCTCGGCGTTGATCTGCGGCTGGTACTTCTCGGTCTTCAGCCACTCACGCCATGCGGCCTCGGCCTGTGGCGTCAGCAGGTGCTTGCGTTCGAAGCCCTGCTGCACCGCGAACTGCTGCGCGCCCTCGCCCACCAGCAGCACATGCGGGCTGTTCTCCATCACTTTGCGGGCCACCGACACCGGATGCAGGATGTCGACCAGCGCGGCCACCGCTCCACAACGGCCATCGCCATCCATGATGCTCGCGTCCAGGCTCAGCACGCCGTCGCGATCGGGGTTGCCGCAATGGCCGACGGTGGGGTTGCACAGTTCGCTCTCGGCCCAGCGTGCGCCGGCTTCGACCGCATCCAGCGCGCTGCCGCCGCCGGCCAGCACCTTCCACGCCGCCTGGTTGGCCGGCACGCCGAAATCCCAGGTTGAAACGACCTTCGCCCCGCCCTGGCTGCGCGCCTGCACGCCCGGTAATGCTGCGATGCCTGCGGCCAGTGCGCTGGCCTGCAGGAACTGCCTGCGATCCACCATCTTCCCCTCCCAGTCTGCAATGCGCGGCCGGCCCGATGCCGGTCGCAACGATCAGTCGTGCGTGGGTTGCCGCGCGGCATGCCAGACCGCCGCGCCGAGCACGCCCAGCTGGCCATGCTCCACCCGCCACACCGGCACCTGGCGCAGCACCTCGGTCAGCACGCCCTTGTTGAGGAAACGCTCACGGAAGCGCCCATCGGCCAGGAAATGCTGCACATGCGCGGAGATGCCGCCGGCCAGGTACACCGAGCGCGCGCCGACGGCGATTGCCGCGTCACCAGCCAGGCTGCCCAGCCAGGCGCAGAACACCTGCAGCGTCTCGACCGCCAGCGCATCCTCACCGCTGCGGGCGGCGCCGATCAGCGCTTCGGTACTGGTCCACACCGGGGCGACGCCGCGCAGTTCACACAGGCACGGATACAGGTTCATCAGGCCGCTACCGGACAGCACGCGCTCGTTGTCCACGTGCGCCCAGCGCTGCAGCAGCTTGCCCAGCACCTGCAGTTCCAGCGCATTGCCGGCGCCGAGCGCGGCATGGCCGATTTCGCTGGCCAGCACCGGGCGCTCGCCGTCGGCAAAGCGCAGTGCGGCGCCCAGGCCGGTGCCGGCGCCCAGCACCAGGGCCGGAAACGCGTGCGCCGGATCGGCATCGCCGTTCAGCGGTACCAGCGTGTCAGGCTGCAGGTAGGGAATGGCCAGCGCCACCGCCTCGAAATCATTGATCAGCTGCAGCTCGCGCAGCCCGGACTGCGCGCGGGTGGCCGACAGCGACACCGTCCACGGCAGGTTGGCGTTGATCAGTACATCGCCATCGAGCAGGCCGGCGATGGCGACCACCGCGGTCTGCACCGGCTGGCCGAGGCCGGCGGTGAAGTCGGCCAGGATCGCGGCCAGGCTGGGATGGTCGGCGCAGGCGTAGGTGCGGTAGCCGCCCAGGCGCGGGGCTTGGCCGGGCTGCGCTTCGGCCAGCGCCAGACGCGCGAAGGTGCCGCCGACATCGGCGACAACCAGGCTGCGTGGAAGCCCGCCGCGGGCGGAGTCGGAAGAAACCGGAGACGCTGCTGCGATGGTCACGCTGGCCTGCTTGGATCGATTGAATCGCCCCGATTCTCAGGCATCGGGGCGGCTTTGCCTAGCGCGCCGGTGGTTCAGGTGGGCCTACATGCCTTCCTGTTCGGCCACCTGTACGCCATCCACCAGCACGCGCAGGCGTTGCGGGCGGAAGCCGGCGAACAGCAGCGGCCGGGTGCGCTCGACCAGCACTTCGTGGCCGGCGATGTGGCGCAGCCACGACTGTACCAGCGAGAACGAGAAATGCGTGCCCGGGTGCCAGGGATGCTGCACCCAGACCCTCTCGGTGGCGCTCTGCAGCAGCATCGCGCCGGTGAACCAGTGACGGCTGAGAGTGACCGGCGTGGTGCCGGCCATGAAACGGATATCCATGCTGCGTCCTTTCGTGATGGGAACCGTGGGCCTGAAGTGCCGGGCTCAGGGCTGGGCCGTCTGCAGGCTGTAGCTGGTGGTGGCGGTGAACACTGCGCCGTCCGGCTGGGTCGAGCGTACTTCAACCTTGTGGCTGCCTACCGCCAGATCAGTCGGCAGCGCGCCACGCCACAGGTGCGGCGACGCGGTGGCTTCCGGCGAGCGGTCGTAGCCGCGCAGGGTGCTGGCCAGATCATCGGCCACGTTCTCCACCATCAGGCGCGGATCGGGCTGGCTGACCTGCTTCATCGGCTGCCAGGCGCCGCCATCGACGCGGTACTCGACCACGCTGGCGTCCTCGCCCATGTAGACGTTGGCATAGATGCCCCACGCCGGGTAGGCACCCTGGCGCAGCACCTTGGGTGCATGCAGGCCGATCTGTTCGCTGGCCGGCTTGCCCGCCACCCGGTAGTGCAGCGTGTAGCTGCCGTTGCCGGCCACATCCAGCAGCGCGTAGCCCTTGGGTGTGCCATCGCTCATGGTGCTGTCCGGCACCCCAGCGGCATTCTTCACGCCCGACCAGAACGCGCCGCAGTTGGCACCGACGTTGTACTCGTGCAGCGGCTTGTCGCCCTTCCAGCCGTCGGCCTTGCCATGGTAGACGTGCTGCTGGGTGTGGCTGTGGCCGCTGAGCACCAGCACATTGCGGAAGTCCTTGAGCAGATCGAACAGGCGCTGGCGATCGGCGTGGCGGAACGTCTCGCGCCCCGGCGCCGCATCGAACAGCGGGATGTGCATGCCCAGTACCAGCAGGCGGTCCTTGTGCAGGCCCTTCAGGTAGTTGGCGAGGAACGCGAACTGATCTTCGCGCAGGCCACCGACATACTTCGGCTTGGCCTTCGGGTCATACACCACATCATCAAGGAACACGAAGCTGGCACCGCCCTCTTCCACTGCGTAGGTATCCGGGCCATAGATGTTGCGCCAGCTGTCCAGCGAATGCTCGTCGCTGGCCGCATCGAAGTCGAGGTCGTGGTTGCCCGGCACATGGAACCACGGCACGCCCAGGGAGGTGGTGACCGTGTTGATCGCCGGATACAGGGTCAGATCGTCGTTGACGATGTCGCCCAGGGTGGTGCCCATGCGCGCCTTGGTCTGGCCAACCAGCGGTGCCACGATCGACTGCTGGTAGTAGCCGATGTCCTTCAGGCTGGCGGTCTGCGAATCGGTGAACACCAGCATCTGGAAACCGCGGCGGCTGTCATGGCGATCCGGCTGCAGGGCGAAATCCCAGTTGCGGGTGACATCGCTGGTGGCGGCGATGCCACCGTACTTCAGCGCCGGCGAGCCGTTCGGGCGGTAATGGCGCCAGAACGAGGGCAGGCCATCGACCGCCTTCGGGAACGAATACGCATCGGGCTTGATCACGAACACGGTCTGGCCATCGCGCACCGGCAGGCTGTAGCTGCCGTCGGCGGCGGTCTTGACGATGGCCTCGCCGTTGGAGACCTGCACCCCGGCCAGGCCCGGATCGGTCGCGCCCCGCCCCGGCCTGCCGTCGCGCTCCAGATAGACCTTGCCGCTGACCAGGGTATCGGCGGCCCAGGCCGGCGAGGTCAGCAACAGGCAGCACAGCCAGGCGGCAGGCAGTTTCATGGGGGCGGTCCGGGAAAGAAAGACCGCCTATTGTAGAGCCGAGCCATGCTCGGCTGCATCGCAAAGGTGGGTGCGGACCGTTGGTCCGCACGCCTTCCTCAACGATGGCGCCTTTCCAGCATCGCCCGCGCATCATCCAGCGACAACCCGCGCGCGCGCAGCAGCACCAGCAGGTGATACAGCAGGTCCGAGGCCTCGCCCAGCAGCGCGTCGTCATCCTGCGCCACCGCCGCCAGCGCGGTCTCCACGCCCTCCTCGCCCACCTTCTGCGCGATGCGGCGGATGCCGCCTTCGAACAGGCTCGTGGTGTAGCTGCCCGGTGGCCGCTGCGCGTCGCGCATCGCCACCAGCTGGCCCAGCCCGCCGAGGAAGTCCTTCGGCGCGCCATCGAAACAGCTATCGGCGCCGGTGTGGCAGGTCGGCCCCGCCGGGCGCGCCATCACCAGCAGCGTATCGGCGTCGCAGTCGACACTGATCGACTGCACCTCCAGCACGTTTCCGGACTGCTCGCCCTTGGTCCACAACCGCTGCTTGCTACGGCTGAAGAAGGTCATGTGGCCGATCGCCAGGGTCGCCGCCAGCGATTCGGCGCTCACGTAGCCCAGCATCAGCACCTGCAATGTATCGACGTCCTGCACCACCGCCGGCAGCAGGCCTTCGCCCTTGCCCCAGTCCAGTTTCTGCAGTGCGTCCAATGACGGCTTGATTTCAATAGACATCCCGCACCTCGATCTGCTGCTCGCGCAGGTAGCGCTTCAAGTCCGCAATGGCAATCGCGCCGCTGTGGAACACGCTGGCGGCCAGTGCGCCATCGACATCGGCCTGGTCGAACGCTTCAGCAAAGTGGTCCATCGTGCCGGCGCCACCGGAGGCGATCAGCGGCACCAGGCACAGTGCCCGCGCCTGCTGCAGCTGCGCGATATCGTAGCCGCGGCGCACGCCGTCGCTGTCCATGCAGTTCAACACGATCTCGCCGGCGCCACGGCGCTGTGCCTCGACGATCCAGTCCAGGGTGCGCAATGGCACCGCCTGGGTCTTGTCCGGATCGCCACTGAAGCGGCGCACCCGCCATTGCCCGTCGGCCTCGCGCACCGAATCGACACCCACCACCACGCACTGCACGCCGAACTCGTCGGCCAGCTCGGTGATCAGTTCGGGGCGCCCCAACGCCGGTGAATTGATCGAGACCTTGTCGGCACCGGCAAACAACACGCGACGCGCCGTCTCGACACTGTCGATGCCACCGGCCACGCAGAACGGAATGTCGATCAGCCGCGCGATGCGCTCGATCCAGGCCACATCCACCGAACGTGCCTCGGGACTGGCGCCGATGTCATAGAACACCAGCTCGTCGGCGCCCTGGTCGCGGTAGCGCTGTGCCAGTTCGGCGATGTCGCCCATGTCGACGTGATCCCGGAAGCGCACGCCCTTGACCACGCGGCCATCGCGTACATCCAGGCAGGGAATGATGCGGCGGCTCAACATGCCAGCGCCTCGCCCAGGTCCATGCGCTGCTCCAGCAGCGCCTTGCCGAGGACCGCACCGCCGCAGCCCGCCGCGCGCGCCTCGGCGACGTCGGCCACGTCACGGATGCCACCGGAGGCCTGCACCGCCACACCCGGCAGCAGTGCCGACAGGTGCTGGTAGAGGCTGATGTTGGGCCCGGCCAGCATGCCGTCACGGGCGATGTCGGTGCACAACAGATGACGCATCCCGGCGCGCGCGTAGCGCTGGGCCAGATCATCCAGAGTCACCCCGGCGTTCTCGGTCCAGCCGTGCACCGGCAGCTGCCATTGTCCCTGCGCGTCCTGGCGTGCATCGAGTGCAAGGGTGATGCGTTCGGCGCCGAATTCCTCCAGCCAGCCGACGACTTCGTCGGGGCGGCGCACCGCCAGCGAACCGACCACGACGCGGTGTGCGCCGGCATCGAGGATACGCGCCAGATCATCGCGGCCGCGCACGCCGCCACCGGTCTGCACCTGCAGCGGCGTGTTCGCGCGGATCGCCGCCAGCAGCGGCGCCAGCGTATAGCCGCCGGCACGCGCGGCATCCAGGTCGACCAGATGCATCCACTGCGCACCCTGTGCGGCGAACGCCTGCGCGCGCGGCAACGGATCGTCGCCATAGGAGGTTTCCTGCCCGTAGTCGCCCTGCCGCAGCCGTACCACACGGCCATCGCGGATATCCAGTGCGGGGTAGACGATGAAACTCATGCAACGGTGCCCTCGAGAAAATTTCGCAGCATCAGCGAACCGGTGTCGCCGGAACGCTCGGGATGGAACTGCGCGCCGTAGTAGCGGCCCTGCTCCACCACGGCAGTGAACAGGCCACCGTGATCGCAGGCGGCCACGGTGTGGCTGTTCAGGGGGGCCGCATAGCTGTGCACGAAGTAGGCACTGGCGCGCTCCGGCACGCCGCGCAGCAGCAATGACTCGCGCAGCGGCAGCAGCCGGTTCCAGCCCATGTGCGGCACGCGGATGCCGCAGGCCGGCACCAGCTTGCGTACCACGCCGGGAATCAGCCCCAGCGTCTCCACGCCCGCTTCCTCGGAGCGTTCGAACAGCAGCTGCATGCCCAGGCAGATGCCCATCAGCGGCACCTCCAGTCGCTGCAGCGGTTCCACCAGGCCCTGCGCGTGCAGGCGCTGCATACCCGGGCCTGCGGCGCCGACGCCGGGCAGGATCACCCGCCGCGCATCGACCAGGCCATCGGCATCGCGCACCAGCCGAACGCTGGCGCCGAGTCGTTCAAGCGCATAGCGCACCGAGCCCAGATTGGCACCGCCGGCATCGATCAGCGCGACGTCGCTCACAGGGCCCCCTTGGTGGTCGGCAACGCCGTGCCCTGCCGCGCCAACGCCGGCCGCAGCGCGCGCGCCAGCGCCTTGAAGCAGGCCTCCACCTTGTGGTGATCGTTGTCACCGCGCACCTGCAGGTTCAGGTTCAGGCCGCTGGCATCGCACAGCGAACGGAAGAAGTGCGGCACCAGCTCGGTTGGCATGTCGCCCACCCGTTCGCGCTTGAATTCACCTTCGAACACGAAGTACGGCCGACCACTGAAATCCAGCGCAGCGCTGGCCAGGGTTTCATCCATCGGCAGGGTGAAGCCATAGCGACCAATGCCGCGCTTGTCGCCCAGCGCCTCGCGCAGCGCCTGACCCAGCGCCAGGCCGGTATCCTCGATGGTGTGGTGCTCGTCGATGTGCAGGTCACCCTCTGTCTGGATGTCCAGGGCGAAGCCGCCGTGCTTGCCGATCTGCTCCAGCATGTGGTCGAAGAATGGCAGGCCGGTGGAGATGCGCGCATCGCCTGCGCGATCCAGGTCCAGTTCGACGCGGATCTTCGTCTCTTTCGTATTGCGCTGGACCACGGCGGTGCGCGGCGCATCGGCCAGCGCGTGGGCGATGCCCGGCCAGTCCCACTCGCCACCAAACTGCTCGGTGCGCAGCTGGAAACCTCGGATGTTGAGGTTGTCGGCGAACTGCAGGTCGGTGATGCGGTCCCCCACCATGCCCGAACGCGACCAGTCGATGCTGCGGTCCTGCAGGTAGGCGGTCATCAGGCCGATGCCCGGCTTGCGGGTCGGCGCGTTGTCCTGCGGCCAGCTGCAATCGATCAGTACGTCACGGAAAGTGATGCCCTGGCTCTCGAAGATCTGCAGCATCAGCTCGTTGGGGCCATCGAAGCTGGCACGCGGGTAACTGTCGCTGCCCAGGCCATCCTGGTTGGTGACGATCACGAACTGGTAGCCGGCATCACGCAGCTTCAGCAGCGCCGGGATCACCTGCGGGACGAAGCGCAGCTTCTCGTAGGCGTCGATCTGGAAATCGGACGGCTCCTCGATGAGGGTGCCGTCGCGGTCGATGAACAGGATCGGGGTCATGCTGCGGCCCTCCGCGCCGACAGGGCCGCGAGTACGCGGTCATTCTCTTCGGGGCTGCCGATACTGATGCGCAGCGCATCACCCAGCTGCGGTGCGGCGCGCTGGTCGCGCACCACCACGCCTGCATCCAGCAGCGCATCGAACGCGACCTGGGCATCGGCGAAGCGGACCAGCAGGTAGTTGCCGGACGAGCGGTACACGCGACGAACACCGGGCAGGCCCGGCAGCGCCGCGAACAGGCGTTCGCGCTCGGCGATGACCGTGGCCACGCGCTCGGCAGTGCGTGCCAGCGCGGCCGGTTGCAGTGCCTGCACAGCCAGATCGGCGCACGGGGTCGGCACTGGATAGGGTGCCTGGCAGCGGCGCAGCACGGCAATCAGCTCGGGGGCTGCAATCAGGGTTCCGATACGGGCGGCCGCCAGCGCGTGCGCCTTCGACAGCGTGCGCAGTACCGCCAGATTGGCGTGCGCGGCCAGCAGCGTGGTCGCCGAAGCACGCTGCGTGTACTCGACGTAGGCCTCGTCCACCACCACCAGTGCCTGCCCGCGCAACGCGGTGGCCACACGCCCGATCTCGTCCAGGCTGATATCGCTTCCGCCCGGGTTGGACGGTGCGCACAGGAACACCAGCGTGGCATGGCGTGCCTTGGCGGTGTCGATCACCGCATCCAGATCGGCGCGCAGGCCGTCCTCGCTGTCCACCAGCGGCACTTCAATCAATGCGGCCCCCTGCAGGCGTGCGCAGACCGCGTACATGCCGAACACCGGCGGCGTGACCAGCACGCCATCACGACCCGGCACGCACAGCGCGCGTACCAGCAGGTCAATCGCTTCGTCGCTACCGCGACCGATCAGCAGCTGCTGTGGCGTCACGCCGTACAGCGCCGCCAGTCCTTCGCGCAGCGCGAGCGGTTGCGGCTCCGGATAGCGCCGGCTGCTGCCTGCGGCATCAGCGGGATTGGCCCAGGCCGATTCGTTGGCGTTCAACCAGACCTCACCCTGCACCGCCGCACTGCGCGCCGAACTGTAGCCGGCGAAGGCCTGCAGATCGGGGCGTACCAATGCCAGCACATCATCAATGGCAGTGCTCATGCGGCCACCTCCATGCGCAGTGCCACCGCACGCTCGTGCGCATCCAGGCCCTCGGCGCGGGCGATGATGCGCGCGCAGCCGCCGATCGCGGTCAGCCCGGCAGCACTGGCGCTCTGCACGCTGATCAGGTTCTGGAAGCTGGCGACGCTGACACCGCTGTAGGCACGCGCGGCGCCGGCGGTGGGCAGCACGTGGTTGGTGCCGCTGCAATAGTCGCCAAGTGCTTCAGGCGTGTAATCGCCGAGGAACACCGAGCCCGCAGCCTGCACCTGCGGCAACCAGTCGCGCGGCTCGCGCAGCGCCAGGATCAGGTGCTCAGGTGCATAGCGGTTGCTGATGGCGAAGGCTTCACCCAGTGTCTCCACCTGGATCAACCGAGACGCCGACAATGCCTGGCGCGCGATCTGCTGGCGCGGCAGCAGCGCGACCTGGCGCTCTACTTCCGCCTCGACCGCCGCCAGCATCGCGGCATCGTCGGTCAACAGCAGCACCTGCGAATCCGGG
Organism: Stenotrophomonas maltophilia; assembly: GCF_023518235.1. Lineage (NCBI taxonomy): Bacteria > Pseudomonadati > Pseudomonadota > Gammaproteobacteria > Lysobacterales > Lysobacteraceae > Stenotrophomonas > Stenotrophomonas maltophilia. The sequence continues at coordinate 1,386,115 of NZ_CP090423.1, forward strand.
CCGTGCTCGGCCTGCGACAGCAGGTCGGCCGCAACGAACGCCGGGTTCGCGCCGGCATCGGCAATCACCAGCACTTCGGAGGGACCAGCCGGCATATCGATGGCGGCGGCGCCGTCCTGTGCGACCTGCTGCTTGGCTTCGGTGACGAAGCTGTTGCCCGGCCCGAACAGCTTGTCGCAGGCGGGAATGCTGTCGGTGCCATAGGCCATCGCGGCAATGGCCTGCGCACCGCCGAGCTTGAACACCCGCTGCACACCAGTCAGCCGCGCGGCCACCAGTACCGCCGGATCGGCCGTGCCATCGGCACGCGGCGGCGTGCACAGCACCACCTGCGGGCAGCCGGCCAGCTGCGCCGGCACGCCCAGCATCAGCGCCGTGGACGGCAGCGGCGCGCTGCCCGCCGGCACGTACAGGCCGACCCGGCCGATCGGCCGCAGCATGCGTTCGCAGACCACACCCGGCGCCGTTTCCACCGCGTAGCCCTGGCCCATGCCGGCCTTGTGGAAGCGCGTGATGCGATCGGCAGCTTCGACCATCGCCTGGCGCAGTTCGGTGGGTACCGCCGCTTCGGCGGCCACGAATTCGGCGTTCGACACTTCGAAAGACGCCAGCGACACGCCATCGAAGCGCGCGGTGATCGCACGCAGCGCGTCGTCGCCCTGCGCGCGCACCTGCGATATCAGCGCCGCCACCGCATCGCGGGTCTGCTGGGCCACGGTCTGCACCGGGCGGGTCAAGGCCTCGGTGCGCGCGGCGTCATCAAGTTGCGACCAGATCAGACGATTCATGCCAGCGACCGCTCCACGCTCAATACCATCAGGCCCTGCGCGCCGGCGCGCTCGAGTTCTTCCATGCGCTGCCAGCTCAACGGGCCGGGGCACATGGTCTGCAGGCGCAGCGCGCCGCCATCGGCCGGCAGCCGCACCAGCGGCTCGGCATCGGTCAGCAGCTGCGCCAACGCATCCACGCGGTCCTCGCTGGCGCGGAACATCAGCAGCTTGCGGTCCTGGCGCTGCACCACACCGTCGAGGCGGCGCAACAGCATCGCGCGCAGCGACGCACGCGCATCGTCCGGCACGCGTACCGCACCGGCCAGCACCGCCTCGCTCTCAAGCAGGTTGTGCACCGGAGTCAACTGGTTGGCGCGCAGCGTGGCGCCGCTGGACACCAGATCGCAGATCAGGTCGGCGGTGCCCAGCCGCGGAGCGATCTCCACCGAACCGGACAGCTCCACCACCTGTGCGTCCACGCCCTGTTCGGCCAGCCACTGCTTGAGGATGGCCGGGTAGCTGGTGGCAATGCGGGTGCCGGCCAGCTGCGCCGGCCCCTGCCACTGCCATTCCTCGGGCACCGCCAGCATCAGCCGGCACTGGCCGAAGCCCAGCCCGCGCAGCGCCTGGTAAGCATCCGGCAGGCCAATCTGGCGACGTGCGGCGGCCTGCTCGTCCAGTTCGTTGCGGCCGACGATGCCGAGGTCGCAGACGCCGTCGGCAATCAGCCCGGGGATATCGTCGTCGCGTACCAGCAACAGATCCACCGGCAGCGACTCGCCATAGCAGAACAGCTTGTCGCGGCTTTCGCGCCAGCTCAGGCCACAGGCGCTGAGCAGGTTGCGGGCGGGCTCGGCCAGCCGGCCACTCTTCTGGATGGCGATACGCAGCCGGTCTCGTGCCGGCGCTGCCTGGGTTGCACTCATGGGGGAGATCTCGAAGTTCGGAACGGGGCGCGGGTCAGCGCGCAGCAAGGCGGTCGATGGCGGCGGCATAGCCTCGATGGCCATGCTCGAGTGTGCGTGCCACCCGTCCGGTGGTGGTCACGCTGACGCCGGTGCGCTCGTGGATCTCGCGGTACGGCACACCCTGCTGCAGCAGCGGCACCACCTTCCAGCGGTCGGCCATGGCTTCCAGCTCGGCCGGCGTGCACAGGTCACGCAGGAATGCCTCGACCTGCTCCGGCTCGCGCAGGGCGGCAAAGGCCTGGGCCAGGGCATGCAGGTCGGCCTTCGGGTCTTTGGCGGCAATCTCGGGGCGGGCTTTCATGGAGTCGTGTTCATGCATCAATGTAATAGCGCGTTAGTACATTAACGCATTCTTGCGCAGTGCGTCAAACCCGGACGACAGGGGGCCGGATCCGTTTTCCTGCGCAAAACGGATCTGACCCCTCGAACGGGGCTCCGGAAACGACAAACGCCCACCAATGGCGGGCGTTTTTTCTTTTAAATCATTAACCTGGATCACCTCAAGGCGTCAGGCAGCGCACCTCGGCCTGCAGCGCAGCGCGGCGCAGGCACTCGCCAAACAGGCTGCCCTGCCGGCTCGGCAGGGACTGGATGTTTTCCAGCGCACCCGCGCCCGCCGGGCACTTCCGCGCGGCCAGGACCCGCAGGTCACCTTCGAGTTGCGCGCGGTCGATCACGTGGCAGCGATCGACCTGCAACCGGTACTGTGTCGGGCCGATCCGCGACGCATGCAGTGCCGGATCGCTCTGGCAGCCCGCCAGCAGGAGCACGAGAAGCACTCCTGCGGCGGTGCGCATCACGCCATCGCCTTCGACTGCTCCAGTTCCACCTGAAGGGTGCTGGCCAGCTCCTCGCGCGACACCTCGAACTGCTGTTCGCGCAGCAGATCCTTCACCGCCACCACGCCACGGGCCAGCTCATCCTCACCGGCCAGCACCACGAAGCGGATACCGGCCTTGGCCGCGTACTGGAACTGCTTGCCGATCTTCTTCGGCTCCATCTGCACTTCGGTGTTGATGCCACCGCTGCGCAGGCGGCGGGCGATGTCCAGCGACTGCGCCATGCCCTGCTCGTCCATCAGCGCCACCAGCGCCTGCACGCTGCTGGCCTCGATGCCGTCGATCAGGCCGGCTTCGCGCAGCTGCCAGAACAGGCGCGACAGGCCGATGGAAATGCCCACGCCCGGCAGCTTCGACTTGCTGTAGTGGCTGGCGAGGTCTTCATAACGACCGCCCGAGCAGATCGAGCCGATCTGCGGGTGGTCGGTCAGCGTGGTCTCGTACACGGTGCCGGTGTAGTAATCCAGGCCGCGCGCGATCGAGAAATTAAGGCAATACGCGCTCTCCGGCACACCCAGCGCCTGCACCAGCTGCAGCACTTCCCGCAGCTCGGCCACCCCGGTACGCAACGTCTCCGACGATGCCGCACCCGCTTCAAGTGCGGCCAGCTGGGCCAGTGCATCGTCGTGCCCCTGCGAACGCACGGCGACGAAGGCCAGGATCTTCTCGACCTGTGCGGCCGGGATCTCGAAGCCCTCGCCCACCAGCGTCTCGCGCACGTAATCGGCGCCACGCTTGTCCAGCTTGTCCACCTCACGCAGCACCGCCAGCTGGCGCTCGCCTTCGGCCACGCCCAGGCTTTCGAAGAAGCCTCGCATCAGCTTGCGGTTGTTCAACTGGATGCTGAAGTCACCGATGCGCAGTTCCGAGAACACCGCATGGATCACCGCCAGCACTTCGGCGTCATAGCGCACGCTCAGGCTGTCCTTGCCGATCACATCGATGTCGCACTGGTAGAACTCGCGGAAGCGCCCGCGCTGGGCACGCTCACCGCGGTACACGCGCTGCATCTGGTAGCGGCGGAACGGGAAGGTCAGCTCGTGCTCGTGCTCGGCCACGTAGCGGGCCAGCGGCACGGTCAGGTCGAAGCGCAGTGCCATTTCCGGCAGCGAGCGGTCACCGGACTCGGCGGCGTTGGCAAGCGCACCGGTGGACTGCACGAAATACACCTGGCGCTCGGTCTCACCGCCGGACTTGGTCAGCAACACGTCGGACAGCTCGAACACCGGCGTCTCCACCGGCAGGAACCCGAAGCGCTCGTAGTTGCGACGGATCACGTCCAGCATGCGCTGGAACGCAATCTGCTCGCGCGGCAGCAGTTCAAGGGTGCCGGGCGGGGTACGGGGCTTGATCACGGGCGGAACTCCTGCTGGAACGGGACGTGGGAGGGGGCGACATTCTAGCGCCCCGCAGCGCTCAGCCGCCGATAGGGGGCCGCAAGGCCGCATGAAGTATCATAAAGGCCTCCCCGCCCGTGATACGCCCCCGCAACATGTCCCGGCCTTCCGGCGCTCCGCCCGCCACCCCCGATCCCGCCTCGCCGTCCTGCAGCACGCTGGACTGCCTGCATTGCTCGGTCCGCCACCTTGCGGTGTGCTCGGCGCTGTCGCCCGATGAAGTGCAGGCGCTGGAACAGGTCACCCATTCGCAGCAGATCACCCTGGGCAGTACGCTGGCCCGCACCGGCGAAGAACGCCAGCATGTCTATACATTGACCGCCGGGGCGCTGCGCCTGGTGCGCACTCTGGCCGATGGCCGCCGCCAGATCAGTGGATTCGTGTTGCCGGGCGATTATCTGGGCCTGAGTGGCAGCGACCACCATCGCTACGATATCGAAGCCATCGCCGACAGCCGCGTGTGCCGCGTCGCGCTGCCGCAGATGAAAGCGCTGCGCAGCCGCTTCCCGCACCTGGAGCGCAAGCTGCTGCAACGTGCCTGCCAGGAACTGGATGCGGCGCAGGACGCCGCGCTGGCGCTGGCCCGGCTGCAGCCGGCGGAGAAGGTGGCCGATTTCCTGCTGCGCCTGGCCGCACGCGAAGCCCGGCTTGGCGGCAACGGCCTGCGGGTGTCGCTGCCGATGGGGCGTGGTGACATCGCCGACCATCTGGGCCTGACCATGGAAACGGTCAGCCGTACGTTCACCAAGCTGCGCCAGCAGGGGCTGATCGCCCTGCCCCACCTGAACGTGGTGGAGATCCTCGACGAGGATGGATTGCGCGGGCTGGCCGGTGAAGGGTTGATCTGAGGGTTATGTAGTTCATGGGGTTGCCGGCCAGCGGCCGGCACTACCGGTCGGCACCCCTCCGGTCGTGCCCAACCCGCGTTGCATCCTTCCGGTAGTGCCGGCCGCTGGCCGGCAACCCCGGACATCCTCGATCAACGCAACAACACCCCACGCAGCGCCGCGTAGTCTGCCGCCAACGGTTCAGCATGCGCCGGCCGCTGCAGCAGCGCCTCCAGCGCCGGCGGCACCGCCACCGTTTCGCCGATCAACGGCTCCACCACCGCCTCGAACTTGGCCGGATGCGCGGTAGCCACCACCGCCCAGTCGCCCTTGGCGCCACGCGCACGCAGGTCCTGCAGTACCTTCACCGCCGTCGCCGTGTGCGGGCAGAACAGCTCGCCGCGGCTGGCATGCGCACTGGCAATCGTGGCACGGATGGTCACATCATCCACCGCGAATGCACGGAACGCCGCGCGCAATTCGGCATCATCGCCGTGGTAGAGCCAGCGCAGCCGCTCGAAGTTGCTCGGCGCGCCCACGTCCATCGCATTGGCCACGGTCGCCACGCTGGCCTGCGGCTGGTAGTCGCCGCCATTGAAGTACGCCGGCAGTACGGCATTGGCGTTGGTCGCCAGCACGATCTGGCCGATCGGCACGCCCAGCGCGCGCGCCAGCACCGCGGCCATCGCATTGCCGAGGTTGCCGGTCGGTACCACCAGGTTGAGCCGACGCCGGGTCTGAGCATGATGGGTCAGTGCCGCATGCGCATAGTAGCTCATCTGCGGCAGCAGGCGCCCCAGGCTGATGCTGTTGGCCGAACTCAACGGCACCTGGGCCTGTAGTTCGCGGTCGGCCAGCGCCTGCTTGACCATTGCCTGGCAGTCGTCGAACGCACCGGCCACGCGCAGGGCCACGATGTTGTCGCCGAAGCAGCCAAGCTGATGCGCCTGCCGGGGCGACACGCGGCCATCCGGATACAGCACCACCACGCGCACACCAGGCTGGCGATGGAACGCCGCCGCCACCGCGGCACCGGTATCGCCGGAGGTGGCGACGACAATCGTCAGGTCGCGATCCTGGCCGGCCTGCAGCCGCGACAGCGTGCCGGCCAGGAAGCGCGCACCGATGTCCTTGAACGCGGCGGTCGGCCCATGGAACAGCTCCAGCACATGATCGCCGTCGCCAAGCGGACGCAGCGGCACCGGGAAGTCGAAGGCCTCATGGCAGATCGACGGCAACGCGGACGCCAGCGCATCGCCGGCAAAGAACGGCACCAGCAGATCAGCTGCGGTCTCGGCCAGTGTCGCGCCGGCGTGCAGTTCACGCGCAGCCTGCAGCGTCCCGGGCACATACAGGCCGCCATCGGGCGCCAATCCAGCAGCGATGGCCGCGCTGAGGCCGACGGCCGGCGATTGGCCACGGGTCGAAACAAAGTGCATGGGTTCGGTATCCAGTAAAGGGGAAGGATTCAGCACAGCCGGGCTCCCGGCGCGTCCAGCGGCGACACCCAGGCGTCACTGTCGAAGCCGGCGGCAGCAAAGGCCGCCTGCACCGGCGCGGCGGCGGCGTGGGCCTGCCCGGCATCTTCAAACCAGGCGAATACGCTGGGACCGGCACCGGAGATGCCCGCACCCATCGCCTGCGCCGCCAGCGCTGCGTCGCGCGCCGCGTCAAAGCCCGCGATCAGGCCAGCCCGCCGCGGCTCGACCAGCACATCGCGCAGCCCGGACCGCACCAGTCCGGCATCGCTGCGGTGGCAGCCACTGAGCACCAGCGCCAGATTCGCGCTCTGCGCCACGAACTCGCCCAAGGCATAACTGCCCTGCAACGCCTGTCGTGCGCGTCGCGTTTCCAGCACCGCGTGCGGATGTACCAGCAGGCTGTGCCACTGCGCCGGCACCGGAATCGGCAGCAGCCGATCGGCCGTGCACAACGCCAGCCCGCCCAGCAGCAGCGGGCCCACGTTATCGCCGTGGCGGCCGCCACTGGCCACCGCCTCGCCCTCCAGCGCGAATGGATACAACGCCTCACGCGACAGCGGCAGCTCCAACAGCGCGTTGGCGGCGACCAGTGCCGCCACGCAGGAGGCTGCCGAACCACCCATGCCCGAGCCGAATGGAATGCCCTTGTCGATCTCGATGGCGAAGCCGAATGCCAGCCCCAGCCGCTCGCGCAGCGATATCAACGCGGCGCCGGCGGTATTGCCGGCCGCCTCCAGCGGCAACTCGACCGCGCTGCCGCGGATGGCATCGATGCGCACCACCGGTTCATCGATGCGACGCACGCTCACGGTATCGCCGATGCCCGCAATCGCGTGGCCAAGAATGTCAAAGCCGACCGCAACGTTGGCCACCGAAGCAGGCGCGAACGCACGTGCGATCACAGGCGTGCTCCTTCACCGGCGGCCACCCGCAGCAGGTCGGCGAACACACCGGCGGCGGTCACTTCCGGTCCGGCACCGGGGCCCTGCACCACCAGCGGGTTGTCGCAGTAGCGACGGGTACGGAACTGCACCACGTTGTCGGTCAGCCGCAGGTTGGCGAAGGCGTGGTCGGCCGGCAGCTCCTGCAGGCCGACCGAAGCGCCATCGGCACCGAGCCGCGCCACGTAGCGCAGTACCGCACCGCGCTTGCGCGACTCCTGCAGCCGCTGCAGCAGGCTGGCATCGGACTCGCCCAGGCGCGCCATGAAGTCGTCCACGCTGCCCTCGCGCAGCAGCGCTGGCACCAGGCTTTCGACCTGTACCTGTTCCAGGCTCAGCGCGTGCCCAGCCTCGCGCGCCAGGATCACCAGCTTGCGCGCCACGTCCACACCGGACAGATCATCGCGCGGGTCCGGTTCGGTGTAGCCCATCGAGCGCGCCTGCGCCACCAGCGCCGAGAACGGCTGGCTGCCATCGAAGCGGTTGAACAGCCAGGCCAGCGTGCCGGAGAAAATGCCGTCGATGGCCAGCACCTCGTCACCGGTATCGACCAGATCGCGCAGCGTAGTGATCACCGGCAGGCCCGCACCTACCGTGGCTTCGTAGCGGAAGCGCGCCCCGCTGGCGGCGGCGGCCGCACGGATGCGCTGGTAGCGCGGCAACGGGCCGGCCCCAGCCTGCTTGTTCGGCGTGACCACATGGATGCCAGCTGCCAGCCAGCCCTCGTAGCGTTCGGCCACCTCGGCACTGCCACTGCAGTCGATCACCACCGCATGCGGCAGGTGTGCGCCCAGCAGATGCTCGGTGAAACGATCCAGGTCACTGGCCTCACCGGCCTGCTGCAACGCCTGCCGCCAGTCGGCGTGCAGGCCGTCGTCTTCCAGGCGCATGCGCGAACGCGAGGCCAGCGCGCGCAGGCGCAGGTCGACGTTGGCCTTGGCCAGCAGCTGCGGCCGCGCCACCAGCAACTGGTCCAGCAGCGCGGCGCCCACATTGCCCGGCCCGATCACACCCACCGCGAAGGTCTGCGGCGACAGCCAGAACCCGGCATGTGCAGCGCGCAGCGCGCGGGTGGCATCGGCGCTGTCCACCGCCACCGAAATGTTGCGCTCGGACGAGCCCTGGGCGATGGCCAGGATGTTCACCTGCGCACGGCCCAGCGCCTCGAACAGGCGCGCCGCCACACCCGGCTGGCCGGCCATGCCGTCGCCGACCGCCGCCAGCACACTCACTCCCTCGCTGACCTGCACGCGCTGCACCTGGCCGACCGACAGTTCATGCGCGAACGCGTGCAGCAGTGCTTCGCGACCGCGCGCGGCTTCGGCGGCGCGTACCACGCAGCAGATCGAATGTTCCGACGAGCCCTGCGAGATCATCACCACCGACACCTGTGCCTGGCGCAGCGCAGCGAACACTCGCTCGGCCGTACCGGGCACGCCGATCAGGCCGGTGCCTTCCAGATTCAGCAGGGCCAGCCCAGGGCTCAGGGTCAACCCTTTCACCGGCCCGCGCGGCGAGCGCTCGGCGCTGATGCGCGTACCCGGATGTGCCGGCTGGAAGGTATTGCGGATGAAGATCGGCAGGCCGAGGCGGATCGCCGGCGACATCGTCTGCGGGTGCACTACCTTGGCGCCGAAATAGGCCAGCTCGCAGGCTTCGTCGTAGCTCAGCGACTCCAGCTGCACCGCCTCGGGCACCAGCCGTGGGTCGGCCGACAGCACGCCATCGACATCGGTCCAGATGTGCAGCTCATCCGCATTGAACAGCGCGGCGAAGATCGCACCGGAGTAATCGCTGCCATTGCGGCCGAGCGTAGTGATGCGGTCGTGGCGGTCACGGGCGACGAAGCCGGTGGCGACCAGCCGCGACTGCTGATGCTGCAGGCGCCATTTGGCCAGGCGGTCCGCACTGGCTTCCCAGTCGACGTCCACGCCCAGCTCACCATGCCCCACCACCAGCACGTCGCGCGCATCGAGCACCGCGCAGTCTTCGCCCAGCGCGCGCAGATGGGTACCCAACAACTGTGCGGAGAACACTTCGCCCAGGCCCTGCACGCGGTCGAGCACCTCGCGCGGCAGCTCGCCGATCACCGCCAGCGCCGCCAGCACCTCTGCCAGTTGATCGAAGCGCGCATCGATCCACTCCACGGTGTCGCCCACCTGCTCGCCGAGCAGGGCCACGGCAGCGCCGCGATGACGGGCGCGCAGCGCATGCCAGGCCTCGCGCCAGCCTGCATCGCCCTTGGCCGCCAGCTGCGCCAGCTCGATCAGTGCGTCGGTGACGCCCTTCATCGCCGAGACAACGGTGACCTGCAGGGTTTCGGGGCGGGCCAGCAGCAGGCCGGCGACATGGCGGTAGCGCTCGGCATCGGCCACGGAGGTGCCACCGAACTTGTGCACGACAGTGGTCGGCGCAGCCAGATCGGCCGGGGCTACGGGATGGGCGGGGGCGTGGAGAGACATGCAGACCTCGGCAGGAGGCCCCGTCGCATGCAGGTGTCGAGTTTCCCCGCCACCTGGATGGTGCGGGGCCGTGGTTTTCGGGAGTTACACGAAGACGACGGGCCGCACCAGGGCAGTGGTGACGGTGGTGGTGGTAATGGTGGTAATGGCGACCGGCGCAGTCGAACGGCCCGCGGTGGCGGGAGCGATCAGGCTGGCGTGGGCGGCATCAAGGACCATGGCGTACAGAAAACACTGCGCGCCGGGCGGCTGTCAAGTGCTGCGATGCAAAAATCGACTGCCGTGATCATCGCTCAACGTGCCGGCATTTGGTTGCATCTGAGACAAAGCGAGCATCAGCGCGCTTGACGCCTGCAACTAGCCTGCATGTTCGGCGATCGCCCGCGGCGCACGATGGGCATGCGCGCACAGCATCACCCCGGCGACCAGGAACACGATGGCCAAAGCTTCCAGCAGGGTTGGCCAGCGCTGCTGCCAGACAAACGCGTACAACAGCGCGAACAGGGTTTCGAACACGATCATCTGCCCGGTGAGGGTCAGTGGCAGCAGCCGGCTGGCGCGGTTCCAGAACGCGTTGCCGAGGATCGAGGCCACCACGGCCACGCCGGCGCTGATCGCCCAGAAGCCGCTCCACTGTGCCGGGGTATGGCTGCCGGTGTGGCCGATGAACGCCATCGGCACCAGCAGCAGGGCCAGCCCGCCGGTGGTGACGCCGGTCAGCAGTGACCAGTCGTGGCTGGACAGGTCCGGGCGTCGGGCCAGCCAGCGGCTGTTGCCGATCGAATACAGCGCCCAGGAGAACAACGCGCCGAACGCGCACAGCAGGCCGATCAGGCGCTGCCGCCACGGTGTTGCCAGATGCTCGGACATCAATGCTTCCCAGCCGACCAGCGCCACACCCGCCACGCACAGGCCCAACGCAGGCATCAGCTGTTTCAGCGGCACCGCGCCCTGCTCGCGCACACCGACCACGGTCACCACCACCGGAATCAAGCCGACGATCAGCGATGCGGCCGCACCACCGGCCCACTGCACAGCGGTGGCCAGCAGCAGGAAATACACCAGGTTGCCGGCCAGGCTCAGCCACAGCAGGCCGAACCACTCGGCGCGCCCCAGCTGCGGCGCCAACCGCTTCCAGCGCGGCAACAGCAGCAGCACCGCAATCAGCCCATAGACCAGATAGCGGCCAGCAGACAACTGCAGGGCATTGAATGACTGCAGCACGGCGGGCGCGAGGAAGACCACGCCCCACAGCGCGCCGGCGGCAACGCCATTGGCGATGCCCAGGGCCATCGGGTTGTTGCGCATTGGAATTGTCAGGGGGAGAGCACAGGCCGCGCAGTGTAAGCGGCGGCGCGGCGAGCGCGCTTGACCCAGGCTACTGCCCGTCGCTGTCGCTGATCTGTAGAGCCGAGCCCATGCTCGGCTCTACAGATCAGATGGCGCCCCGGCGCCAGGCGGCGGGCGTTTGCCCATATTCGCGGCGCAGTGCCCGGGTCAGTGCACTCTGCTCCGAATAACCTGCGGCCAGGGCGATATCGCTGATCGGCGCAGCGCTGGTGCGCAGCTGGTGCTTGGCCCAACGCAGCCGGCAGGCACTGAGCCAGGCCTGCGGACTGAGCCCGAACTCACGCTGGAACAGCGCATGCAGGCGGCTTTCGCTGACGCCTACGACAACCGCCATGCGCGCCACTGGCCACGCCCTTCCGGGATCGGCCTGCACCTGCGCGCACAGGCTCTGCAGCCGTGCACCGCTGCCGGCAGGCGCGAACATCTGCAGCAGCTGCGGCAACAGCGCCGGCAATGGCTGATCCTCGCGCACCTGTGCCAGCCGCTGGCGCACTGACAATGGCAGGTACAGCCAACGCTGGCGGCGCAGGTGCTCCTGGGTATCGTCATCCAGCACGCCAGGAGGGCAATCCACGATCACGAAGCCATTGGGACCATCGGCCATCTGGTCGTGTGCCTCGCCAGCGGCAACGAAGGCTCCCTGCAGCAGATCCAACCGGCCACCCTGGCCTTCCATCTCGAACTGAAGCTCACCCTGCAGCGGCAGCACCCACTGCGCATAGTCATGGCGGTCCAGGCCGGTGGCCTGTCCATAGTGCCGAAGGTGGAAGATCGCGCCCATGTGACGAGTGTGCGCGCGCCGACATCTGCCTGCAACGCGGGCGCGGAGGGGCCATGCTATGGTGCAGCCGGCTCCGACCGCAGGGATGGCAGGATGAACACCACGATCCGCACGCTTCCGCTGGTGCTTGCTGGCCTGCTGCCGATGGCCGCCGCTGGCCAGTTGCCGACCGAGCGCGTTGCTCCTGCACCACACTGCCTGGACGCACGTGACGTACAGCAGGTCGAGCAGGAGACCGCAACGGCCATTGCCGTTCGCAATGGCCAGGGCCAGGCGTATCGCATCGATTTCAGCGCCGCCTGTCCCGGCATCAATGATGCCGGCACGCTGCGGCTGGAGGCACCGTCGGGCTGGGCCTGTGGACGCCCCAGCGAGCAGGTGGTGGTCGATGGACGCCGCTGCGCCGTGGCCGGCGTCACTCCGATCGACAACCGTGAATTCGCCAGTACGGCGCGGGCCAGTGGACGGCAATATGCCGCCACGCTCCCCAGTGTCACGGTAACCGCCAAGGGCGAGGCGCGGCAGCCGCGCAGCCGCACCCGCCAGACCTTCCAGGCGTCGCCGGCGTTCTGCTTCGCCAGCCGCCATGTACGCAGCTGGAGCGAGGATGCACAGGGCGTGGTGGTCGAAACCAACCCACGCCGCAGCGGCGGGCACCGTTTCTACCGGGTCGAACTGGCCGGCAGCTGCCCGATCCTGGCCGGCGCCACCTCGGTGTATTTCCAGTCCGGCTTCCAGAATGGCCTGATCTGCGGCAATCCCGGCGACCGCATGGTGGAGACGCCGTCGGACATTCCAGGTGACCTGCGCTCGTTCACCCCACGCTTCATGCGACCGGCCTGCCCGGTGCTGGCGGTGTGTCCGAAGGACGTCCCCGACCAGGCCTCGCGCTAGCCGTCGACCCCCAGGAAAGTAAACGGTGCGCTGGGCACGAACTGGCCCAGTGCATCACCTGCGAAGGTATTGCGCTGGTCCGGGCCGAGGTCGAGCTTGAGCACCTTGCCAGCAAAATCGACCTTGTTCAGATCGACCCAGAACGTGTTCGGGGTCAACGCCGATTCGAAAAAGTACAGCCGGCGCTTGTGGTCAGCCACGGTGCGCCAGCGCGTGGACGAGATGTTCGGCTCGCCAGGCGTGGTGATGCCATAGGGCACCGACGTATTGCGGATGACGCTGAACACACTGGCCAGCGCCACCACTGGATCTTCGGCCTTGGGGATGGCATTGATGTAGAAGGACGCCCGCGCGAAGCGGTCGGCCGAGCGGTTGGTGCCCGGCAGCATCACCGTGCCACCGATCTGCTGCCAGTAAGTGTTGAGCGCCAGCTGCTGCTCGAAGATCGGCGAGTTGGTCATCACCTGGTAGCGCCGGTCATGATGGATCACCTGGCGACCGCCGATGTACTCGACGATGGCGCTGTCACCGCTGGCATCGGACAGAGACAGGTGCAGCGTCGCCTGGCGATCCTCGCCCGGCACCTTGTCGGTGATGATCGAGTACGGCTCGCGCCGCAACGCCGCCACCGCTTCGTCCACCGTGGCGAAGTTGTCCAGCACGTACTGGGCCCACAGTGAGATGGCCAGGCCGGGCTTGTTGCCACGCTGCTGCGGGTACTCCGACTCGACCAGCCACAGCAGGTTGGCAACCAGACCCTTCTCGTTCATGCCGTCGGTGGTCGACACGTCGTAGCCGGTGGCCACCACGCTGCCGTAGCGCGCCGTCCACGCCAGCGATTTCGGCCCGGCCTGGCCGGTGCGTGCCATGCCACGCGGCAGCACGTAGAGATTGGTCGCCACATCGACCTTCCAGTCCATCGACCGCGCGGTGATCACATCGCCGTTGTCACCCAGGTACACCGCACGCGTGCAGGCCAGTGCGGGGGCGCCGGCCGCCACCAGTGCCACTGCCAGCATCGCCTTCTGCTTCCACGTCATCCGTGCCATGTCGCTGCGCTCCGTTCCCCGTGATCAGCGGATCTCACCGCACGTGCGGTGACACAATGGTGAAAGCTCAGCGCGTGACCCGCGCGTGCAGCCAGAAGCCTGCCAGCATGGCGGGCACGAACCACAGCGCTTCACGCGACCCCACAGCCAGCCCGGCAAGGGCCGGTCCCGGGCAGTAGCCCGCCCAGCCCCAGCCGATGCCGAACAGGGCCGCGCCCAGCAGCAGACGCGCATCGACGCCGGTCAGCGCGGGCCGCTGGAAACCCGTGGCGAACAGCGGCTGCGTGCGCCGCAGCACCCAGCGCTGGCCCAGCGCGCTGACCAGCACGGCCGCGCCCAGCACCCAGGCCAGGGTCGGATCGAAGTCGCCGGCCACGTCGAGGAAGCCGAGCACCCGGCGCGGGTCGGTCATGCCGGCCAGTGCCAGCCCCGCGCCGAACAGCGCGCCGGACAGGCCTGCGGCCCAGATCGCGCGGCTCATGCGATGGCTCCGCCGTGACGGATCACGAAGGTGGTCAGCATCGCGCAGCCCATGAACACCAGCACCGCGGCCAATGACCGGCGCGAACCACGCGCCATGCCGCACACGCCGTGTCCACTGGTGCAGCCATTGCCCAGCCGGGTTCCGAAGCCGACCAGAAGGCCCGCGCCGACCAGCTGCCAGGCTGGCAGCGCATCGCGGATCAGCGCGCGCGCCGGCTGCCCGGGCGCCGCTTGCCACCACAGCACTGCGCCCGCTGCCAGCAGCAGACCGAGCAGGAAGGCCCAGCGCCAACCGCGCTCGCCCTGCGCGGGGCGCAGCGTGCCGGCCGCGATCCCGCTGATGCCGGCCACGCGGCCGGTGGTCGCCAGCAACAGCACCGCAGCCAGCCCGATCAGCCCGCCACCGGCCAGTGCCGCCCATGGCACGTTCATGCCCTGCCCTCGCATGTTGCGCGCATTCGATTGCCACGTAATTTAGATTTCGCTAAATTAGCGCCATCCAAACCACAAGGTCAACCATGGCCCGCGCCCCGCTCGACGCCACCGCGATGGCCGAACATGCCGCGCATGCGGCCGCCCTGCTCAAGAGCCTGGCCCACCCGGCGCGTCTGCAGGTGCTGTGCCGGCTGGTGGAAGGCGAAGCGCCGGTACCGGAACTGCAGGCGTTGACCGGGCTGAGCGCATCGGCGCTGTCGCAGCATCTGGCGGTGCTGCGCGCACTGGACATCGTGGCGACGCGGCGCCAGGCACAATCGATCCACTACCGGATGATCGAAGGCCCGGCACTGGGCGTACTGCAGGCATTGCACGCCGCCTACTGCGGCGGCCCGGCACGCTGAACCGAGGGGGGGCACTCAAACGGCGTGCAGCACCGGCTGCACGACGGTGTCGAGCAGGTCCACCGGCGTGGGCGCGGAACGGTCGCCCTGCAGGGCGCGGGTAAACCCGGACCAGTCGCCGGATGAGAGCTGGCGCAGCAGCATCGCGTCCACCGCCAGTGCACGCATCGCCCAGTAGGGAAACTGGCGCTGGCCCAGACGCCCGCGCGCCAGCTCCACGATGTCGACATGGCTGCCCGCCTGCAGGATGCGTTCGTACACCGAATCGATGCCATCCGGCGGCCCTTCGATGTACTGCAGGAAGCGACCGCCGTCATGCAGCAGTACGCCTGTCACCCCGGCCAGCTTGTTGAAGCGCGCGGCGTCTTCGACCAATGCATCCAGCCTTTCGGGTGACAGGTCCGGTGACGCCTGGCTGACGTAGGCAATGGCGCGCAGAGGCATGGCGCTTCCCTGGCAGGAGGTGAAGCCACGGTAACAGTTGCGGACGAGCCCGTCTCAGAAGCGGTTCACGCTTGCTGAAGAGTTCAGTTTGCGGTCACGCCCGGGCCGTCGCAGCGTCGGGGCAGTCGCGCCTCGAACACCACCTGCCCGGCCTCGTTGCTGGCCTGGATGCGCCCGCCGTGGGCACGTACGAACTGATCGACGATGTACAGGCCCAGGCCCAACCCGTTGCTGGGATGGAAGCTGGCCTTGAACGGTTCGAACAGGCGCGGCAGCAGGGCTTCATCGATGTGCCCGGCATTGCTCACCCGCAGCAGCACGTTGCGCGCATCGCGGCCATCCACCTCCACCCTCGCCTCGTTGCCATGAGTCAGCGCATTGCCGATCAGGTTGGCCGCGACCTGGCCGAGGCGATCGAAATCGCCCTGCAGCGCGGTGTCACCGTGCATGTCCAGGCTGATCCGCGAGTGGCCATGCGCGCTGCCGGCTTCGGCCACCACCGCACGCGCCACATCGCCCAGATCGCAGCTGCTCGCCTGCAGGCGCAGGCCGCCGCTGCGGATCCGCGAGAAGTCCAGCAGCTGCTCCACCATCCGCGCCATGCGCAGCGTACTGGCCTCCAGGTGGGCCAGCGTCTGGCGGGCGCCGATGTTGTCGGCAGGCAGGTCCAGCGCCAGCTTGTCGGCGCACAACAGGATCGCCGACAACGGCGTGCGCAGGTCGTGGGTCAGCACCGCCGCCATGGTCTCGTTGAGCTTGAGGGCGCGCTCCAATGCCTCGTTGCGCGCCTTCAGCAGCTGCCGCTGCTGGTACAGCTCGATGAAGACATTGACCTTGCTCAGGATCACCTGCGGCGCCACCGGCTTGTGCAGGAAATCCACCGCGCCGGTCTCATAGCCCTTGAAGGCGCGCACCGGGTCATCCGGCGAGGCGGTCAGGAAGATGATCGGGATGGTGCGGCTGCGGTGCGAACCCCGCATCAGTTCGGCCAGGGTGAAGCCGTCGATCTCCGGCATGTGCACGTCCAGCAACGCCAACGCCACCTCATGTTCCAGCAGAAGCTCCAGCGCCTGTGCGCCCGAGCCGGCCAGCAGCAGATTCACGCCCTCGCGCTGCAGCAGCGCCTGCATGGCTACCAGGTTCTGCGGCACGTCATCGACGATCAGCAGGTTGACCGGGGTCTGCGATTGCGCAGGGTCCGGTGGCAGCAGGTTCATGCGGAGAACTCCTTCAGGCGACGGCACATCAGTTCAAGGGGCAGCACGGCATCGGCGCCAGCGTGCTGCAGGGCGGAGGCCGGCATCATCGATGCCTCGGCCTCCTCGGGACATTGCAGCCAGGCGTGGCCACCAGCAGCGCGAACCGCAGCCACCCCTTCGCTGCCGTCGCTGCTGGCCCCGGTCAGCAACAGGGCCAGTACCTGCGGGCCAAACACCGCAGCAGCCGATTCGAACAACGGGTCGATGGCCGGGCGCGAATACAGCACCGGCGCGTCAACCGACAGCGCTACCGAGGCCGCGTCTTCCACCAGCAGATGATAGTCCGGCGGGGCGAAGGTGACGGTTCCCGGCTGCAGCGGCTGCTTGTCCTCCGCCTCGCGCACCGGCAGCGCACAGCAGGGCGTCAGCACTTCGGCAATGCGGCTGGTGCGATCGCGTGGCAGATGCAGCACCGCCAGCACCGGCGCGGGAAACGTTGCGGGCAGCGCACCGAGCACCGATTGCAGGGCAGCAACCCCGCCTGCGGATGCGCCGATCACCAGCAACCCAGGCCGCGTGCTCATGGCCATCACGCAACCTTCCGGTACAGGCGATGTTCGCGCGAACAGACCTCGAAGGCATCATGGTGACGCCCGAACTGCAGCGACTCCTTGCTGCCCAGGCCGAGGAAGCCACGATGCACCAGCGCCTCGCGGAACAGGCCTACGGCGCGGTCCTGCAGATCGCGGTTGAAATAGATCAGCACATTGCGGCACGACACCAGGTGCACTTCGGAGAACACGGTATCGGTGGCCAGGCTGTGATCGGCGAACACTACGTTGCGGCGCAGCTGGCGGTCGAACACGGCGCCGTCGTACGCGGTGGCGTAGTAGTCCGACAACGACGCGGTGCCACCGGCGGCCAGGTAGTTGCGGCTGAACTGGGCCATCCGGTCGATGCCATAGGCGCCGGCCTCGGCCGTGGCCAGCGCCGACGGGTTGATGTCGGTGGCGTAGACAATGCTGCGCTCGAGCAGGCCTTCCTCGTGCAACAGGATCGCCAGCGACCAGACCTCCTCACCCGTGCTGCAACCGGCTACCCACAACTTCACCGAGGGATAGGTGCGCAGCACCGGCACCACCTGCTCGCGCAATTCGCGGAAGTAGGCCGGATCTCGGAACATCTCCGACACCTGCACGGTGAAGAACTGCATCGCCTGGGCGAACAGCTCCGGCTCGTGCAGCAGGCGATGCTGCAGGTCGGCCAGGCGTTCGCACTCGTAGCGCTGCATGGCCTGGCGCATGCGCCGCCGCAGCGATGACACCGCGTAGCTGCGGAAGTCGTAGTGGTAGCGCTGGTAGATCGCCTCCAGCAGGACCTTCAGTTCCAGGTCGAACAGCGCCTGATCGTTCATTGCCGCGAGCACCAGACCCGGCACAGCGAAACCAGCTTGTCCACGTCGATTGGTTTGGCGATGTAATCGTTGGCGCCGGCCTGCAGGCAGCGTTCGCGATCGTCCGGCATGGCCTTGGCGGTCAGCGCGATGATCGGCAGGTCCTGCAGATGGCGCTGCGCGCGGATCTCTCGCATCGCGGCCAGCCCGTCCTTCTCCGGCATCATGATGTCCATCAGCACCAGGTCGACCTCACGCTCGGCCAGGCGATCCACCGCCTCCTGGCCATTGCGGGCGATTTCCAGAGTCACCCCCAGCGGTTCAAGCACGCTGGACAGCGCGAAAATGTTGCGCACATCGTCTTCGGCCAGCAGCACGGTACGGCCATCAAGCACGGTGTCGCGACGGCGGGCCTCGCGCAGCAGGCGCTGCTGGTCGGTGGGCAGGCTGGCTTCCACGCTGTGCAGGAACAGGGTGACCTCGTCCAGCAGGCGCTCGGGCGAACGTGCGCCCTTGATGATGATGCTCTTCGAGTAGCGGCGCAGACGCTGTTCTTCCTCGCGGCTGAGCGCGCGGCCGGTGTAGACGATTACCGGCGGGAAGCCGACATCGTCGTTGCCGGCCATGTGCTCGAGCAGGTCGTAGCCGCTGCCGTCGGGCAGCGACAGGTCCATCACCATGCAGTCGAAGGTGACCGTGCTGAGCTGCTCCAGCGCACCGGCCAGGGTGCCCACCGCGACAATCTGCAACTGCTCGCGACCCAGCAGCAGTTCCAGGTTGTGGCGCAGCTCGTTGTCGTCCTCGACGATCAGCAGGCGCCGCACGTCACGCTGACTGGTCTGCTCCAGCTGCTCGATGGCCGACACAAGGCGTTCGCGCGTGGTCGGCTTGATCGCGAAACCAATCGCACCGAGTTCGCGCGCGACCTGGCTGCGGTCCATCGCCGAGACCACGTGCACCGGGATGTGGCGGGTATCGGGGTTGCGCTTCAGGCGTTCCAGCACGCTCAGGCCGGACACGTCCGGCAGACCGATATCAAGCAGAATGCCGTTCGGTCGCAGTTCACTGGCCAGGGCCAGGGCCTCTTCGGCTGTTCCGGCCACCACGCAGTCGAAGTCCAGCTCGTGGGCCAGTGCCACCAGGGCTTCGGCAAACGTCGCGTCGTCCTCCACCGCCA
The DNA here is from genome assembly GCF_023518235.1 of Stenotrophomonas maltophilia. Taxonomy (NCBI): domain Bacteria; kingdom Pseudomonadati; phylum Pseudomonadota; class Gammaproteobacteria; order Lysobacterales; family Lysobacteraceae; genus Stenotrophomonas; species Stenotrophomonas maltophilia. The sequence goes on from NZ_CP090423.1 coordinate 1,405,409, forward strand.
GGATCAGGCGGCCTGCACGCTGGCGGCGGCCGCGGTCATCGGCCACGCTGGCCGCGCCAGGCGCAGGTGATGGCGCAACCACAGGCGCGGTCGTGCTGCGTGCATCGACCACCGCTACCGCAGGCTGGGGCAACGCAGATGCGGCAACGGGGGTGTCACCGGGCACAGACACCGGAGCGCCCTGCAACGGCAGTTCCAGAATGAAGCAGCTGCCTCGACCCGGTTCGCTGTCGACCTGGATGCTGCCGCCCATGCGCTCGGCCAGGTCCCGCGATATCGACAGGCCCAGGCCTGTGCCGCCATAGCGGCGACGGGTGCTGCCATCGGCCTGGCGGAACGCTTCGAAGATGACCTGCAGCTGTTCGCGCGCGATGCCGATGCCACTGTCGCTGACCTCGAAGCGGATGCGACCGTTGCCACCGGCACGCACATGCAGGCTGACCCTGCCGTGCTCGGTGAACTTCAGTGCATTGGCCAGCAGATTCTTCAGGATCTGCTGCAGGCGCTGGCTGTCGGCCATCAGCTGGCTCGGTGCCAGCGCGTCGGCCTCGATCTGCAGGGCCAGGCCCTTCTGCCGCGCCATCGGCTCGAACGTCTCGCGCAGGCGCTGCAGCACGCTGTCCACCACCACCACCTCATCGGCCAGCTCGACATGGCCGGCCTCGATGCGGGACAGGTCGAGGATGTCGTTGATCAGGGCCAGCAGGTCGTTGTTGGACGACAGGATCGCGCGGGCGTACTTCACCTGCTCCTCGGTGAGCGTGCCGTCCTTGTTGTCGGCCAGCAGCTTGGCCAGGATCAGCGAGCTGTTCAGCGGCGTGCGCAGCTCGTGCGACATGTTGGCCAGGAATTCGGACTTGTAGCGCGACGTAGCCGCCAGCTCGTTGCTGTTGCGCACCAGCTGTGACTGTGCAACCAGCAGCGCCTGCTTCTGCGCTTCCAGCTCGTGGGTGCGCTCTTCCAGCTGCACGTTGCTCTGTTCCAGCTCGGCCTGCTGCTCTTCCAGATGGCTCTGCGACTGCTGCAGGCTGCGGCTCTGCTCTTCCAGCTCTTCGTTGGCCACCCGCAGCTCTTCCTGCTGCGCCTGCAGTTCCTCGCCCTGGCGCTGTGATTCTTCCAGCAGCACGACCAGCTGTGCGCGCAGCAGCGAAGCGCGCAGGGCCATGCCGATCGTCTCGCCACAACGCGCCAGCAGCTCGCGATCCAGATCGCGCTGCCCGCCCATCCGGGCGCGTCCCAGCTCGATGATGCCGACCACGCTGCCATCACTGCTGATCGGCGCCAGGATGCGCTCGCGCACCGGCAGGCGCCCCAGGCTGGTCTGCAGTTCAAGTAGGGCGTCGTCGCCACCCAGCAGGTGACGGATGCGCTCGTCCCGCGCCACCTGCCCGGCCACGCCCTCCTGCAATGCCAGCGACGCAGGCATGCCGGACGGCAGCGCCAGGCCACCGGTCAGCTGCAACCTCCCTCCATCCAGCCGGTATACGGCACCGACCTCGGCCTCCAGCTGCGCGCCCAGGCTGGTGGCTGCCGCCTCGGCGATCTGCTCCGGACCGAGGTCGCCGCGCAGGCTCATTGCCACCGCGTTCTCGGCCTCCTGCAGCCACAGTGCCCGCATTGCCTCCCGCCGCGCCTGGATGGCCCGCGAGACGATCAGCGCGATCATCAGGAACGCACAGCCGCCGATGCTGCGGTTGACGAACGAGAACGCCGAATTGGAACTGGCGGGCGCGATGTTGAATCCTATGACCAGCAGGACACAGGCGACCGCAGCCACGATGAACGGGGCGCGCGCACTGCGCTGGAACACCGTGACGCCCACGGCCAGGAAATAGGCCAGCCACACGGCATAGCCAAGCGGGACCACGAGTTCCAACGCGATGGTCGCGGCCAACAGCACAGCGGAGGCCATCCAGATCCAGCGGTCACGCGTAGTCGCACCAGGACGCATGCAGGTCGGTTCCAGAAGACAAAGGGTGGGAGATGGTACTCCGTGTCGCATTCAGCCGCACAGGACCATTGGCACGTGCCAGACCTCCACACACCCTTCACACTGCACTGCCTAGCTTCACGTCCCTCCCTGGGGTAATGCTCATTTCCACGTGGACGCAGCCGCTTCTACGACGTCCGTGCTGACGGACCCTTCCCGCCAATTGCGACTGCTGATCGACAGCGTGCGCGACCATGCGCTGTACCTGCTTGATCCCGAAGGCATCGTGTGCAGCTGGAACCCGGGCGCAGAGCGCATCAAGGGCTATTCAGCCGCTGAAGTGGTTGGAACGCACTTCGGACGCTTCTATCTGGCCACCGACCGCGAGGCCGGCGAGCCGCAACGCCTGCTTCGCGTCGCCGCGCAGCAGGGCCATGTCGCCAGCGAAGGCTGGCGGGTACGCCGTGATGGGTCTTCGTTCCGCGCCAGCGTGGTCATCGAGCCGGTGGTCGAAGCCGGCGAACTGCTCGGCTTCGTCAAGATCACCCGCGACATCACCGAGCAGTGGCAGGCACAACGGCTGCTGCGCGATGCCCAGCGTGCGCTGCGCAACACCCAGCAGTTCGAGACGGTGGGCCGGCTCAGCCGGGGGCTGTCGCACGAGTTCAACAACCTGCTGACCACCATCGGCAATGCGCTGGATCTGCTGGCCATGCGCGTAGGCAGCGACGACAGGCGCGCGGTCGAACTGCTGGATGCGGCCCAGGCCGCCACCGACCGCGGCGCGCTGCTGACCCGCCAGCTGCTGGCCTTCAGCACCGGGCAGACCCTGATCCGCGAGCCACTGGACATCAACGCACAGCTGCAGCACTGGCTGCCGGACCTGCAGCGCGCCTGCCCGCCCACGGTGGTGCTGGACCTGCGGCTGACGCCCGGCCTGCCCGCGGTGAGCACCGACGCGATGCAGCTGCAGACCGCGCTGAGCAATCTGGTGGCCAATGCCGTGGAAGCTACCCTCGATGGCGGCCGCGTCCTGGTGGCCACCGCACTGGAGCATCGGCTCGACCCGGATGCGGACAGCACGTTGCAACGTGGCTATGTCACCCTCAGCGTCTGTGACGAGGGCCATGGCATGGCTGCCGACATCGCCGAGCGCGCAACCGAACCCTTCTTCACCACCAAGGACATCGGCAAGGGCAGCGGTCTGGGCCTGAGCCAGGTGTTCGGATTCACCACCCAGAGCGGCGGCTTCGTCGACGTGTCCACCACGCCCGGTGTCGGCACCACGGTCAGCCTGCTGCTCCCTGCAATAGAGGACCCTGCCGATGACCGATGACCCGATCCGCGTACTGATGGTGGAGGACCAGACCGATCTGCGCGAGATGATCGGCCTGGCCCTGCGCGACTTCGGCATCGACGTGTCCACGACCGCCGATGCCCAAGAAGCGGCCGCGCTGCTGAAGGGCGAAGCGCGTTTCGATGTGGTGTTCAGTGACATCAGCATGCCCAACGGCATGTCCGGCATCGAGCTGAGTGAACACGTCGCCCGCGAACAGCCACAGGCGCGGATGATCCTGTCGTCCGGCTATGCGCGTTCGCAGCTGCCCCCGCTGCCCGAGCAGGTGGAATTCCTGCCCAAGCCCTACCGCCTGCGCCAGTTGGTGCAGCTGCTGAAGCAGGAGTGAGTAGTCGCCGGGCATGGCCCGGCGCTACCAGCCCCTCTCCGCCGGGCATGGCCCGGCGTATCCGCTCCTGTAGCGCCGAGCCCACGCTCGGCTGCCCTCATCAATAGCGCCCCACCAGGTTCAGGTACCACCCGCGGTGGGTGTAGTCGAACCGGGTCAGGTCATCGCTGAAGTCGGTGAAGTTGTAGCCCACACCGACGCGGAAGTTGCGCCCGATATCGCGATCGACACCGGCCAGCCAGCCCTGCCGGCGACCGCCATCGCGCACGTCCAGCAGGCGATACTCCAGCAGGCCATGCCACTGGTAGTACAGGTCGTAGCGCAGCTGGCCCGAAGCAAAGTTGGTGGCCGAATCGAACCACGGCCCGGTGCCGCGCCCATAGCGCACCTCGCCCTCGCGGCGCGCCGCCTTGGCCGCCACTTCCCAGCGCTGGTCGATGCGGTAGACACCTTCCAGCGACAGCACCTGGGTGCGCTGGTCGTAATCCACACCATTGACCTGACCCATCGTGGACAGGTCATACAGGTAGCTGTAGCGGCCGAACAGCGCCCAGCGGTCGTTGTCCCAAGGGCGGTAGGCGAAGCCCAGGTTGCCTTCGATGAAGCGCGCGCCTGCCACCGGGTTGATCGCATCATCGGTGTCGGCGTAGTTGAAGCGCGCCGCGATCCGCCAGCTGTCGTTGAGACGATGGCTCAGGCGGTTGGTGCTGACCCATTGCGTGCGTCGCTCGGCACCGGTATCGCGGCGCCATTCCAGCTTGCTCTGCCATTCGGTGCCGGGCGAGGTCCGCCCGCCTGACAGGCTCACCGCCTTGCGGTCCACCTGGCCACTGCTGGAATCGAGCTTGCCGTCGCTGAGAGTGAAGCCGGCATTCCACCCTACCGCCGGGTAGAAATCCATGCCGAAAGTATGCGCCAGCCCGGAGTCCTGCCCGGATTTGAGGAACTGGCTTTCATTGAACACATTGACCTGGTCGGACAGGCGCCAGCGCTGGCCCAGCGTCCAGCCATCCTGCGCGTTCGGGCTGAACAACGGGTCGTACTCGCTGCGATCAGTGGACTGGGTAAAGGCGCCATAGAAGCTGTGCTGCGGGGTCAGCCGGTACTCGGCGTTGACCTGCGCGGCGGTGCCACGGTCGCCATCGCTCACCTCGGCACCAACGGTGGACAGGTTGGCGAAGGTCCAGGTACCACCGGCCACCACCGCATCGTTGTCGGCGTAGCGGCCATGGTCATCATCCACGGTCAGCTGGCCGCCTCCGTACACATCCAGCGAGGTGCCGATGCGGTGCGTATAGCGGGCGGCGGCCAGCACACCGGCTACGTTGCCGCCGGTACCACGGTCTTCCTGCACGCGACGCAGCTCGGCCGACAGGCGATCGTTCTCGCCGATCCGCCACTCGGCGGTGGCCTGTGCCTGGATCAGCGACTCGCTGCCACGGCGCGCCTCGCTGTAGCGGGCGTACAGGCTGAAGTCGTCGGTCACGTAACCCAGCAGCTCGGCACCCTGTTCGCGCACGCGCTGGCCGGTATCGAAGCGCCCCACCGAGTAGCCGCCGTCGACCTGGCGCCACCAGGCCCCGGCACTCCAGTCGCGCCGGGTCCAGCCAAGCTCGCGCAGGTTGATGCGCGCTTCCACAGCTGTCGCCTCGCCTTCGCGCGGCCCTTCCGGATTGAGGCGGCTGAAGCTCAGGCCGCCGTTGTCGGAGAAGAACACCGGCGCACTGGTGGCTTCGCTGCGGCTGTGTTCCACCTTCAGGTAGGTGCCACGGCCGGCCTGCAGGGTCAGGTCCGCGCCCTTCAGCGAATAGTCCTGACCGGCGCGCTGCTCGTCCACGTAGGTAGCGCCGAGGGCCACGTGATCGCCGAACCAGTGCTTGCCGCGCACGCCGGCGGTGATGTCGTCGCTGTCGAAGCCGGTCGGCACCCACTCGTAGTCCACGATCAAGCGCTGCTCATAGCCGTCCAGCGGCACGTCGCGGCTGATCCGGCGCAGGTTCTCGCGACTGACCTGGGCCAGCGGCCGGGTCAACAGGATGCGGCCCTGCAGGGCGTCGATCTCGTAGTCGGCGCCACGCACCATCGGCACGCGCTGCTCCACGCGGCCGGTGGTGCGGTCACGGATTTCCAGCACCACCTGGTCCGAGCCACTGAGAATGCTGGCGTGGCGCAGGTAGTACAGGCTGCCGCCGGTACCGATGAACTCGCTGTGGCCCGGCGCCGTCTCGGCCTGCGAGCCGAACAGGCGCAGCTCGCTGCGCGCATCGCCCCAGGCGTTGGCACCACGCGAACGCCACGACAGTGCCGCACCGTACAGCGAACGCACGTACTGCGCGTACTCGGTGCCGGTCAGGCCGGTGTTGTAGTTGCCCCACAGCGCCTGGTTCTTGTCCCAGTCCATGCGCAGGTAGAAGCGGCCCATGCTGTCCACGTCGCGCTGGGTCAGCGAGTCATCGCCATAGGTCGGGTAATACAGGTCCGGGTCCAGGCTGCGGAACAGGTCGCGCGGGTCGGCAGTGGTGAAGCCGGTGAACAGCTCGTCCAGCGGACGGTTCTGGGTGTCGGCCTGCGCGGTCAACAGGTAGCGGCCGCGCGTCTTGGCCTTCAGGTAGAACGCCAGGCGGCCATCGCTGAGCACATCGTCATTGCGCTCGCCACGGGCCAGGTCCTGCCCTGCCCCGCTGGCCTTGTTCTGGTACACGGTGATGTCGGCCAGGCCGACACCGAACAGGTACTGGCCACTGACATCAACCTCCAGCGTACGCGCGATGGCCGGGGCATCCGGCCGCTCCACACGCACGTCGAAGGCGTGGTGGCCGATCGGCATCAGGTACTCGGCGGCGAACTTGCGGTCCTGGTCCAGTGGGTAGCTGTCGCCGTTGATCTTCAGTGCGGCACCCAGCGGAAGGTCGCGGCCACGCAGGCGGACCCGCGAGCCGTACACCGGAATGTTCTGCTGGCGCAGGCCATTGCCGTCGAACACCTGCTGCAGCAACGACAGCGACGCGGCCTGGCTGGCGTCCACCGAGGTGCCGCGACGGTCTTCCAGCGCGTCACGCAACTGCTGGTTGCCACGCTCGAACTCCGCCGGCGTCACCAGCTGCATCGACTGCGCGGTGGTTTCATCCACGTTGCCATCAGCGTCGAAGGCGCGCAGCACATAGACCAGGCGATCGCCCCGGCGCAGCGGCGTAGACGCTGGCATCGTCCCGTCCCAGTATCCCTGCGACACCGCCGCCACCGGCAGCTCGAAGGTCGCCAGTGCTGCCACACGATCCGTGTCGCTGCCGCGGTAGACGCTGACTTCCAGGCGCTGGATGAAGGCGGTGTAGTTGCCGCGCACGTAGAACTCGACCGGCCGCACGATGCGGCCTTCATCGAAGGCGACCATGCCCGGCGCCGACACCGACAGCTCGGGCTGGCCCATCGCCGGATCCTCGGTGGCCCAGATCGCGCCACCTTCCGGCAGGCGGATCATGAACTCACCGCGCACGGTGGCCTTGCCCGGCTCATCGATGGCCAAGCTGACCCGGCGATCCGGCTGCAGTGCCTGCGAGCCGGAACGCGCCGAGGTGCCCTCGGTGACCGGTTCGTCATAGCTGCGCGAGCGCAGGCTGAACAACAGCTCGCCCTCGGCGTTGCACTGGGTGCCGTCACAACGAATCGGCGTCGGTTCGGCAGCCGGCGGGGCCGCCTGGGCCGTTGCGGCCAGGCCCAGTAACAGCGCCTGGTACAGGGCGGCGCGCGGCAGGCGGGCCGCACGGCGGGCGGCAGAGTGATGCGCGCTCATCGGCGGGCCTCCTGTTGGCGGGCGGCCGCGCGGGTGGCGGCGCTCTCCTCGTTGCGTACGCGCAGGCGTTGCTGCACGGCGGGACTGAGCTGGCTGCGCAGCGCCTCGAACACGGCGTTGGCACGACGCAGGCCCAGCGCCTGGTTGTAGGCGTGGCTGCCGCGCACATCGGTGTGACCGACCAGGCTGACCTGGCCACCGCCCAGCGCCTCCAGGCGTGCGGCGATGGCGGCCAGCAATGGCTTGAACTCCTCACGCACGGTGGCCTTGTCGGTGTCGAACAGCACGTTGCCGAGCAGTGCGCCACCGGCATCCACGCCGGCCAGCAGCGAGTGCGGATCCCGCACGTCGGTGCGCAGCTGCACGGTCAGGCCGGCGCGTGCGCTCTCGGCCACCTCGTCCTGCAGCGCATCGCGTACCGCTACGGCGCGGGCAAAGGCCAGTGCCTGGCTCTCGCCATTGGCAGCGATCACCACATCGCCGCCCTGGTAGCGGTCCACCACCTCGGCCATCTTCTTCAGCACCGGGCGATAGCTGGACTGCAGCTCGCTGCTGCCCGGTGCGAACAGCACCTCGCCCAGCGCAATCTCCATGCGCTCGGCGCCGGCCTGCGGCGACGGCGGCAGGCGCACGCCGAAGCTGAAGCGGGTCGGCACGCCCTGCGTCACCCGACGCAGCAGCGGGTTTTCGGTGGTCAGCTCGGCACCGCCCGGCAACGTCGCCGGATCCAGCTTGATGATGAAGTTGCGGCCCAGGCGCGCGTCACCTCCGTGTACATCGGCCAGGTGATAGCGGCCGAACGGATCGGTCTCCACCAGCAGGCCTTCCACCGTAGCCAGGCGCACGCCGGGGATGCCCTGCTCCTGGATACCGTCGTTGCCGATCACATAGGCCACCTCGTAGCCCTCGGCGACGCGGGCGATCTCGCGGCGCACGCTCGGTTCGGCTGCGGTCAGGCCCTTGCCGGCCTCGCCACTGCGCTCCACACGCGTGACGCCCTGTGCATCCATCCGCAGGCGATGGCCCTGTGCGCTTTCCAGCACGAAGTCATCGGTAAACGTCAGCTCGCGCAAACGCTGGCGCAGCACTACCTGATGCATTTCGGCCGTGTCGGAGGTCGACGCGCGGCCATGCACCACGCCGATCTGCACGCCATGCAGCAACGGCGCACTGGCGTCGGCCACCGGCTGCGGACCTTCGCCGCGATCCAGCGTGGTCGAGCCCGGCACATAGGCCGACGCGGCGAAGCCACCCTGCACGCGCACCCCGGTCAGCTCGGCGCTGTCCTGCCAGCCGTCGCCGTCGCGATCATCGAACACGGTGCCGAACACCAGGCTGTCTTCCAGCAACGGATCGGCGTCCATCGCCACTTCGGCGGTGGCCACGTTCGACACGGGGCTTCCATCTTCCGCCGTCGCCACGGCCTGGTTCACATGGGTACCGGCACGCACGCCAGCGCCCACCCGCAGCAGGTAGGTGATGGTCGCGCTGCGGCCCACAGCAATATCCACCGCGCCGATGCGCAACGGCGACTGGCTGCTGGCCAGGGCGAACGCCCCGTCATCGTCGGCCACCCGCATCGAGCCATCCACGTAGCTGAAGCCCGGCGGCGGCGTGTCCACCACCACGCCATCGCGCCAGTGGCTGCCGCCCACGTTCTCCACCACCAGCTGGTAGCGCACTAGGTCGCCCACCTTCACCCGGCGTGGGCTGGCCGTCTTGGTGATGCGCAGCGCAAAGTCGGACACCACCTTGTGGCGCGTCTCGCAGGTGGTGCATTCCGGCGGCGGCGAGCCGTCCGGATACTGGCCCCGCAGCCGGTTCAGCACTTCGGTGCGGGCTTCCTGGTTGACGATGGCCTGATAGACGTATTCGTAGCGACCCACCGGGGTTCCGCTGGGCACGGTGCAGACGATGTCCGCGCCCTGCTGTGCACAGCCCGCCGGCAGGCTCTCGATGCTCAGGCCTGCGTCCGGGGTATCCACCAGCTGCAGCGGCTGGCGCAGCGCTGCCCGCTCGACGGTGGCCACCAGCGTGTAGCGCAGGCGATCGCCCGGCCGTACTTCGGCACCGCTGGCCGGACCGGACAGCTTCTCCAGCACGACACGCGGGTCGGCCAGTGCGTGCTCGGTGCTGCAGTCGCCGCTGCAGGTCGGCGTGTCACCGCCACTGCCCAGCACCGCATTGCGGACACTGCCGCTGGCCTGCGCATTGACCACCGCGCGATACCCCAGCGTGTAGGTGCCCGGGGCCGTTGCGGCCGGCAGCGTGCATACCAGCGGGTTGGCGCCGTTGCAGGTGAACGGACCGGGCTGGGTGACCGCCTGCAGGTCCAGGCCACGGCCGAGCGTATCGGTCAGGGTGACCACATCGGCGGTCTGCGAATTGGCCACGGTCACTTCCACCGTGTAGTCCACCGCATCGCCGATATCGACCGGGGCCACGGTGGCCGACTGCTTGCGGTAGGTCACCACGGCCGCCAGCACCGGCGTGGTGGTGCCGCAGTTGCTGGTGCAGGTGGTGACGCCCGTGCCGCCACCCAGGACCGCATTGCTGACGCTGCCCTTGGCCTGGGCGTTCACCGTGGCGGTGTAGTTCACCGTGTAGGTGCCCGGCACGGTGCCGGCCGGCAGCGTGCACACCAGCGGGTTGGCCGCATTGCAGCTGAAGCCCTGGCTGGCGGTCACCGCACCGAAGTCCAGGCCGGTGCCCATGGTGTCGGTCAGGGTGAACACTGCCGTGGTGCGCGAGTTGCTGACCACTGCGGTGAGCGTGTAGGCGATGCTGTCGCCCACCTTCACCGCACCGGCTGCCGCCGAGGTCTTGCGGTAATCGATGGCGCTGCCGGTCACCGGCGTGGTGGTACCGCAGTTGGCGGTACACGAGGGGTTGTCGCCACCGCTGCCAAGCACGGCGTTGGTGACCTGGCCGGTGGCCTGCGCGTTCACCACGGCGGTGTAGGACAGGCTGTAGCTACCCGGCACGGTCCCGGCCGGCAGGGTGCACACCAGCGGATTGGCGGCATTGCAGGTGTAGGCGCCCGCGCTGGTCACCGCACCGAAGTCCAGGCCGGTGCCCAGGGTATCGGTCAGGGTCACCACGTCGGTAGTGCGCGAGTTGGTCACCACCGTGGTCAGGGTATAGGTCAGCCGATCACCCACGGCGACCGGGCCGGTGCTGTTCACCGACTTGGCATAGCTCACGCCCGGCGTCGCCACCGGCGTGGTGGTATCGCAGTTCACGCTGCACGACGGGTTGTCGGTGCCACTGCCGAGTACGGCGTTGCGCACGCTGCCGCTGGCCTGTGCGTTGACGGTGGCGCCATAGGTGAGGCTGTAGGTGCCCGGCACGGTGCCGGCCGGCAGCGTGCACACCAGTGGATTGGCGGCGTTGCAGGTGAAGTTGCCCGCGCTGCTGACACCAGCGAAGTCCAGGCCACTGCCCAGGGTATCGGTCAGCGTGACCACGGCGCTGGTGCGCGCGCGCGTCACCGTTGCCGTCAGGGTGTAGTCGATGCGGTCACCCACGCGCACCGGGCCGCCGGTGGAGGCCTGTTTGGCGTAGACCACCTGCGCGCTGGCCATCGGCGTGGTGGTATCGCAAGCGCCCACGCAGGACGGGTTGTCGGTGCCGCTGGGCACCACCGCGTTGCGCACTTGGCCGCTGGCCTGCACGTTGACCACGCCGGTGTAGGAGAACGCATAGCTGCCCGGCACGGTACCGGCCGGCAGCGTGCAGACCAGCGGATTGCCCGGCACGCAGCTGAAGCTGCCGGCGCTGGTGATGCTGCCGAAGTCCAGGCCGGTGCCCAGCGTATCGGTCAGCGTGGTCACCGCCGTGGTGCGCGAATCGGCCACCAGCACGGTCACCGTGTAGGCCACGCTGTCACCGATGGCAACCGGACCGGCGGTGCTGCTGGCCTTGGACACCGAGATGCGCGGCACCGCCACCGGCGTGGTGGTGGTGCAGCTGCCGCTGCAGGTGGGCGTATCGGTACCGGTGCCGACCACGGTGTTGACCACCTGCCCGCTGGCCTGCGCATTGACCGTGGCTGTGTAGCCCAGGCTGTAGGTGCCCGGTGCGGTGCCAGCCGGCAGCGTACACACCAGCGGATTGGCGGCATTGCAGGTGAATGCACCGGGGCTGCTGACGCTGGCGAAATCCAGGCCGGTGCCCAGGGTGTCGGTCAGGGTCAGCACATCGCGGGTGTTGCCGTCGGCCACGGTCACATCCACCGTGTAGCTGACCGTCGCCCCCACCGCGACCGGGCCGGCAGTGTTCGAACGCTTGGCGTAGCTCACGCGCGTCACCGGCACGGTAACGTCACTGCGCGTGCAGTGATCGGCATCGGTGCAACCCACACCCGGCGCCGGCGGCGTGCCGTTGTTGAACGGGTCGTGGCCTCCGCCCACGCTGGCATGGTTGGTCAGCGCACCGGTGGCAGCGGCGGTGACGGTCACCGGCAGGGTGAAGGCCGAGCTGGAGCCGGGGCTGCCCGCGGCGGCCAGCACCTGGCTGCTGGTACAGGTCACATCCTGGCCGCTGGCGGTACAACTCCAGCTGCCGCTCACATGGGTGCCCGTCCAGTTCGGCACGATGCCGGCCGGCAGCTGGTCGCGCACCACGATGGCCGCGGCCGGCACATTCGGCGGATTGCCGGTCGGCACATCGGTGGTGTTGCTCACGGTCAGCGTGTAGGTGGTACCGGCCTGGCCATAGTTCCAGACGCCGCCGGTGGCGTTGTTGCCCTTGACCACCTTCAGCGACGGCGCGGTGATGGTGACCCGGTGGTCTTCCACCTCACCATCATCGGCCACACCGGTCGGGTTCTGGATCTGCGTGGCCAGGCTGGCGTAACGCAGGCGCACGTAGCTGGTGCCGGCACTGACCGCCGCCGGCACGGTCCAGCTCAGGTTGGCCTGGCCGCCACTGCACAGCGCGGTGTTGCTGCGCTCGTTGGCGTCGAACTGGCCATTACGGTTGAAGTCGATCCAGCCGGCCACGCTGCCGTTGCCCACGCAGGCCACCGGCTGGTTGATCAGCGTACCGGCCTGCATCACGGTCAGGCGGTAGCTCGTTGGCCACCCGTCTTCCTCGCGGCTGCCGGCCTGTGGCGAGTTGTCGTCGCCCAGTGCATCGGCGCTGTAGCTGCTGCGCTGCTCGGTATCAGGGCCCAGGCTGCCGAGGAAATCGGTCAGCGGCGGCGCCAGGCCGCCGGGTGTGTAGCCGGCGGTGTTGATGTTGAAGTTGCTGGCGCCGGCCGGAATGCCGTCGGAGCGGAACTGCAGATCGTCCACCACGTGCATGGCGTCGCCATAGCTGGCCGGCGCATCGCCAAAGTCGGCATACGGCACCAGCAGGCCGATGGCAATGGCAGTGGTGCCGCCGCCGCGCATCGAGAAGCCCATGTTCACCGCCAGGTTGCCCGGCGCGTGTGCGGCATTGTCGAAACTCAGGAAGGTGACCGCAGCAGTGTTGTCGTCGTTGCCGGGGCCGAAACGGATCACCTGGTTGGCGCCGCTGGTCGACTTGTTCACCAGATAGGGCGTGGCGTTGGCCAGGTTCTTGCGGACCTCGACCACGTTCCAGGTGCCCTGCGCGCTGGCCTCGACGAATTCACCGCTGTTGTTGATCGACTCGGCGTCGGCCATCACCACGCCGCGCAGGCGGTACGGCGCACCACCGAGGGTCGAGGTACAGGTGATGCTGAAGCTGGAGGTGCCACTGGCGCGCGCGATGCCGGCAATCAGCTGGTTGCTGGTACCGGTGCCGCCGATGTTGTACAGATCGTCGAGGCTGTCGCCGCCGAAGTTGCCGGGACGATAGCTGCGCAGCACGTTGGTCTCGGCCGTGTTCAGGCGGCAATCGACGCGCAGGTTCACTCCGGCTGCGACCGGCATGTCGATCGACGAGGTCGCGCCGTCGTTGAGCACGACGTTGTTCACCCCGTTGGCGCCGCCCCCCCAGGTCAGCCACAGCACCGTATTGCGGTAGGGGCTGCTGCCGCCGGTGGCGTAGGCCGCCGCCCAGGCCAGCGAGGGCGCCAGCAGCGACACCAGGGCCAGCAGGCCCGCCACCAGCCAGCGGCTGGGTCGGCCCGACCGGGCATCATTTTCGGGATGAACGCGTTCACCGCCCGCGCTTGCGCGCGACGTCGTCGACTGCCACATGGTTGATTTCCCCGTCGTCGGCCCTTGCCGGGCCGATGGTCAGTGGGCGGCCAGCGACGAATTCCGCGGGACGGCGGCACACCCGATTGCGTGTCCTGCCGGGCTCCATGGCAATCACTTTCGTCCCTGGACCCCGTTGGTCAGGCACCTAATTCTGTGACCAAGATAACACATTACAAACAATTATGTGATGCCCGTCACATTCAAGTTTGCGGACTTTGGCGGCAAGCCCCACGGCCACAGTTATAGCCACCGGGGATGGACCGTCTCGGCACGAATCCGGCACCCCTCCCCCACTTTCCGGCAAAACGCCACGCAGATTCGGCAGCAGCGACAGACCTGGCTGCGGCTCAGGGCTTCATCGCCCCATGCTGGAACGACGCCAGCAACGTGGATGCCGCGGTGGCCGGGGCCAGCCGGCCGCGGGTCAGCGACCAGGTGATGCGGTAGAAGCAGGTCCAGTAGAAGTCGGCCAGCCACACGGCGGAGAAGCCGACGTTGAACACGCCTGCGGTCTGTCCACGCAGGAAAAAAGCTTCGAAACGCTCGCCCAGCGGCGCCCAGCGCGCCGGCAGCAGATGCAGGTCCCCGTGGCGTCAGCGGACTGTTTCCCCAGGTATCGCCGCAGATCGCGCACACAGCGCTTGGCGGTGAGATCGAGACGGAACAGGCGTTATCCAGGAACTGGCGCCGCTATCAGCCCTGTTGACCGCTTCGGCGGTATCCGTGTGATGGCGTGTGCAGGCGCTGATGGACTGTGCAGGGATGACTGCCTGCCACGACCACTGCTGGGACTTCGCGGAGATGACAAGGCGCTTGTGGCGGACGAACTGCAAAGGCTCGGGCCGCGCCAGCTGGGCAATGTGGACGCACCACCGGCAGTGCCACTGGTGACCCCGGCCCGATTCGAACGGGCGACCTTCCCCTTAGGAGGGGGACGCTCTATCCAGCTGAGCTACGGGGCCATTGGCAGCTGCGAAGCATACCGCGTCCAGCTGAATGGACCAAGCCATTGAAAGGCCGCGGACAGGCAATCACGCCTAAGCTGAGGGCTTCCCGCTCGCGCATGACCGATCGATGCAGAACCTCTGGTTGTCCCTCTCCGCCCTCGGTGACAGCCGCTGGCTCCTGCCGATGGCACTGGTGTTGCTGCTCACCCTGCCGCGCACCGACAGCGACCTGAAAGGGCGATGGTTGAGCGCCGTCGCAGTTGCCGCCGGCGTGACACTCGCCTCAAAGCTGGCCTTCATGGGCTGGGGCATCGGCATCAGCCGCCTGCACTTCACCGGGTTTTCCGGTCATGCGGCACTGTCCAGCGTTGTGTACCCGCTGGTGGGCGTGCTGCTGGCCGGCCCCGGCAGACCCGCGCGCGCAATCGGCCTGATGACTGGCGTGCTGCTGGCGATCGCCATCGCCTGGTCGCGCATCCCCCTGCACGCGCACAGTCTGTCTGAAGTCATCGCAGGGCTGATGCTCGGGCTGGGCTGCAGTGCATACGTGCTGCGCGGCGCACTGCCCGCCCGCCGACCGACTGCCGTGACGGCCACAGCCGCCGTGCTTGCCGGACTGATCCTGCCCCTCACCCTGCCCGACATCCAGACGCATCAGCTGGTCATCGCACTGGCAAAGCTCATCTCGGGGAAGGCTGAAATCTTCCAGCACCCCTGAAAACCGCGAAGACGACTCCACATTTCCTTCACATACCTTGACAGGGCAAATGAACAGACACCACCATAGCAGCGGAAAAATTTCCCTCACGGAGTAGGAGACCCCGTAGATGAAGAAGATGATTGCCGCCCTGGCCCTGCTGGGCCTGTCCTCGCCGGTGTTCGCTCAGGAAGCTCCTGTAGCCGCCGAAACCAGCGCTGAAATTGCAGGCGCTGAAGCCGCCGGCGCCACTGCCGCTGGCACCCTGACCACGGCTGCGACCATCGGTCTCGGCGTCGCAGCGGCCGCGGTCGTTTACAGCGTCGCCGCCGACAGCAGCAGCGACGATGCCGGCAACAACAATGGCGGCACCACCAACCCGCCGGGCGGCACCACCGGTACCACCGGCACCACTGGCACCACCGGCACCCGCTGATCGGGACGCCGTTGTAGTACCCACGCCCTCGCCGGGCGGCAGTTCGGCGAGGGCTTTTTCATGCCCGTTCGGGCCAGGAATGATTAACGATGGACTGCAAGCGTCTCGTCGCCGCCATGGCGTTCACCCTTACCATGTCAGGTTGCATGTGGGCCCCGGGCCAGCACATGCGCTCCAATTCCCTGATGGGTAGCAGCCAGCAGGTTGGCAACGATCAGATCGAGCTGATTCCGATCACGCCCAAGCTCATCGCCATGGAACGCGCCGAAAAGAGCGCGCCCGGCATTCCGGCCTCGTTGATGCAGTACCAGCCGGGTCCTTACCAGATCGGCGCAGGCGACATCCTGTACATCACGGTCTGGGACCACCCCGAACTGACCGTTCCGGCTGGCCCGCAGCAGCAGCTCAGCGCTGCCGGCCGCCTGGTGCAGTCCGACGGCACGCTGTTCTACCCCTACATCGGCAAGGTCACCGCCGCCGGCAAGACGCCGGCCGAGCTGCGTGATGAGATCACCACCCGCCTGGCCCGCTACATCGAAGCGCCGCAGGTGGATGTCTCGATGCTGACCTACGCCAGCCAGCGCGTGTGGGTCACCGGCGCCTCACGCCAGCCGGCCACGGTGCCACTGACGGTCACCCCGCTCACCCTGGGCGATGCCGTCAGCCAGGCCGGCCTGGACCCGGCACAGGCCGACCTGTCCGGCGTTCGCCTCACCCGTGACGGCACCACCTATACCATCGACCTTGACGCGCTGGGCCGTAATGGCGGCGGCGATACGAACGTCTTCCTGAAGGCCGGCGATCATCTGTATGTGCCGTACCTGGACCGCAAGGAAGTCTTTGTTGTCGGCGAAGTGAATCAGCCTGGCGCCATGAGCTTCAAGACCGGCGAGATTTCATTGAGCCAGGCGCTGGGCCGCGCCCGTGGCCTGCTGCAGACCACCTCCAATGGCAACGCGGTGTATGTGATCCGCGGTTCGAACGACCTGCAGGATGCGCCGTCGCAGGTGTTCCACCTGGAAGCGAAGTCACCCTCCGCGTTCGCCGTTGCCAGCCAGTTCAACCTGCAGCCGGGTGATGTCGTGTTCGTCGGTGCAGCCGGCGTGACGCGCTGGAGCCGCTTCGTGAACCAGCTGCTGCCCTTCACCGCCATCATCAGCAACGCGGCCAGCGCGCGCAACGATCTGGACAATTGACGAGGCTTCAGATGAGCAGGAACGCTCGCTCCGGCCTCATGCTCCGGAGTTTCCGCCTGGGCCTGCTGGCTGCCATCGCGGTCTCGGCAGCCGGCTGCGGCGTCGTCAGCCGCAGCAGCGTCAAGGCCGTGCAACTGGCCGTGCAGGGCGCACCGGATGTTCAGCCCACTGCCCAGGACGTTGCCCGCAACCGCTACCCGCAGATCAAGGTCAATGGACCGGCAGGCGGCGCCGTGCTGGTGCTTGGTGCAGTGGATGACGGTCGCCAGGCCTGGTACAGCAGCGAACGCAGCATCGTGTTCCTGCGCAACGGGCTGATCGAAGCCACCCACGGCGGTGCGCCCGAGCTGCAGCAGATGCAGATCATCGGGCCGAACCCGTTCCTCGACCTGCGCAAGGTGCACGAGGGCCAGGTCGTGCAACGACGCTATGACCTCATGCCCGGCTATCGCTTCGGCATCGAGGTGACCGGCACCCTGTACCCGCTGGGCACCGAGCGCGTCGATATCCTGGGCCGCACGCTCGAGCTGCTGCACATCCGCGAGCAGCTGCGCGGTGAGGGCTGGAAGCAGGACAACCACTTCTGGGTGGACCCGGCCAACGGCTTCATCTGGAAAAGCCGCCAGGCCATCGCGCCGGACACCCATCTGGACATCATCCAGCTCAAACCCTATTCGCCGGACCTGCAGCCCCGATGACGCCGCACCTTATCGTCATGGCCCTTGGCGCCGTACTCGCCGGCACTGTCCAGGCGGCCTCTCCGATCGTGGTTGAGGCCTATGGCCAGGTACGCGGCCCAGGCCCACATACCCTGGCAGGCAACGCGCGCCTCAGCGCCGCCGCCCTTGCCGCCGCCCCCGACGAGCACGCCTACTTTGCAGGCGCCGCCCTGCTGCGCGCGGACAACACGGCACAACAGACGCGCCTGAAGGCTGGCGTGCTGTTCGACCTTGAGACACTGGCCGCCCTTGACGACGCGCCCGACATCGCCGACGCCGCCGCCCGGATGGCCCGCGAGTTCGGCGCACTTCCGGTCACCGGCCGCGAACCGCAACTGCTCCAACCGCGCTCGCTGGAGGCCGACCGCCCACAGGATCGATCGGCACGACCCGGCGACCGGCTGGTCTACCCGTCGCGACCACAGACCGTGACTGTCACCGGTGCGGTTACCCAGCCATGCGCGGTGCCGCATGCGGCGATGCAGGACGCGCGCATCTACCGCAACCAGTGTGAACTGTTGCCCGCCGCCAGCCCTGACGATCTCTATGTGATCCAACCCGACGGCCGGGTCACGAAGATCGGCATTGCGTTGTGGAACCGCAGTGCACGGACCCCCTTGGCGCCGGGGGCAGTCGTCTACGTCCCCATTGCCGGATCCGCCGTGCGCTCCACCACCCCCGATATCAACGAAGAAGCCGCGCGCTTCCTCGCCACCCAGGTGCTGGATGCGCCCGGAGTTCCAGAGTGATGTGCCGTAACCGATTGCCGCTGGCTCGCGCCGGCATCGCCCTGTTGAGCCTCAGCATCAGCGCAGCCCTGTACGCCCAGGAAGGTCCAGCTCCCACCGCCAGCGACTGGGGTGGCATCGGCCTGCTGCAGACACCCAGCGCCCGCATGAGCGAGGAAGGCGAGCTCAGCCTCACCGCCAGCCACACCTCGCCCTACAGCCGGTACACGGTGGTGATGCAACCCCTGCCGTGGGTGGAAGGATCATTCCGTTACATCTCGGTGGCCAACCGCCGTTATGGCTCGGAGTGGCTCAGCGGCAACCAGAACTACAAGGACAAGTCGATCGACCTCAAGCTGCGCCTGTGGCAGGAAGGTCGCTGGCTTCCGGAAGTGTCGGTCGGCGCGCGCGATCTCGGCGGTACCGGTCTGTTCTCAAGCGAGTACGTCGTTGCCAGCAAGCGCTTCGGCGCGTTTGACGCAAGCCTTGGCGTGGCGACCGGCTATATCGGCAACCGTGGCGACCTCGACAATCCCCTGGGCGCGATCGACGACCGCTTCAAGGAGCGCCCCGGCGTCAACACGCCCGGCGACTTCAATACCAGCGCGATGTTCCGCGGCCGGCTCGGTGTGTTTGGCGGCGTCAGCTACCAGACGCCCTGGGACCGCCTGCAGCTGAAGCTCGAGTATGACGGCAACGACTACCGCCACGAGCCGCAACGGAACAACCAGAAGCAGTCCTCGCCCATCAATCTGGGTGCCGTGTTCGCAGTGAACAACAGCGTGCTGCTGCACCTGGGCTGGGAGCGCGGGAACACGGCCATGGTCGGCATCACGCTGCATTCCAACCTGGCCCAGACCAAGCCCATGGCCAAGCTGATGGACCCACCGCCGGTTGCCAGGAAGCCTACCGCACAGAATGAGCCGCAGACCGTCGCTGCAACCGAGGCGGCAACCCCCACCGATTGGTCATCCATTGCCCACGAGCTGGAGGAAAATGCCGGCCTGCGCGTGAAGCGCATTGATCGAAGCGGCCAGGAACTGATCGTCAGTGCCGAGCAGCGCCGCTTCATCTACCCGGCACAGGGCATTGGTCGCGCGGCGCGCATTCTTGATCCGCAGACGCCACAGGATGTCAGCTGGTGGACATTGCGCAACGTCCGCCTCGGCCTGCCGGTGGTCGAGACCAGCCTGGAACGGAAGACCTTCAACCAGTACCTGGACGACCGGACCGATCTGGCAACCGTCAGCCGCCACGTCGAGATGAATGCCCCCTATGCGAGGCGCTCGGAAACGCTGTACGAAGCACCACTGAAGCGCTTCGACGGCGCGTTCAACGTCGGCTATCGGCAGAGCGTGGGCGGTCCCGACGGCTTCATCCTGTTCCAGGTTGCGGCGATGTACGGCGCGACCCTCCGCTTCAACGAGAACCTCTGGCTGAGCGGCACCGCCAGCTACAACGCCTACAACAACTACGACAAGTTCAAGTACGACGCCCCCAGCAGGCTGCCGCGCGTGCGCACCTACGTGCGCCAGTATCTGACCACCTCGGACTTCACCCTGCCCAACCTGCAGCTGACCGGCACCAAGCAGCTCGGCCGCGACCTGTACGGCATGGCCTATGCCGGCATGCTGGAGTACATGTATGGCGGCGTCGGCGGTGAGCTCCTGTATCGCCCGATGGACGAACGCTGGGCGCTGGGTGCCGAACTGAACTGGGTCAAGCAGCGCGATTTCGATCAGCGTTTCAGCTTCCGCGACTACAGCGTCACCACCGGCCACGCCACGCTCTATTACCTGTGGGGTGACCAGCGCCGTCTCATCAGCGCGGTCAGCGCGGGTCGCTACCTGGCCAAGGACTGGGGCGCGACGGTATCGGTGGCCCGCCTGTTCGACAACGGCGTGACCATGGGCGCCTACGCCACCAAGACCGACGTTTCATCGCGGGACTTCGGCGAAGGCAGTTTCGACAAGGGCATCTACTTCTCGGTACCTTTCGACTTCATGCTGCCGCGCTCGACCCGTGCCCGCGCCGACTTCATGTGGAACCCCCTGTACCGGGACGGTGGCGCCCGTCTCTCGCACTCGCACAGCCTTTACCAGCTGACCTCCGAGCGCGATTCGGAGATCTTCTACCGGAACTTCGATGCGATCGCGAAATAGTGCCGGAACATGAAGAAGGCGCCCTGCAAGGGCGCCTTCCTCTTTCTACTTCTTGAAAACGCCGGCCAGCACGTCACCATCGAATACCAGCAACGACGAGATCCGCCGCCGCTCCATCAGTACCAGCGCATCCTCAACCCGCGTCCCTACGCTCACCTGCGCAGGTGAGGCGGTCATCAGCTCGGCCGCAGACCTGTCGAACACCTCGCGACCATGGCGTTCGAGCGCACGGCGCACGTCACCATCGGTAATGATCGCGTAGCCCGAGTCGGCCCGTACAATCGCCAAGCCCAGGCTGGAGCGGGTGATGGCCTGGAGAACGTCCATCATCGTTGCTGCCGCCTCCACCACCGGCAGATCGCCAACGATCATCTCGTGTTCCACGCGCGACAGCAGGCGCCGACCCAGCGAGCCACCCGGGTGGAAACGCGCGAAATTCTCCGGCTGGAAGCCCCGCGCCTCCATCAATGCAACGGCCAGCGCATCGCCCATCGCCAGCGTCGCGGTCGTCGATGCGGTCGGTGCCAGCGCCAGCGGACAGGCTTCCTGCGCAACACCGGCATCCAGATGGCAATCGGCCGCCTGCGCCAGCGTCGAGGTCACACGGCCGGTGATCGCCACCAGGAAATTGCCGTTGTCCTTCAGGAACGGCAGCAGTTTCACCACCTCTTCGGTTTCGCCGGAGTAGGAGATCGCAACGAACACATCGGTGGCGGTGACCATGCCCAGATCGCCATGGAATGCCTCGCCTGGATGCATGAAGAAGCTGGGCGTGCCCGTGCTGGCCAACGTGGCGGCGATCTTGCGCCCGATGATGCCCGACTTGCCCATGCCGCAGATGATGACCCGGCCCTGTGAGCCCAGCACCTGCTCTACCGCCTCGGTGAACTGCCCATCGAGCCTGTCGGCAAGCGCGGCGACGGCCGACGCCTCGATCTGCAGGACGCGTTTGGCCGATGCGATGTGATCGGCGACTGATACCACGGAGGACATACGTGCTTCCTTCTGATGATCATTCGCGGCGCACCTGCGTGCGCCACGCTTACCCGCGCAACCCTGCGCCGGTTACTGCACCGCTCCCGCGGCGCTCCAACCTGCAACCAGCGGTGCGTACGCTTCCTGCAGGCCAATGCCACCTTCGGCAAGAACGCGCTCGGCCACTTCCCGCCCGACGCCACGCCCGCCACAGGTATCGGCAACCACATCAGCGGCAGCCAATACCAGCGGATGCGCATCGGCGGGCGCGTAGAAGCGCCCCACCCTGCCCGCCAATGGCAGGTCAACGACATCGTCACCGACATAGGCGATCTCGCCTTCAGCGATGCCAAGGTCGCCACAGATGGCGGCCAACGCATCGAGCTTCTCGAGCCGACCGGTCACTGCCACGTCCATGCCCAGCTGATGGATCCGGAAGTCCAGCGAGGGGCTCGCCTTGCCCGACAACACGCCACACCGGATGCCATGCACACGCAGCAACGCGACAGCCAGGCCATCGCGGACGTTGAACGTCTTGAACTGCTCGCCCTTGCCATCGATGTGCAGGCCACCATCCGTCAGTACGCCGTCCACGTCGAACAGGACCAGCTTGATCGGCCCCTGGTACTTCGCCGATTCCATGTCAGGCGATGTCGAGCTTCGGGAACGACTTGACCAGATCATCGACTGCCTTGATCTGTGCCAGGAAGGGCTCAAGGGCGCTCAGCGGCAACGCGCTCGGACCATCGCAACGCGCGTTGTCCGGGTCCGGATGCGCCTCCAGGAACAGCCCGGCCAGGCCAACCGCCATGCCCGCACGCGCCAGCTCCACCACCTGGCGGCGGCGGCCACCGGAGGCCTCACTGCCGGAGTCGCGGCGCTGCAGACTGTGGGTCACATCGAAGATGGCCGGCAGGCCACCGGTGGCCTCGATCATCTCGCGGAAGCCCAGCATGTCCACGACCAGGTTGTCGTAGCCGAACTGCGCGCCACGCTCGCACAGGATGATCCGCTCGTTGCCAGCCTCGCGGATCTTGCTGGCGATGTTCTTCATCTGCGACGGGCTGAGGAACTGCGGCTTCTTGATGTTGATCGCCCGGTCAGTGCGCGCGATGGCGGTGACCAGATCGGTCTGGCGCGCCAGGAACGCGGGGATCTGCAGCACGTCGACCACTTCGGCCACCGGAGCCGCCTGGTCCACTTCATGGACGTCGGTGATCACCGGCACGCCGAAGCGGTTCTTCACTTCCTGGAAGATGCGGATACCCTCTTCCAGGCCCACGCCACGAAAGGACTTGATCGACGAGCGATTGGCCTTGTCGAACGAAGCCTTGAAGACGTAGGGAATACCGAGCTTGCCGGTGACCTCGACGTACTTCTCCGCCGCAAACAGCGTGGAGTCGAGGTCCTCAAGGACGTTCAGACCACCGAACAGGACGAAGGGGAGGTCGTTGCCGACGGCAACAGTATCGTTGATGGAAACGTTCATGAGCTGCTCTCGATTGAATGGGTTGAGGCCACGCGCTGCCAGGTTCCACTTTCGGGCGTGTATCGCTTAACCACCCTGCCCGGCGCGCCGACGATTACTGAATAGGGAGGGAACTCACCCCTGACGACGGCGTTGGCTCCGACAATGCAACCATCTCCCAGGATTGTACCCGCCTGAACCCGCGCCCCCATACCCAGAAAGCAGTTCCGGCCAATACGCGTTTCTTTCCATACCGAGGGTTGCTCGAGGATGGGAACGTCGATTGCGTGGTACGCGTGTTCAATGTCCGTAACCGAGACGTACCCTGTAATCAGAGTTCCTGATCCAATACTGATCGGCCCCATCGCGGTTACATGAAACCCCTGCCCGATGGCCACGTTGTCGCCGACCAGCAGGCGGCCATCGCCATGACATTCGGCACGGAGCCCCGGGAAGACTCGGACTTTGCGACCGAAAGTCATCTTGCGAGGTCCAAGCAGAAACATTGGGGGCCCGAGATAACCTGGGAAGCGGAATGCGCCGAGTATGAAGGAGTAGCAAAGCGCCCGGACTCCCCAGCAGATCTTCCAGAATCGATGCACTGACATCAGCTCCTCAATACTCTGGCAAGCCTCTCCAGCTGCTCAGAGTCATCATTGTACCAACGGGCAAGCTCATCGATCCTGCGCAGGAGGAGATCCGGACTCTGACGGTCCTGGATAACGGCTTCACTGATGGCCAGCCCCGAACCCCATGCGAGACCAGGCCTTCGAAACACATCAGCCAGTCTTCCATCATCCAGCAGGTAGACCGCCTGGCCCTGATTCAACAGTTCAACGACCGCGCCCGACATATGGGCGAGACTGAAATCCACGAGTCCTGCGTACTCCTCAAGCGAAGCATGAATCAGTTTCTGGCAACGCGAATCGACAGCATCGCGGTACTCGCTCAGCGCAGTCCACGGATGAAGCCTGACGACATAAGCAAGATCCAAAGCCTCGGCGATGACAGATGCAGCCGAAAGAAGTGCACGATTCGACTCCTTTCCATTCTGCCCGTTCAGCATTACGCCAAAAGCATTCTTCCGACCTCGTTCCAGCCGAAGCACGCTCTGAGGCCGAATCCATCCCGCGATGCTCAGGCGATCCCTGGAGTACCCCATCTTCTGAAACTCACCGACGGTCGCCTCTCCCCAGGCAATCATTCGATCACTGATGAAGTTCGCGTAGGCCTCTGCATCCGCACTCATGTTTGTCGCGTCCAACACGCGATACTGCCCATGCTGGTTGGTGATCGTTCGCGACCCGCGCGTCCTCTCTGCCTGAGTCACAAGATTCTCGATTGCATGCGCATCGCAGAAAGTCACCAGAGTGTGGTGCCCGGAAGGAAGGGAAGCGAGAAGGCGCGGCGCAATACTCTTCATTCTGGCGATGAGAGAGCCAACGACCCATCGCCTGGAGAAAGACGCAGAGAGCCCACGGGCCATCTGAAGGCCACGACGCAGGTTACGGAGTGTTCGGAGCCACTGCAGCGGCGAGACAGCGTCTCGCGCCTCGGCGTAGGACGCACGCTCACCCAGATTCAGTCTGATCGAGTCGATAATGAAGTCATAGTCACGACGTTTCTTGGCCCGCGAAGCGTAGAAGACAAGATGCGTCGGCGCACTGACACCTGCAGCGCACGTCTTGATTCCAAAGCCATAAGACAGTGCCAGGAGCTTCAACGCCCCCTTCAAAGTAGGGTCGTACAAGTATGGTGCCACCACCCGCGCATAGTTCAGGCCATTCTCGGTTGCGACGCCCGAACTCTTGAAGGCCTGGATATCTGCATACAAGCTATCGCCCTTGCGACACTCGCTCATGAATGCCTCACCCCGGCATCCGTCAGCCGTCGGACATTGAAGAAGAGCGCACACGCCAGAGCGGAGTACGCCACGACGAACACCCACGATGCGGCAACCAGAGTTCCCGTCGCGCACACGGCAACGAGCAGCGGAACAAAGAGCATGGTCATGCCGAGCTGCATCCAAAGCAGGAACTTCTCCTGATGGCACATGCTCAGCACAACGGCGTACAGCGCAGCCATGGAGAACGCCATCTGTCCAATCATCATGATGATGACGATGCCGCCGAAGTCCGTTGAGACCCGGGCGTAATCCAGGATAGGCCCCATGAACAACCAAGCCCCCGTGAGGATCGCGGCGCTGGCGATCAGAATCGCCCAGGAGGAAAGGCGGACGAGTTTCCACAGCTCCTGCAGGTTGCCTTGCGCATGCAGGGCCGCGAATCGGGAAGAGAAGGTGAAATTGATCGCCAGCATCAGCAGGCTGATCAGCGTTGCAAGCTTCTGCGAGACCACGAAGCCGGCATAAGCCGAATCACCGTAGAAGATCGGAATGATCGCAACGGCACTCCAACCCAACGCCTGCTGGGCCAACACAACGGCGCCCAAGCGGTTGGCGCCAGCGCGATCAGAGGCGTCAGCAACTACCTTCGCCCCTCCCGGCAGCAGGCCAAGCAGAACGTTCCGACCGAAACGCATGGGCACGACCGCGCCATACATGACAACAGCAGCCAGCAGGTAGCACCAGAGCAGCTGCCGGGCACCGACTGCGTTATCGAGCAGAAGCAGGCACAACAGCCCGATCAATGTCAAGGACGGCGTGCATATATTCAGATAGAAGGTCGCAGCATCTGTACGGCCTTCGCCCTGTAGAACTCGAGCAGCAGCTGAAGCACACGCAATCAATCCAGAGGCCGTCACCATCAAGGCGAAGTCCAGGTAGCCGACTCCACCAAAGTGATGCCGCACCGAAGGCAGCAGGAGGGCAAGACCCAGCAGAAAGGCGGCTATCACCCAGATCAGAACCCGGCGATGCGCCTGGATTACCAAGCCGACCGCGATAGCGTTTCGCTTGTCCACAGGAGCGGCGGCGACCCGTCGAATGACAACTTCATCGACACCCCAACGAAAGCAGACCGCCGCAATGACGCTGGCATTGAAGAGAACGAAGAACAACGCAGCATCCGGGGTCTCCAGATAGCGGGAAACCAGCACAGTGAAGAGCACCGAGACGCCCGAACCGAGCCCTCGCAGAAGCAGAGTCCGCAGAACCGAGATCAAACGCCCAGGATTCATCGGGACAGTTCCGTTCCCTTCCCCTGAAGCCGTGGCACTCGCCGATCCGCAGCCCGGGAGAGGTAGATCATCACCAACACCAGTACAACACCGTTGGCGTAGTACTCCCCCATCCGGAGCAGAATGATCGAGAGTGTGGCGATATAGGCGATTGCCATCGCTTTGTCATCCGCCGCCCGCATGTTCTTCCACGCCCAGTAAAGCACCGTCAACAGGAGCAGCCAGCCCGCCAGCCCGAGCTCCGCAGTTACACGTGCGAACAGCGAAGTTGCCGAGCCTCTACCGGGAATGTCGTCTCGATAGGCCGGGAGTTCGTAGCCAGAGATGTACTCATCAAAGACGGCGCTGTACATGCCCATACCGACACCTATGCCGTAGTTGTCAGCGAAGGAACGAAG
This sequence comes from Stenotrophomonas maltophilia, assembly GCF_023518235.1. Lineage (NCBI taxonomy): Bacteria > Pseudomonadati > Pseudomonadota > Gammaproteobacteria > Lysobacterales > Lysobacteraceae > Stenotrophomonas > Stenotrophomonas maltophilia. The sequence goes on from NZ_CP090423.1 coordinate 1,431,851, forward strand.
GGATATCAGCGAATTGACGGCATTCGAGTACGTGCTGAGGTTCATTCCGTCCTCCATCGTAAGCTCGCCGCCTTGCAGCACTGAGACAGTGTCGTTCCACCTCAACTGAAAGAAGTCAAGGCTGCTTACCTTGATGGCCAGAACAAGAACGAGCGGAACCGAGAGAAACAGAATCCAGAATCGGCGAATATGAAAGCCCACAATGAACGTCGCCGCGGCCGAAACGAACAGACCGATGTATCCGAGCGCTGAGGTCGAGAGCACGATGGCCAGCACGGTGATCGCGCCCTTGAACGAGATTCGGAATCTCTGCACGAATCGCGAAACGTGGTACGCACCCGCGGGCAGGAGGGCACATGCATAGAACGCCGGCTCGACACTTAGGCCTGCGATTCCGAGATGTGAGCCCAGCCTCTTCGATCCAGGTGACAGGAAAGCAAGCATGTCGACGTCAAGCATGACGAAGACCAGCTCCTGCAGCACCCCTAATGCAGCAAAGAAGTATGCAACCTTCAGATAGATCGAGAAGACCTTGTTGACGGATCTTCCCAGCAGATTATAGATGGACGTGAAGAACACAACGAAGAACATGAAAAGCATGATCTTCGCAAGGGAAACCAGAAACACGGATGCCCGCGAACCCGCTGCGGCATCGTTGAACAACGCACCCATGAGGGACAGACAGGCCAAAGCCGCGGCAAAGCCCAGATACTCCCGCCGAAGACCGAGGCTCCTGGTCTTGAGAACAAGCAGAGCATAGGTTGCGATCATACAGATGTATGAAAAGTACAGGTTTCCCAGTGGCGTTGGAACGTAGATTCCCGATATGAAGATCGTCGAAAGGGCCAGCACGGAAAGCCAGCCCCCCTCCAGCCTCCGCACTCCTTGAATCGACGTCGTAGCGACTGAAATACTCATTCTTTGCGTACTCTCAGACGACTTCCACGGAAGCGCGCACCTGCAGCACCTGCTCTACCCAATTCCCGACCGTGTAGCGCGCCCTGACCGCCTCGTCGTACGGCACTCCTTCGGAATCCAGGAACTCCTCCGCCACTCGCGGCGCATCGCGATCCACGATTTTCACCCCGGAACTGGTGTAGATGTCATAGGAGCTGACATCCTCATTGGTGGTGATCAGCTTCCGCTGCGCACCCAATGCCTCGATCGTTCGCATCGTCAGGCCCTTCTGATCAGGCCGATTGATGTCGATCACGCAACGCGACACGCTGATGTAATCAACAACCTTCGGCAACGGCAACCCAACGAAGTTCACGTACTTCTTCGAGAATCTGCGGAAGCCAGGATCCACCAGCGAGCGCAGGCGATGCAGAATCCTGGAGGGGTAATAGCAGTACACGAATACCCGGCGCCCATCCCGCTCCAGAGCGTCCAGCAGTTTCTCCAGAATCCGGTAACGGTCGGTATGGATCGTGCCGATGAAGCAGGCGTCGTACTCGTACTCGCCGCGCCACTCTGCCGCACGGCCATACTCGTTGGCGAAGAACAGCGGCAGGAACTCGATCTCCGGGTTCTCGGACACATCAACCCGGTCGAACGACAAGACGGAATCGAAGTACGGCTTGATCAGACGCGCGTTCGGGTTGTAATGCATCGAGTCCCAGAGATACAGCGTCAGCTTCGCGGCCGGCTGGGTGGCACGGAGCTGCGCAATGATCTGCGGCGAGATGGCTTCACCACGGATGACCAGGACATGATCGTACTGCGCACCAGCCGCAGCCTCGAGGATGCCCCGGTAATGCTTGGCGATTCGCCGGGCAAGCAGGCGCCGATCAATACGGATCAAGGCCTTGGTGAGGAAATCCACACCCGGGCGATCAGGGTGGAAATCAACGTGCGCGCCCTGCTGCTCCAGCTCGGCCTTGATGAGCTTCTCATAGCCGAAGAACATCGGGGCGATGAAGAGCACACGCTTCCCTTCAAGGGATTCGCTCACAACCTGCTCCTCTGATCGCCCTTCAACCTTCACTTGAGCAGTCCCTTTGCCCGCATCTCGTCGACCGAGCGCTGGTAACCGGAGTCTTCAATCTGCTGGGTCAGTACCCACGCGGCAAAGCGCTTCACGCCTTCGGCGAAGGTCACGCGCGGGCGATAGCCGATGGCAGCTTCAGCGCGACTGAGATCGGCGAAGTTGTGCCGGATGTCACCAATGCGGTAGTTGCCGGAGATGCGGATCTCTCCGCCCTTGCCGTATGCGTCCTTCAGCGCACTGGCAACGGTGATCACATCGGTCGCTTCGCCGGTACCCACATTGAAGGCCTGCCCACTGACATCTGCATCGATGGCCGACACCGTCGCCGCCACCACGTCATCAATGAAGACGAAATCGCGGGTTTCCTTGCCGTCCTCGAAGATGTTCACGTCCTTGCCCTGCAGCAACAGGGTGGAGAAGATCGACAGGATGCCGGTGTAGGGGTTCTTCAGCGACTGGCCCGGGCCGTAGACATTCTGATAGCGCAGGGCGATTCCCTGGATACCAATGGCGGCAGCACCCACCAGCACCAGTTGTTCCTGAACCTGCTTGGTGATGCCATAGATCGAGCTCGGATGGATGCGCGATTCTTCATCGGTTGCCAGCGGCTCCACCAGATCGCCCGTTGCCGGATCGCGGCATTCAAAGATGCCCTCCTGCAGGTCCGCGTCGATGCGCGCCCCCGGATAGACCGGACCGTTGGCACCCTTGTACTTGCCTTCGCCGTAGATCGAGCGCGAAGACGCGACAACGACCCGCTTGACCGACCCGCAGCCCTGCACCTTGTTGCCGATCAGATCGAGGAACAGCGAGGTACCGCGCACGTTGACATCAACGTAGCGATCGATCTCGTACATGGACTGACCGGTTCCCGTTTCTGCCGCCAGGTGGACGACTACGTCCTGGCCGGGAAGCACTTTCAGCCAATCTTCGCGCAGGCGCACGTCGCCCTTGACCACGACGGCCTCAGGCGGCAGCGAAGCCAGCAGCGCCGAATCTTCCGGGCTGTCGCCGTGGATCTGCGGCGAAAGGTTGTCCAGGATGGTTACCTGGTCGCCGCGCGCAACCAGCGCGCGCGCCAAGGCACTGCCAATGAACCCTGCACCACCGGTAATCAGTACTTTCATGTGTATCTCCGCAGCCTCTCGAATTGCGTCGCGGTCCCGCGTTCTGCAGCAGCCGTGACTTCCGTGTCACCCAGGGCGCCACAGGGCACCCTGCCTCAGTTCCCGCTCACCGGGTCGACTTGTACTCGTAGTAGCCGTAGCTGTAATAGCCGGTCGCACGGCGCTCGACCGCATTGAAGATCGCGCCCTTCAACTGGACGTTGTTCTGCTCGAAGCGCTTGCGGGCAAGTGTCAGCTCCTTGGGCTGATTCAGGCCGAAACGCGCCACCAGCAGACAGGTGCCGGCGTGGTGGGCAATGATCGCCGCGTCGGTCACCGCCAGGATCGGCGGCGTATCGATGATGACCAGATCAAACTGCTTCTCGACCTGCTCAAGCAGTTCCGTGAAGTTGCGGTGCATCAGAAGTTCGGAAGGGTTCGGCGGAACGTCACCGCGCGAGATGAAGCTCAGATTCCCCAAGCCGTCAACGGTGCGGATGGCCTCCTCCAGCGTCGCCTTGCCAACCAGCACGTCAGACAGGCCCGGCGTCTGGGTTGCACCCAGCGCCTTGTGCAGCGTGCCCTTTCGCATGTCCGCATCGATGATCAGCACACGCTGGCCGGCCTGCGCGATGACCGCCGCCAGGTTCGAGGAGACAAAGGTCTTGCCGGCGTTGGGGCTTGAGCCGGAGATCAGCACGATGTTGTTCTTCGCCTCCAACCGAGCGAAGTGCAGGCTCGTACGCAGGCTGCGCACCGCCTCGATCGCGAGGTCTGCCGGATCCTTCATGGCCAGCAGGTGCAGCTTGCCATCGGCGCGGAACTTGCCGCGCACCGAGTCGGACTGCTGCCCCGGGCTGACAGGAATGGAGGCATAGACCGGCAGGCCGATCTCTTCGATCTGGGAAGGGTCTTCGACGCCACGGTTGAGCAGCTGGCGCAGAAGAACCAGACCGATGGAGAGGAAGGCGCCCAACAGCGCCCCTACCAGCACGACCATGCCCTTTCGCGGCTTCACCGGCTCGGTGGCATCGACCTCCGCAGCGTCCACGATGCGCACGTTGCCCACCGTGCCGGCACGCGCAACATCCAGCTGCTGCGCCTGATTCAGCATCGCGGTGTACATCTCGTTGCTGACCTGCAGGTCACGGGTCAAGCGCAGAAGTTCCTGCTGGGCTTCCGGAAGCTGTTTCACCTGGCCCTGGAAGCCGTGCTTGCGCGACTCAAGATCGCCGATCTGACGCATCAAAGCCTGGTACGCGGGATGGTCCCTAGTGAACTTGCGGTCCATTTCCGCCTGTTGCAGGCGCAACTGCTGGATGCTGGTTTCAACGGCCACCTCCTGATCAAGCAGCCCCTTGGTCTGCAGGCTCAGGTCCACGGAGTTTGCGCGCATCTGATACGCACTCAGTGCCTTCTGGGCGGAGTCGACCTGGTTACGGACGTTCGGCAACTGTTCCTTGACGAAAGTCAGCTGCGCAGACGCTTCAGCAGAGTTGCGCTCGACGTTCTGCCGAACATAGGCCTGCGCCACCTGCTGCAGGAAGTTCCTGGCGAGGTCGGAATCCGCATTCTCGTAGGTCAGCGTGAGAATGCCGGAGTCTTTTCCGGCCTCACCCACTCCAATTTCCTTCTGAAGGTCGCTGACGACACTGAGGTGGCGATGACGCACCACCTTGAACCGCATGCCGGGATGAGCATTCAGCGTCTCGACCTGAATCGTCACGCCCTTGCCACTGGCAGCCTTGCCCACTTCACCCGACAGCAGGCGCTGACCATCTTCGTCATACAGGTCGTAGCGCCCGCCCTCTCCAGCCACCAACTCCAGGTCGGTGGTCAGCAAAGCGGTGGGAACGTCCAGCTGGAAGATCCGAAGCTGCTCACCACCCCAACCGAAACTCGACAGACCCAGCAGCGGGTCCGCCAGCTCACCTGGAGCGCGCTTCTCGGCGCGGCGCACGAAGTACCCGCCCATCAAAGGGAGGTGCCTGGGAACGATCTCAATGTCCAGTCGCAGCGCATCCACAGCACTGCCGACAACCGCACGGGACTTGATCAATGCAATCTCTGTTGCCGCTTCTGCGGTGCCGGCATTGATGCCCAGCGATTGGCTCAAGTCCGTCAAGCCTGGCAGCGAGGGCGTCTTCGGCTCAACCTGCACAATCGCGTCGGCGCGATAGATCGGCGTGGCCAGAAGAACATAGGCGACCGATGCGACCAGGAACGCGCCGGTGATGAGCAGGATCCACCACTTGTGATCGACCAGGGTACCGAGCAGCTGGCGAAGATCGATCTCTTCTGCATCATCCTGAGTGATGGAACGTGAATCAGTGGTCATGTGCGCTTGGATTCAAATTGAAAGAAGTGTCGGTCGATCCGGCGAAGCGGGCAGCAATCAGAGATGACGCGCCCAACTCGCCACGCCCTCGGCCATCAGCGTGTAGACATGCTCGAACGCGGGACGCTGCTGGCGGTAGGGATCGGGAATCTCCCGATCCTGCTGCCACTTGCCCAGCAGGAAGGTCTTGCCGGACGCCTGCGGCGCGATCTCGGCGATGCGGCGCACGTGCTTGCGCTCCATGGTCAGCACCAGATCGGCGGCGCCGAGGATGGCGTCATCGATCTGGCGGGCGCGGTGGGCCAACCCATCCATGCCCTGCTCCACCAGCAGCTCCTGCGCGGTGGCGTCGATGCCGTGCCCCACCAGCGCGCCCAGGCCCGCCGAAGACACCTGGATGCCCCTGCCGGCCACGGCCTGCCTGAGCATGACTTCAGCCGAAGGGCTGCGGCAGATATTGCCTACACATACAAAAAGAACGTTCTTGAACACTGACCTGGATCCTGTGGCATTCCTTGCGGCGCGCGCGACCAGAACAAGCATGGGTCGGCGGCAGCCGCACAGGATACCTTACAAGCGCATTACTGGCGATGAAATCGCCAACAGATTCATGGAATTACGTCGCAGTTCCGCACATCGGCCAACTCAATACGCCGACTTCTGGCCCAGCACCTTCAGCACGGTCAGCGCGATGATCCGCACGTCCAGCGTCGGGCTCCAGCGGCGGATGTAGTCGATGTCGTACTGCACTCGTTTCTTCATCGAGCGCAGCTCGGGGGTCTCGCCACGCAGCCCGTGCACCTGTGCCCAGCCCGTGATGCCCGGCTTGACGTAGTGACGATGCATGTAGCGCTCGATCACCCGCTCGTAGTGGTTGTTGTGCTGGATCGCGTGCGGCCGCGGCCCCACCACCGACATGTTGCCGCCCAGCACGTTGAAGAACTGCGGCAGCTCATCCAGGCTGCTGCGGCGCAGGAACGCACCGAACCGGGTAACCCGCGGATCGCCGCGCGTGGCCTGGGTCAGCTGCCCCGCACCCTCTTCATGCACGCGCATGGAGCGGAACTTGAGCATCCAGAATTCCTTGCCACCCAGCCCATGACGCCGCTGCCGGAACAGCACCGGGCCCGGCGAACTGAGCTTCACCCCCAGCGCCAGCACCACCAACAGCGGCGACAGCAGCACCACCGCCACGCCGGCCACCAGGATGTCCTCGACACGCTTGAACAACCGGAAGCGATGGTCGGCCAGGCCCTGGCGAACGCCGATCATCGGCACATCGCCCACCTGGTGCACTCCGGGATTCAATGCACCCAGGCCGGTGGTATCGGGAATCAGACGCACAGGCACGGGAAAGCGCTCGATCTGCTTGAGCATGTCCTTGATCGGCGCGGTGTCGCCCATCGGCATCGAGACCCAGACCTGGTCGAACTCGCCCCGATGCAGGTCCATGTACTGCGGAACGTCGCCCAGAGCGCCCAGGCGGCGCGGCGCATCGCCGCCACGGCGGGTGGCGATGTCGCCGGCACTGCTGAAATAGCCGACCACTTCCTTGCCCAGTTCCGGCTTGCCGCGCAGCAGGCGGTGCAACCTGAGCGCCGGCGCCCGCAGGCCGACCAGCAACACCCGCTCCCGGTCCAGGCCACGCGAACGCAGCCGATGCAGCTGCACCCGCAGCAGCACGCGTACCGTCGCCATCGAGGCCAGGCCGGTAAAGTACCAACCCACCAGCCACTGCGCTGGCACCGCGTCACCCAGGCCGACCAGCACGGCGTACAGCGAGAACAGGGCGAACGTGCCGGACCAGGCCAGCAGCAGCAGCCACAGGTCGGCGAGCAGGCCGCGCACGCGCCAGTTGCGATAGACCGGGGCAATGGAGAAACAGACGATGGCGCTGAGAATCACCGCGCCGAACACGATGCGCTGCGAGGGACTGGGCGCCCCAGTGGCGTAGCACAGCACGTGCGAGAGCACCGCCATGCCAGGCAGCAGCAACAGATCACCCAGGCGCAGCCCCAGCTCCAGGGCAGCCCGGGCCTCGACCCGGCGGCGGCCAGCCCGGGCCCGCTCGGCGGGAAGGTCTTCTACGGATCCATGTAGCAAAGCACTTCTCCATGTCTACTCGACTTGACAGCGAGCGGCTCGCTGTCGCGCGCGGGACTCCCCAGCCCGCGCGGAAGTGTCGAGTGTTGTGTCAATTAAATGTGCAGAGATTGTGAATGATGTCACGCGCAAAAGATAGGAACCCGGTCACTCAATGGCGCCCACCTTCCGCGTCGAACCGAGCTAAGTCATTAGAACTAATCCTATTTTTGCTTGTTTCGGAGGGTGTCGATATGCGTCACCTTGCGTCACAAACCGTCAACAAGCCTTCACAGGGTGCCAAGCGCTTGACACCCCGCGCCGCCGCCCCCTACCCCGCACCGCATCAAAGCCGCGCAACCGGCCTCTGCTACCATCGGCGGTTCCGTTCATCGCGCCCCCCACCTGCCCGCGATGGCGCCAAACAACGTAACGAAACACAGGAGTCTGCATGTCTTCCGAGCTGCTCAAGTCCCTTGGCCTGGACGCGATCAACGCTGGCACGTACCTGGGCAACGGGGAGTGGTCGAGCGCGACCAGCGGTGAGCTGATCACCCCGGTCAACCCGACCACCGGCGAGCCGATCGCGCAGGTCCGCGCGACCACCGAGGCCGAATACGACATCGTCGTCGCCCGGGCCCAGGAAGCCTTCAAGGTCTGGCGCACCACGCCGGCGCCGCGCCGCGGCGAAGCCGTGCGCCTGTGCGGTGAAGCACTGCGCAAGCACAAGGACGCCCTCGGCTCGCTGGTCGCGCTGGAGATGGGCAAGAGCAAGCCCGAAGGCGACGGCGAAGTGCAGGAGATGATCGACATCGCCGATTTCGCCGTGGGCCAGAGCCGCATGCTGTACGGCTACACCATGCACTCCGAGCGCCCCGGCCACCGCATGTACGAGCAGTACCACCCGCTGGGCCTGGTCGGCATCATCTCGGCCTTCAACTTCCCGGTGGCGGTGTGGAGCTGGAACTCGTTCCTGGCCGCCATCTGTGGTGACGTCTGCATCTGGAAGCCGTCCAACAAGACCCCGCTGACCGCCATCGCCTCGCTGAAGATCTGCAACGACGCCCTGCGCGAAGCCGGCTTCCCGGACATCTTCTTCCTGATCAACGACGCCGGCACCGCGCTGTCGGAAAAGATGGTCGATGACCGCCGTGTGCCGCTGATCAGCTTCACCGGCTCCACCCAGGTCGGCCGCACCGTCAACGAGAAGGTCGCACGCCGCCTGGGCCGCTGCCTGCTCGAACTCGGCGGCAACAACGCCATCATCCTGGACGAAACCGCCGACCTGAAGCTGGCCGTGCCGGGCATCGTGTTCGGTGCGGTCGGTACCGCCGGCCAGCGCTGCACCACCACTCGCCGCCTGATCGTGCACCGCTCGATCTACGCCGACGTGCTGGCCACCCTGGTCAAGGCCTACAAGCAGGTGGAAGGCAAGATCGGCGACCCGACCGATGCCGCCAACCTGATGGGCCCGCTCAACAGCGACGGCGCCGTGCAGCAGTTCCTCGATGCCATCGCCCAGGCCAAGGCCGCCGGCGGCACCATTGAAACCGGTGGCACCCGCATCGAGCGCGCCGGCAACTTCGTGCTGCCGGCAATCGTCTCCGGCCTGAAGAACAGCGATGCCGTGGTCCAGCACGAGACCTTCGCGCCGATCCTGTACGTGATGCCGTACGACAGCCTCGACGAAGCCATCGACATGCAGAACGGCGTGCCGCAGGGCCTGTCCTCGTCGATCTTCACCCAGAACCTGAAGACCGCCGAGAAGTTCCTGTCGGCCGCCGGCAGCGACTGCGGCATCGCCAACATCAACATCGGCACCTCCGGTGCGGAGATTGGTGGCGCCTTCGGTGGCGAGAAGGACACCGGCGGTGGCCGCGAGTCCGGCTCGGATGCGTGGAAGGTCTACATGCGTCGCCAGACCAACACCATCAACTATTCGGATTCGCTGCCGCTGGCCCAGGGCATCAAGTTCGATCTGTAATGGCGAACGATTCGGCCATGCCTGCGGGTCAGAGCCCCTCCGGGGCTCTGACCCCTGCCCAGGGTCGGATCCCCGCAGGGGCTCCGACCCTCGACTTCAGTGGCCGCCGGGTATTGATCGCCGGCGGCAGCAAGGGCATTGGCCGTGAAATGGCGCTGGCGTTCGCCGCCGCCGGTGCACAGGTTTCGGCCTGCGCCCGCGGCCAGGCCGGGCTGGATGCCCTGCAGGCCGACGCCCGCGCCCAGGGCACGCCGCTGCACACGTTTGCCACCGATCTGGCCGACATCGGCCAGATCCAGGCGTGGCTGGACGCCGCTGCCGACGCACTCGGCGGGGTCGACGTGCTGGTCAACAATGCTACCGGGTACGGCATGGTCGATGACGAGGATGGCTGGGCCGCCAGCCTGCAGATCGACCTGATGGCGGCCGTGCGTGCCTCGCGCCTGGCACTGCCCTGGCTGCGCGCGTCCGGCGATGCCTGCATCCTCAACCTCTCTTCGATCGCCGCGCAGCAGCCGCGCCCCGGTGGCGCGCCCTACGCCGCGGCCAAGGCCGCGCTTTCGCACTACACCACCTCGCAGGCGCTGGCGTTGGCCCCGCACCGCATCCGGGTCAACGCCATCGCACCGGGCTCGATCGCGTTCGACGATGGCCTGTGGGACCGTCGCCGCACCGAAGATCCTGCGTTGTACCACGGCACCCTGGCGAAGATTCCGTTCGGGCGCTTCGGTCATCCGCGCGAGATCGCCGATGCCGCCCTGTTCCTGTGCTCGCCGCTGGCGCGCTGGATCACCGGCCATGTGCTCAATGTCGATGGCGGCCAGGTGTTGATGGGCTGACGCCGGCGCTCCGGTAGCGGCCAACCTTGGTTGGCATGCCTTTCGTCGACCAAGGTCGACGCCTGCCATCGTTTCCTCCGGGCATGGGATTGCCCGGGCAGAGGCACTATCATGTGCACACTGCAAGGAGGACCCCGATGAGCGTGGCACCCCGACAGACAAGTGCCCTGGCCGTAGTGAGCCTGGTCGCCGGCATCGCCAGCTGGACCGTCCTGCCGTTCGTGGCCAGCATCGTGGCCATCGTCACCGGGCACATGGCCCGCGCCGAGATCCGCCGCCGCCCGCACGACCTTGACGGTGACGGTCTGGCCGTCACTGGGCTGGTACTGGGCTGGCTGATGGTCGGCGCCGTGATCGCTGCGATCGTGGTCTTCATCCTGTTCTTCGGCGGCCTGGCCTGGCTCGCCGCGATGTCGAACTGAGCCCGCCATGACGACCTCCGACAGCACTGAACGCTTCAGCAGCCGCGTCGCCGACTACGTCCGTTACCGGCCTGACTACCCATCCGCCCTGCTGGAGTGGCTGCATGGCCCGATGGGCGTCGGCCATCAGGTCCAGGTCGCCGACATCGGCGCCGGCACTGGCATCTCCAGCCGCTTGTTCCTGGCCACCGGCCATCCCGTTGTTGCCGTTGAACCCAATGCGGCCATGCGCGCCGCCGCCGAGCAATGGCTGGGCCCGCAGTACCCGCAGTTCCGGGCCGCCGATGGCCGCGCCGAAGCCACTGGCCTGGATGATGCCAGCATCGATCTGGTCAGCGTCGCCCAAGCCTTCCACTGGTTCGACACCGTGGCCGTGCGCGCCGAGTGGCAGCGCATCCTGCGTCCTGGTGGCCAGGCGCTGATCTACTGGAATTCGCGCCTGCTCGATGCCAGCCCCTTCCTGGTGGGCTACGAGCAGCTGCTGCTTGATTTCGGTACCGACTACAGCGCGGTGGCCGAGCGCTACCAGGATGACGCCATGATGCGGGCATGGTTCGGGACGGGGCTGCGCGGCATGGTGCAGCTGCCGAACGTGCAGTACCTGGATCTGGACGCCCTGCGCGGGCGGCTGCTGTCCTCGTCCTACGCACCGCAGGCCGGTCATCCGCGGCACGCGCCGATGATCGCCGCGCTGCAGGACCTGTTCGCCGCCCACGCGGTCGACGGCCAGGTCGCCTTTGAATATCAAACCCGAGCCTTCCTCGGCACGCTGGACTGAACCGACGCATGTATTCGCTTGCCCGCCCCTTCCTGTTCTCGCTCGACGCCGAGCGCGCCCACGGCCTCGGCCTGTCCGCACTGGACCTGGCCTGGCGCACCGGCACCACGCCGCTGCTGGCCGCCCGCATCGCGCCGATGCCGAGCACCGTGTTCGGGCTGAACTTCCCCAACCCGGTCGGCCTGGCCGCGGGGCTGGACAAGAACGGCGAGCACATCGATGCCCTGTTCGCGCTGGGCTTCGGCTTCGTCGAGATCGGCACCATCACCCCGCGCCCGCAGGCCGGCAACCCGCAGCCGCGCCTGTTCCGCCTGCCGGAACACAACGCCATCATCAACCGCATGGGCTTCAACAATGCCGGCGTGGACGTGCTGGTGCGCAATGTCGAACGCGCGCGCAACCGCCGTGGCCTGCTCGGCATCAACATCGGCAAGAACAAGGACACCGCCAACGAACAGGCGGCCGATGACTACATCGCCTGCATGGACAAGGTGTACCCGCTGGCCGACTACATCACCGTCAACATTTCCTCGCCCAACACCGCCGGCCTGCGCGAACTGCAGGAAGAGACCGCGCTGCGCCAGCTGGTCAGCCAGCTGCGTGACCGCCAGGAAACCCTCGCCGCGCAACACGGTCGTCGCGTGCCGATGCTGGTGAAGGTGGCACCGGACCTGAGCGAGCGCGACATCGATGCCGCCGCGCGTGTGCTGGGCGAACTTCAGGTGGACGGCGTGATCGCCACCAATACCACCATCGACCACAGCAAGGTGGCCGGCGATCCGCTGGCCAACGAAGCCGGCGGCCTGTCCGGCGCACCGGTGCTGGAACAGTCCACGCTGGTGCTGCGCCGGTTGCGCGCGCGCCTGCCCGAATCGGTGCCGCTGGTCGGTGTCGGCGGCATCCTGTCCGGTGCTGACGCGGTGGCCAAGATGGCTGCCGGTGCCGCACTGGTGCAGTGCTACAGCGGACTGATCTTCCGTGGCCCGGCGCTGGTTTCCGAATGCGTGGAGGCGATCCGTCGCCGCCGCGAAGCGCCGAGCCGTGGCGCGGTGGCACCGCTGTGAGCGCGCCCATGGACACCACCGACGCCGCCGCACCACTGCGCTGGACGCTCACCCGCAATGCGCCGCTGCAGGCGCTGAACACCTTCCATGTGCGGGCCAGCGCGGCACAGCTGCTGGAACTGCACGACCCGGCGCTGTTGCCGGAGGTACTGGCGCTGCCCGAAGTGGCTGAGGGCCCGTTGCTGGTACTGGGCAGCGGTAGCAATGTGCTGATCGCCGAGGACCTGCCCGGCACCGTGCTGGTGTTCGGCAACCGCGACATCAGCTTCCTCGAACACCGCGCCGACCATGCGGTGATCCGCGCCGGCGCCGGTGTACCGTGGCATGGTCTGGTGATGTGGTCGCTGCAGGAAGGCCTGTCCGGGCTGGAAAATCTGGCACTGATTCCCGGCACCGCCGGTGCCGCGCCCATCCAGAACATCGGCGCCTATGGCGTGCAGGTCGGCGAGTTCATCCAGGCCGTCGAAGCCTGGGACTGCCAGCAGCAGGCCTGGGTCCGCCTGGACAACGAGCAGTGCGGCTTCGCTTACCGCGACAGCGTGTTCAAGCAGCAGATGGACCGTTACCTGATCACCGCCATCGAGCTGAAGCTGCCGCTGCTGCACGACCTGCGCATGGACTACGCCGGGATCCGCGAGGAGCTGCACGCTCAGGGCGTGGAACTACCGGGCGCGGTGGACGTGGCCAATGCAGTGATCGCCATCCGCCGCCGCAAGCTGCCCGACCCGGATGTGCTGGGCAATGCCGGCAGTTTCTTCAAGAACCCGGTGCTGCCGCTGGAGCAGGTCGACGTGTTGCTGCAGCACTTTCCCGAGCTGCCGGTGTTTCCGGCCGAGCAGGAGGACAAGCGCAAGGTCTCGGCGGCCTGGATGATCGAGTCCTGCGGATGGAAGGGCTTCCGCGAAGGCGATGCGGGCGTGGCGCCGAGCCATGCGCTGGTGCTGGTCAACCACGGCAACGCTACCGGCGCCGAACTGCTGGCACTGGCGCGCCGCATCTCGGCCTCAGTGCTGGAGAAATTCGGCGTACCGATCGAACCGGAGCCCCGCCTGCTCGGCGCACAGTGGTGAACAGCCCCACCCTCTCCCCCGGCGCCACTCCGATGCGGGCGGCGCTGCTGATGCTCGGCAGCACGATGGCCTTTGGCCTGATGGCGGTCGCCATCCGCTACGCCACGCGCTACGTGCCGACCCAGGAAGTGGCGTTCTTCCGCAACGCCTTCGGCCTGCTTGCACTGCTGCCGATGCTGCTGCGGCCGGGCCGCGCGCCATTGAAGACCCAGCAGCTGCCCCGCTATTTCGTGCGCAGTGCGATCGGGCTGGCGTCGATGCTGTGTGCGTTCTGGGCGCTGGGACACCTGCCGTTGGCCCAGGCGGTCTCGCTCTCATACTCCACGCCGCTGTTCGTCACCATTGCCGCGGTACTTTGGCTGGGCGAAACCGTGCGCGTACGCCGCTGGGCGGCGGTGGTGGTCGGCTTCATCGGCGTGCTGGTGATCGTGCGCCCTGGCACCGCCGGCTTCACCGCTGGCAGCCTGGTCGCGGTCTGCGCGGCCGTGCTCAGCTCGCTGGTGGCAATCCAGATCAAGCAGCTGACCCGCATCGACAGTGCCGACACCGTGGTGCTCTACACCTATGTGTTCTGGGTGCCGCTGTCGCTGGTCCCGGCGCTGTTCGTCTGGGTCTGGCCCACCGGCATGGCCTGGTTGTGGCTGCTGGCCACCGGCGTGCTTGGCACCCTGGGCCAGCTGTTGTGGACGCGCGCACTGCGCCTGGGCGAGGTGTCAGCGCTGACCCCGATCAGCTTCCTGCAGCTTCCGCTGGTGACCCTGTGTGGCTGGCTGCTGTTCAATGAAACCGTCGATCGCTGGACGATCCTCGGTGCCGGCATCATCCTCGCCGCCAATGCCTATATCGCCCATCGCGAAGCCGTGCTGTCGCGGCGTGCGGCCAGCGCTGCCGCCTCAGCCGCAGCCAAACCGGCCGAGTAGATCCGCGCCAAGCGTGGATAACAACCTTCCCGCCTGATCACGCCATCCACGCATGGCGTGGATCTACAGCGCGCGATACGCGCGCTCGGCGGCATCAAACACGTTGCCCGGAGCGAACTGCTCGCTGAGGAAATGCAGCGACTGCCGACGCAGCTGGGGCGAACGATCCAGCGCGCCTGGCGCCAGCAGCACCTGCTGGAATTCAATCAGGTCCTGCAGGATGCGCCAGTGACGATACCAGGCGATCCAGCGAGGATCGCCCAGGTCGCTGCCATAACCTTCGCCGAAACCCGCCGGGTTCTCACGGCCCCAACGCCCGCCAACGGCGGCACCGACAAACATCAGGTCACGTTCGCGCGGTGCCAGTGACAGGCCGTCCCAGTCGATCAGGTGCAGGCCGCCATCGTTGCCCATCAGCAGGTTGCCGGCGTGCAGGTCGGTGTGGCACAGGTGCAGGTCCACCGCAACGCCCTGCAGTGCGCCGTACAGCTGCAACGCGTGTGCGTGCAGCGCGGCGATGCGCGCGTGTTGCTGCTGCCATATGGAGACGAACGCACGACTGAGCCCGTCCTGAGCAGCCGGCAGGCCGCCCTCCGCCAGCCAGCGGCCCACCGTTTCCAGCGCTGCGGGCTCCAGCTGCACCCGCGGCAATGCGCCCTGCAGTTCCGCAGGCAGCTGCACCTCGTGCAGACGCCGCAGCACCTGGCCCAACCGGTTCCACTGGGCGCGGCTCAAGGGGGCCTCGAAACCGGACTGACCTTCGATATAGGGAAACAGGGTGAACTGCAGGCCCCAGCGCTGAACCGATGCGCCGCCGGTGAGTGCCGGCCAGGGCGCCACGATCTCGTCGATGCCGGAGGTGCCGCGCAACCAATGCAGGCTGTCCCACACCGTGGGATCGACCTGGTAGGTACGGCATTTCAGCCACCACTGGCCATGCCGCGCATCGACGCGGTACACGCTGGCGCCCGCGTCGGCGCCCACTGCGCGTGGCACCACCGCGGTCGCCGTAATGCCGTAGGACTGTTGTAGAACTTCGCCGAGATGCTGCGCCGACGCGAATGACATGAATGGAAGGGGAAAGTATTACCTGCGCCCACTATCGCAGATGCCCTCGCCGAGACACAGACATGTCCGTCACAACGTCGTGCCGGGGCGCGCTGAGGGCTGGCCCGCGACGCGACGCATCAACGCTTCCAGCGGGCCACGCGCAAACCGCCACGACCACAGCCACGCTGCGCCCGTCGCCAGCATCAGGAACAGCAGCGCCCACAACAGCACCGCCCCCAACGAAGCGCTGCCGTCCAGCAGGCCCAGGCTTTCCAGTGTGCCCATGCCCAGCAGGATGTGGCCTGCATACAGGGTCAGGGTCATGCGCCCTGCGGCGGTGAACGGTTCCATCCAGTCACCCGGGCATCGACGCGTGAGCAGCAGGCAGGTGGCGATCAGCGAACACGCCGCACCAGCGCCGGTCAGCAGGTAGGCCGGACCGGGTGGCATCGGCTGCGTTCCCAGCCACACCTGCCAGGGCGTTGCCTGCGCCAGATGCTGCACACCGTGGCCGGCAACGATCAGCAAAAGCCCCAGCATCAGCACTGCCCGCTGCACCCGGGGTACCGACAGCGGCAGGCGCGCCAACAGCATCCCCAGCAGGAAGAAGCACAGCCACGGCAGCACTGGATGGAAACCGTTGAACAGCAGGTTGCGCACCGCGCCAGGCCATTGCCAGAGGCCCGCGTACTCCAGTGTCTGCCAATTCCAGCCTTCACTGTAATCCCAGCGCAGCAGCGCCCAGAACGAGCACGCCGCCAGGCCGACGATGCTGGCCAGCAACACCTTCGCCGACGCGTGCAGCCACAGCACTGCAAGCACGAAGTACGCCGCGTAATAGTGCAGGATGTCGGCCGGAAACAGGGTCAGGTTGAGCAGGCCCAACACCAGCAGGACCATCGCGCGCCGCCAGGTCTGCAGCGTTGCCGGCCCCCATCGCTCGCGCTGCGTGGCCAGCACCAGGCCCAGCCCTGCCAGCGTGACGAAGGTCGCCGAGGCCTTGCCCTCCAGCAGGTGGAAGAAACCGGCCAGCCAACCGTCACCTTCCGCAGGAACGGCCATGGCCAGCCGGAAGTTGACCAGCACCATGCCGGCCAGAGCCAGATAGCGCGCCAGATCCAGGCCATGCATGCGCCGGTCGACGCCACTCACCCGCGTGCGCCCAGCAGTGCCAGCAACGGGCCAGGATCAAGCGCGTCACCCTGCGTACCACCGGCCTGGAAAAGGCCCTGGCGCAGTGCATCGCTCTCGATGGCATCCAGCACCACCTGCGCCTGCAGCGCCGGTGTCAGCGCAGGCCGCCGGCGTTCGCGCTGTGCCATGCGCAGCAGTGCATCGGCCAGCGCCTGCTGCACCTGCCGTCGATTGGCGTTGAACGCGGCGGCGACTTCCGGGGTCCGCGCACATTCGGCAAGGACCTCGACGGCGAGCGTCGCCCACTCCGGCTGCCGGCACAGCGCGTGGAACGCCTCAAGGAAGGCCACTACCTGCGTGCGCTCACCGTCGGCTGCCGCCAACCGGGCCAGCAGCGGCGCCAGCTCTTCGCTCTCGGCCACCGCCACCGCAAGGATGATCGCCTGCTTGCCCGGGAAGTGGTTGTAGAGATTGCCCAGACTGACCCCGGCCGCCTGCGCGATGTCACGCATGCTGGTCTGGTGGAAGCCCTTGGTCAGAAAGCACTGCAGGGCCGCCTGCAGGATCTGGGCGATGCGTTGCTGGTTGCGGTCGATGCGGTTCATGGCGCAGATACTGAACGAACGTTCGTACATTGCAAGGGATCCAGCGCACGCCGGCAGGCCATTGTTCAGCCCCCTGCCGCCTCAGAAGAACTCATCAAGCAACCGGTAGAACGCCAGCCGCCGCTCATCGGCAACCAGGCCATAGCGCTGGAACAAGGGCGCCACCCAACGGGTGCCTTCGAAATTGTCGACCAGACTGCGCGCGGCCAACGCCAGGTCCTGGTAACGATCCGCCACGCCGAGCCGCCCGCAGTCGATGAACCCGCTGAAGCGACCATTGACCGCCATCAGATTGGGCAGGCAGGCGTCGCCATGGCTCACCACCAGGTCTTCGTGTTCCGGCCGGGTGGCCTGAAGGTCGGCGAACACCTGCTGCGGGCTCTGGCCGAGGCGTTCGTCATCGAAATCGTCGGCGTCGACCAGGCCACCCTGCACCCGCGCTGCCGCAGCCTGCAGACGCAAAGCAATGCGCTGGTCGAAGGGACAGGCGGCAACCGGCAGCGCGTGCAGGCCACGCAGGGCATCGGCCAGCACCTCAACCAACGCCTGCGGCGCGAGCTCCGGCGACGACGCCAGATCTCGCCCAGGCAACGCGCTCATCAGCAACCAGCGGCGCCCTGCTTCCTCGATGGTGGCGATCACCGTCGGCGCGGGCTGCCCCTGTGCCTGCAACCAGCGCAGGCGTGCGATCTCATCGCCAAGTTCGCTGAAGGCGTCGATCACTTCCGATTTCAGGAAAGCATCGGCCTGCCCGTGCCGATGCACGCGGGCAACCTCCGCGCGCGAAGCGCCGATCGATTGCCGTTCGATGCGGGCCTCGGCCAGAGTCTGCCGCCACGCCTGCGGCAACGGCATCCCGCTCGGGGTGGGTCCGGTTTCATCCATGCGCATGCGAAGTCCTGCCTCAGTCGGTGACGCGGGCGATTGTCGCGCACTTCCAGCAGGCGCTCGGCCGCGCTGAACCGGATCCGTACGTCGGGGCGCCGGGAGATGGACGAGATCCGGCTTGACGTCCACAGTGGCCAGCGCCGCGCAGGCGGTGTGCAGTGGCGTTCGCTGCAACTCTCCCATACAAGGAAGCAACATGAAGTTGATGGTCATCGGCGCCAGCAGGGGCCTCGGTCGGGCGTTCGTGGAAGGCCTGTGCTGCCCCGGCGATACGGTTATCGGCGTTTCCCGCAGCCGCCCGCGCGACCTGCAATGCCCGGATGGAATCACCCTGCAATGGATCGAGGCCGACCTGGCCCAGCCCTCCACTGCCGCCGACCACATTGCCGCGCAGGCACCGGCCGATCTGGACGTGCTGATCCACAACCTGGGCATCTGGGAAGAGAAGGCTTTCAGCGAAGAGTACGCCTTCCTCGATGAAAGCGATGCGGCGCTCACGCAGCTGGTCGACGTCAACATCACCGCCACGCTGGTGCTGCTGCAGCGCCTGTTGCCGCGCGTACTGAACGCGCCGCGACCGCAGCTGGTGCTGACCGGCTCGACCTCGGCATTGCCGCGCAGCGGCCGTCCGGAAGTAGCGTTCGGCGCCTCGAAATTCGCACTCAATGGCATCGCCGACGCATTGCGCGAAGGCTTCCGTGATCGACGCCTGGCGGTGACCAGCCTGCAGCTGGGTTATCTCAATACCGACGATGCGCTGTCGGTACCGGTGGCCGACGCGGCGGCACGTGGCCAAGGTGAACTGGTGCCGGTGCACGACGTGGTGGCCATGGTGCGTGCACTGCTGCAGCTGTCGCCGTCCGGCTTCGTACGCGAACTGGTGCTGCCGGCCATCGCCGACCCTCGCTACTGACCATGACAGCCAGCGCCGTGCGGCCTCAGTGGCCGCGCGCGCGGCCGTGGTTTACCCTGCTCCTCACTGGCCGTCGGTCACAGGCGGGAACCTGCTATGGATGCGCTTTCACGGGTTGCGGCCCAGGTCCTGGACAGCGCCCTGCCCAGCCTGCCGCTGTACCTGCTGCAGGCCACCGCGGTGATCGGCATGATCGGCGTGCTGCTGATCGCCACCCGCCGTGCCGGCCATGCCATCGAAGGCCGCCGGCTGTACGTGGGCGTGGCGCTGGGCCTGATCTACCTGTTCAATTCCTGGTTCGTGGCCCGCTATACCCAGGGGGTGGTCAAGCTCCACCTCGGCTTCGATATCCTGTTGATCAGTGGTCTGCTCGGCGGCTGGCGCGGCGGCCTGGCCTGTCTCGCCGGCAGCCTGATGGCGCGCTACCAGTTTTCGGGTACGCAGTTCTTCCTGCCTGCCAGCCTCGAGTCCACCCTGCAGATGCTGGCCGGCATCTGGCTGCGTCGTCGCCTGCACCCGCGCATGCTCGGCGAACTCTCGCTGCGCATCCTCCTGCAGGCGTGGGGGGTGCGCATCGTGGTCACCGCCCTCGGCCTGGCGCTGGGCGTGGCGATCATCGGCGCCGCCCACCTGCCGGTGGAAGAACTGGCAATCCAGCGTTTGCTGGCGTTGCCGCTTTCGCTGCTGATGCTCGGCGCGGTGTTCGCGCTGGTCTACAACGACGCGCAGATCGATGCGCAGCGTCAGCGCGAACAGGCCTGGCTGCGCGTCGATCCGATCAGTGGGCTGCCGAACATGCGTGCACTGGGCGAACGCCTGCAGCAGGTCTGGCGCGACAACGACGGCGTCGGCAAGGCCTGCCTGATCGTGGCCGAGATGGGCAACCTGCGCGACCTGCGCCTTCGCTATGGGCCCTTGCAGGACAACGGGCTGTGGCGACGCGACAGCAGCGACGACGTGCGTCGGCTGCTGCCGCCGCTACCCGCAGAGCGGGTGGAGATCTACCAGTTTGGCGACGCCGCGCTGGCGATCCTGATCCATGGCCTGTCGCTGCCCGAACTGCGCGTGCAGCCGCAGATTGCCGAACTGGCCTCCAACCTGGCCGACCGGGTTGCGCAGGACTGGCCGGGCTTCCGGCCGCTGTTCCGTTGCGCGGTGGTGGAACTGAAGCCTCCAGGTGATGCCGACGATGGCCATCTGCCGTTCCGCGCGATCACCCTGGCACTGAGTGCGATCGAATCAGGCGTGGTGTTTTTCGATGATCCGATCCAGCGCGACAGCGAGATCGACGCCCTGATCGAGAGCGCGCTCGATCATTGGCTGCAGCAGGGTGACGCCCCGCTGTGCTACCAGCCCAAGCATCGCCTGCATGATCGGCAGCTGGTGGGTGCCGAGGCGCTGCTGCGCATGCGCGATGGTGAAGGGCGCGCCATCGCACCGATGCGGGTAATCGCGCTGGTGCGTCGGCACGGCCGGCTGGCGGACCTGGAGTGGGCCACGCTGCGTTCGGCGGTGCGTTTCCTGCAGCACAGCCAGCAGGACGTCGCCGCGCTGACCATCGCCGTCAACGTCTCGGCCGAATCACTGCGCCTGCCCGACTTCGGCCTGCGCCTGCAGGAGCTGCTGCAGCTGCATGCCGTGGCCGGTGCGAGGCTGCGCCTGGAGATCGTCGAGTGGACGGAGATCGTCGAGCGCGACGTCGTCGACGCCAACATCGCCCAGTTGCTCGCTGCCGGCGTGACGTTGTCGCTGGATGATTTCGGTGCCGGCTACTCCACGCTCATCCTGCTTTCGCAGCTGGCCATCGCCGAGGTCAAGATCGAGCAGTCGCTGATCGCCACACTGGCCGATGCGAAATCGCAGTCCATTGTCCGCTTCATCGTCGAGGTTGCTCATCGCTGCGGCGCGATCGTGGTGGCCGAGGGCACCGAAACACTGGCGCAGGAACAGCAGCTGCGTGCGTTGGGGGTGGATGTCGGACAGGGCTACCTGTACTCGGCGGCGCTGCCGGCCGCCGAGTTCCGCCAGCTTGCGGCACGCTAGCCGGCAGGGTTCAGATCGCGTAGAAGCCCAGGAACATCGCCACCGCCGACTCGGCCACGCGCGTGCGTTCGGCCGCACTCAACGGCGCCTGCCCCATCGTCACCTGCGGCCAGAACGCAAAGCTCTTCACCAGCCCGTGCAGCTGGTGGCCGGCAAACTCCGGATCGACCGCGCGCAGCCGGCCATCGGCCATCGCGGCGCGGATCCAGGCACTCTCGCCGCTCTCCTTCTCGCCCATGCGGCAGACGATGGCCTGCGCGCGCTCGGGGGAATGGATGATCTCGGCCATTGCCACCCGCGCCAGGTCGATGAAGTTGGCGTCGCTGAGCAGCTCCAGCTTCTGGCCCAGCAGTTGCAGCAACTGCGCCTCCAATGGCTGGTCGGCGCGGTACGGCAGTGTGTCGCTGGCAACGCTGCGCTCCCACAACTCCTCCAGGATCATCGAGAACAGCGCTTCCTTGCTCGGGAAGTGGTTGTAGACGGTGCGCTTGGACACCCCCGCCACTTCGGCAATGCGATCCATGCTGGTGGCCTCGTAGCCCGCTGCACGGAACTCCTCGACCGCCGCGCGCACGATGGCCTCGCGTTTGCGGTCGGTCAGGCGTTGCGGGGCACGGGGCATGGCAGAGCACCAGGAATCTGAACGGATGCCCACATTTTACACCCGGCAGTGTACTTTTGAAAAACAGGAAACTACACTGTGCAGTGTACTCAGCGGACGTCACCCATGAAGCGCCTGCTCCTTGTCCTCCTGCTTGGAATCCTTGCCGTGACCGCCTACACCTTCTGCAAGTCCTGGTCCCTCCCCGACTTCCCGGCCTCGCCGCAGTACCGCGACGGCAAGTTCCGCAATGCCCTGCCGAAGCCGGCGATGGGCCTGCGCGACGGCCTGGAGATCTGGTGGACGTTCCTGTTCAACAAGCCCAAGGGCACCGTGCCCGCCCACCCCATCCCGGTGCAGCCTCTGGACCGCGCCACGCTGGATGCCGCGCCCGACCGTAGCCTGTTCCGCATCGGCCATTCCACGATCCTGCTGAAGCTGCGCGGCCAGTACTGGCTGACCGACCCGGTGTTCTCCGAGCGCGCCTCGCCGGTGCAGTGGATGGGCCCGGCGCGCTTCCATGCCCCGCCGATCAGCATCGATGAATTGCCGCCGATCGCCGGCGTGATTCTCTCGCACAACCATTACGACCACCTCGACCACGCGGCAGTGATGCAGCTGGATCGCAAGACCGCGCGCTTCATCGCCCCGCTTGGCGTGGGTGACCAGTTGATCGCCTGGGGCATCGACGCGGGCAAGGTGGAACAGCTGGACTGGTGGCAATCGACCGAGGCCAACGGCCTGCGCCTGACCGCCACGCCAGGCCAGCACTTCTCCGGCCGCGGGCTGGGCGACAGTGACCGCAGCCTGTGGGCGTCGTGGGTGATCCAGGACGGTGACTTCCGCATCTTCTTCAGCGGAGACACCGGCTACTTCGACGGCTTCAAGGCCATCGGCGAGAAGTACGGCCCGTTCGACCTGACCATGATCGAAACCGGTGCCTACGACCCGCGTTGGGCCTTCGTGCACATGCAGCCCGAACAGACCCTGCAGGCGCATCTGGACCTGCGCGGCAAGTGGCTGCTGCCGATCCACAACGGCACCTTCGATCTGGCCCTGCACGAATGGCAGCAGCCGTTTGAGCGCATCACCGCGCTGGCCGCCGCCAGCAACGTGCCGGTAGCGACGCCGATGATGGGCGAGGTCCTGGACATGCAGGCGCCGCAGGCCGGCACACGCTGGTGGGAAAAGGTGCAGCTGTAACGCAGCCCGCTGCGGGGGGTGCCGGTCCTGCCCGGCACTATGCCTTGGGCTGCAGCCTGCGCCCTTCGCGGGCCAGATTCAGCTGCAATGCAACGGCGGCCAGCTCGGCCAGTTCCGAGCTGACCTTGCCGCTGCCACGCGCCTGCAACCAGCCGAGGATGTCGGCCAGGTGCCAGATTGACGTACTGCCTTCGTGCACCGGCGATGGAAACGACTGCGGGTGGGCCAGCATCAGCTGGCGCATGTTCTGCCGCGACATCCCCAGCAGGTCGGCCACATCGGTCAACCCCACCAGATCGGGGCTTACTTCAACCAGTTCGGCGCCCGGCACCGCCTGCTGCACGTCCTCCAGCGCCGACTGCAGCGCTTGATCGGCACGCGACGCCTCACGGCAGAACGCCAGCGCCATCCTGCCCGGACGCCCGATGCCCAACAGCGCATCGTCGCAGCCCGATGCCGCCAGGCGCTGCTCCAGGATATCGGTATCGTCGTACACGTCCGGCACGCGGTACTTCAGGGTGAAATTGAATTCCGTCATTGCCCACCTCGTTTCGGCTTCGACCGCTACTTATTGCTCGCGGCTGCAGTTCTCGACAACGCGACGCAGCGCCCGGGCGTGATTACGTCCACTACGTGGCGTGCTCCAGATGCTCACAACGCAGAACTCCCCGCACCGGCATTCGCTGTCGTTGTAGGGGCAGTACATCCGGCCCCAGGCATGGCTCCCGCCGACGCGCAATCTCCAGCCCCGCGTTTCGGCAAAACGCAACGCGGCTTCTATGTCCTTGTCAGGGTGACGCACTCGAGACATCCGCTGTTCTCCGAAGTCTGTACCTGTTCGGGTACATTGTCAAATGACAACCAGCCCGAGCTCCGTGGCGTGCGTCGAACCTAGCCGATCGTGCCAACGCGTCCAGAGCCATACCCGTCAGCCGGCCGGCCCGGTTCGTGCCCGCAACGGCATCGACGTTACTGCAGTGCGTCATGTAAACGATTACATCCCTTGCTAGCGTAGCGCTCGCCAGATTCCGGCCGAACCTGCGAGGCTGTCCGTAATGACGTTGCGCGCTGAACGTTCCAGGCTCACTCCCCTCTCCCCTCCGATGCGGCCTGCTGCGGCCCTGCTGCTCACCGCCCTGGCCGTCACCGCGCACGCACAGACCCTTCCCCCGCGCAGCCAGTGGCAGGCCAGCAGTTCCTCGCAGCAGGTGCCGGCCATGGCGATCAGCCGCCTGATCGACGGCGATGCGAAAACCGTCACCGGCGGCGCCTTCAGTCCCGGCCACTGGTTCCAGATCGATCTGGGCGCACCGGCAGAGCTGGCCGGCGCCCGCCTCACCTGGGACGTCTCCAATCCGGAAGGCTATTCGCTGCAGACCTCGCTGGACGGAACGCAGTGGCAGACCGCCTACACCATGGCTGATTCGCTGGGCGATGTGGAAACGCTGTACTTCGCACCGCGCCAGGCGCGCTACCTGCGGCTGGCCAGCCCGCAGCGCACCTCCGACTGGGGGGTATCGATCTTCGAAATGGAGCCGTTGGACAGCGCGCTCAGCGCACGCGTGAAGGGTCTCGATGCAGCGCAGGCGGCCTCGCTCTGGCAAGGCGGGAGCGCTGTCGCGATTCCGCACGCAGAAGGGGGTGCCCATACGCTTGAGCTCACCCTGCCCCGGGCCCAGCCGACCGCCGGCCTGGTAGTGGACTGGGCCAATGGCGCGCGTGGCGCGGCCCGCCTGCAGGCGCAGGATGCACAGGGCCGATGGCACGCGCTCGCGCATGATGCGCAGGCGGCCACTCATCGACAGAGCTGGCTCGCCGCCGATACCGCGCAGCCGCTGCGTGCGTTTCGTCTGAGTGTGGACGGCAGCGCCCCACAGATCGCGCGCCTGCGCCTGCTCGGGCCGAAGGCGGTGATGACGCCGATGAAGCAGTACCAGATTGCCGCCAGCGGTGCGCAACGCGCGTTGTTCCCGGCCTCGCTGCAGATGCAGCAGACCTACTGGACCGCTGTTGGTGTGCATGCCGGGCGACAAAAATCGATCTTCGACGAGTACGGCAACCTGGAAGCGTTCAAGGGCGCGCCGCTGGTGCAGCCGATCTGGCGCAGCGCCAATGGGGGCACTGCAGGTGCCGCCGGGCAGAACGTGCAGCATGCATTGCGTGATGGCTGGAAGCCGATGCCCTCCGCCACCTGGTCGCCGCAGCCCGGGCTGGAACTGCGCAGCGAAGTGTTCGCCATCGAACGTGATGGCCAGCCGGTGACCTTCCTGCGCCACCGCCTGCACAACACCGGCAGCACCAGGATCGAAGGCACGCTCAGCCTTGTCGTGCGCCCGATGCAGATGAATCCACCGTGGCAGAACGGCGGGCTGTCGCCGATCCGCGAGGTGGTCATCAACGGACAGGCTGTGCGCATCAACGGTCGCACGCTGCTGCAGTCACTCACGCCGGTGGCTGCGTCCGGCGCGGCGCCGTTCGGCCAGGACGGTGCAAAGGAAATCACCGCCGGCATTGCCGCCGGACAACTGCCTTCCGCACAGCAGGCGCGCGACGACCAGGGTCTTGCAGCAGCGGCGCTGGACTATCCCATCTCGCTGGCGCCAGGTGCCAGCCAATCGGTCGTGGTCGCCTTCCCGCTGGGCACCGCCGCGGCAGACACCGACGGCAGCTTGCCCGAAGCGCCACCGCTCGATCTGGCCTCGCTGCCAGACGACGCCAGCAGCGCCTTCGACACACTGGCCACGCAGGCCTCGGCGGACTGGCAGGCACGACTCGGCCAGGTTGGCCTGCGCCTGCCCGATCCCTCACTGGTGGACATGCTGCGCGCACAGGCCGCCTACATGCTGATCAACCAGACCGGCCCAGCCATGCAGCCCGGCCCGCGCAACTACAACCGTTCCTTCATCCGCGACGGCATGGCCACCTCGGCGGTGCTGCTGCGCATGGGTGAGGCGAAGGTCGCGCGCGACTACCTGGCCTGGTACAGCGAGCACGGCGTGCACGCCAACGGCCTGGTCTCACCCATCCTCAACGACGATGGCAGCGTCAACACCGGCTTCGGTTCGGACATCGAGTACGACAGCCAGGGCCAGTACGTCGCACTGGTGGCCGATGTGGCGCGCCTCGATGGCGGGCCCGAATCGGTACGCGCGTATCTGCCGAAGGTGAAAGCGGCCCTGCGCTTCCTGCAGGAACTGCGCGAGCGCACGCTGGTGAAAGGTTACAAGGCCGACCAGCCAGCACCGGAACGCTTCGCCGGCATTCTCGCGCCGTCGATAAGCCACGAAGGCTACCCCTCGCCCACCCACAGCTACTGGGATGACTACTGGGGCCTGAAGGGCTGGCACGACGGCGCGTGGCTGGCCGAGTCACTGGGCGACCACGAGACTGCGGCGTGGGCGCGCCAACAGTACAAGGCGTTGTACGACGCGCTGCATGCATCGATCCGGGCGACGATGGCGTGGAAGGGCATCGACTTCATCCCCTCCTCTGCCGATCTGGGCGATGGTGACCCCACCGGAGTATCGATCGCGCTGGACCCGACCGGGGCGCAGAGCGTGCTGCCTGCCGAGGCGTTGAAGACCACCTTCGCCCGTTACCTGGACGATGTGCGCAAGCGCGGCCAGCCTGGCGCGTTGTACGCGTACACACCGTACGAAATCCGCAACGTGCTGAGCTATGTGCACCTCGGTCAACCACAGGTGGCCGACGAGCTGCTGCAGGGCCTGCTGCATGATCGGCGCCCGCTTGAGTGGCAGGTGCTGGCCGAAGTGGTGCATTCGCGGCTGCGGTTCCCGCGCTATCTCGGCGACATGCCGCACACCTGGATCGGCGCCGAGTACGGCCGCACGCTGTTCGGCATGCTGATGCGTGAAGACGATGATGCGCTGTCGCTGCTGCCGGGTACGCCGCCGTCGTGGGTGGCGGAGGATGGGTTGGCAGTGGAACGCTTGCCCACTGCGTATGGCACGTTGCAGATGCAGGCGCGGCAGCGCGACGGCGTGTTGACGGTGGCGCTTGGCGAGGGGCTGCGCAACGGGACAGCGGTGAAGGTCTGGTGGCCGGCGCGCACGATGCCGAAGACGGTGCGTGTGGATGGACGTAGCGTTTCCAACTTCGATGCCGAGGGTGTGCGCCTGGCAAAGCCATTCAAGAAGCTGGAGGCACGTTGGTAGAGCAGCCGAGCATGGCTCGGCTCTACAGAAGCGGAGGTAGCGCCAGGCCACGCCCGGCGTCATTGCAGCGTCGGCAACCCCGGTGGGTTGGTCTGCGACTGCGGCACGGCTTCCTCTGCCACGTTCCAGCGCGCCAACGCCTGCGCATAGGTGCCACTGCCAATTTGCGTGTTCAGTGCCTGCGTGACTGCATCAGCCAGGCCACTGCCCTTGCGTGTGGTCACCGAGATCGCCGCGGCATTCGGCCAGCCACCCGGGAACAGGCCCACGCGCCGTACCTTGCCGTCGCGCGCCGAATAGGCGCCGGTGGCATTGGGCTCGAATGAAACATCGGCACGCCCGGTGATCACCGCCAACCGACCAACCACCGCGTCATCGAAGTACTGGTACTCCACCGGCTTCAGGCCGGCGGCGATGTTCTGCTGGTCCCACTGGCGCAGGATCTGGTCCTGGTTGGTGCTGGCACCGACCACCACCTTCAGCCCGGCCACATCGGCGGGCTTTTCGATCTTCTGGATCGGCCCATCGCTGCGCGTGTAGATGCCCAGCAGGTCGTAACGGTAACTGGAGAAATCGAACTTCTTCTTGCGTTCTTCAGTGACCGTCACGTTCGACAGCACCGCATCGTACTTGCCCGATTCCAGCCCCAGTGGCCAGTCGGCCCAGGCCACCGGCACGATCACCAGCTTCAGGCCCAGGCCA
This sequence comes from Stenotrophomonas maltophilia, assembly GCF_023518235.1. Lineage (NCBI taxonomy): Bacteria > Pseudomonadati > Pseudomonadota > Gammaproteobacteria > Lysobacterales > Lysobacteraceae > Stenotrophomonas > Stenotrophomonas maltophilia. Next base: position 1,459,758 of record NZ_CP090423.1, read on the forward strand.
TCGGCGATCAGGCGGGCGATATCCGGCTCGATGCCGACCACCTCCCTGCTGTCGGCACCATAGTCGGCCAGCGGCAGCTGCCCCGGGTGGGTGGCGACGGTGAGCGCGCCTGGCGTGACGAAGCGGTAGCCCGCAGGAATCAAGGCCTGCGCCTTGGGATCGAGCGTGCCTTTCAGCACGGCGGTGTTGGCGCCGGCCAGGCTGGTCGCGGCCACGGCTGCAGGCTCCGGGGCCTGGCGCACGCGCGAATAGACAATACCGGCGGTGCCGATAACCAGCACGCCCACGATCAACAGGGTGCTGCGCCAGGGGCGACGGGGGGCTGCAGGGCTCATGGCATTCCTTGAGGGTTACAGAGTCTTGGCCAGGAAGTCGGCGGTACGTTGCTGGCGCGGTCGCTCGAACACGGCGTCGGGCGTGCCCTGCTCGATCACCCGGCCCTGGTCCATCATCACCACGTGGTCGGCCACGCGGCGGGCAAAGCCCAGTTCATGGGTGACGATCACCAGCGTGGTGCCGGAGCGGGCCAGCTCTTCAATCACGCTGAGCACTTCGGCCACCAGTTCCGGGTCCAGCGCCGAGGTGGGTTCGTCAAACAGCAGCACCTTCGGCTGCAGCGCCAGCGCACGGGCGATCGCGATGCGCTGTTGCTGGCCGCCGGACAACTGGCGCGGGAATGCATCGGCCTTGTCGGCTAGGCCGACACGTTCCAGCAGCGTGCGTGCCTGCTGCTCGGCCTGCGCGCGTGGCACGCCACGCACCGCGATCGGCGCCTCGATGATGTTCTCCAGCGCGGTCAGGTGCGGGAACAGGTTGAAGCCCTGGAACACCATGCCCACCTCGGCACGACGGCGGCGGATCTCGCGCTCGGGGCGTTCGTACAGGGTGTCACCGTCGCGGCGGTAGCCGATCAGCTGGCCGCCCACGGTCACGTACCCGCTGTCGGCACGTTCCAGGTGGTTGATCAGCCGCAGCAGCGTGGACTTCCCTGCACCCGAGGGGCCGATCAGCACGGTCACGCTGCCGGCGCGCAGGTCCAGATTCACGTCTTCCAGCACCGGCTGCTCGCCGAATGCCTTGCCCACGTCATGCAGCGATACCGCCGCACCCTCGCCCGCTTCGACCTGGGTGGCGATGCGCGGGCGGTTGGCCTCGCGCGGTGCGGCATCGCTCTGCACGCGCGGGGACGATGACACGCGCGACACCGAGCGCTCGCGCTGCAGCTGGCCGCGCGCGAAGCGCTGCTCCACGCGTCGCTGCAACAGCGACAGCACGGTCAGGATCACCAGGTACCAGACCGTGGCCACCATCAGCAGCGGCACCACCTCCAGATTGCGGCGGTAGATCACCTGCACGGTGTAGAAAAGCTCCGGCAACGCCAGCACGTAGACCACCGAGGTGCTCTTGGCCAGGCCGATCACATCGTTGAACGCGGCCGGCAGGATCGAGCGCATCGCCTGCGGCAGGATGATGCGGCGCACCTGGCGGCCACGCGGCAGGCCCAGCGCGGCCGCTGCTTCATACTGGCCGTGGTCTACCGAGAGGATGCCGCCACGGATCACCTCGGCCGAGAACGCGGCCTGGTTCAGGGTCAGGCCCAGTACGGCCGCGGTGAACACGCCGATCAGTTGCGTGGTCGGGTACGAGAACAGGCTGATGCCGGTGAACGGCACGCCCAGCTCGATGGTGCTGTACAGATAGCCCAGGTTGTTCAGCAGCAGCAACAGCACCAGCAGCGGAATCGAGCGGAACAACCACACATAGCCCCAGGACACCGCCGACAGCAACGGCGAACCGGACACGCGCGCCAGCGCAAGCAGCGTGCCCAGCGCAAACCCCAGCCCAGTGCCAAGTGCGGTCAGCAGCAGCGTACGGCCCAGCCCTTCCAGCACCGGGCGCGCGAAGAACCATTCGGCGAAGGTGCCCCAACCCCAACGCGGGTTGCCCAGCACCGATTGCAGCCCGATCAGGATCAAGGCCAGCGCCAACACGGTGCCGAACACCTGCAATGGATGCCGGGCCGGCACGATCTTCAGCGCAGGTGCCGGTGCCGGCCGTGCAGCGATGCCCCCCAGTGCCGTCGAGGGCGTACTCATGCGTGGGCTCCGTGCACCGCGGCGGGTGCAGGTGCGATCACCGCCGCCGGCGCGAGCAGGTGCTTCTCGAAGGGCAGATGCGCGACGGTTTCCGGATCGGCCTGGAGGTCGAACAACGCGGTGTAGCCATGGCTGAGGTACAGGCCCACCGCTTCGGGCTGGCGGAAGCCGGTGGTCAGGAACACGCGGCGGTACCCCTGGCGCAGCGCCTGGTCTTCCAGTTCCTGCAGCACGCGCCGCGCGATGCCTTGGCGGCGCAGTCCGGGCAGTGTCCAGATGCGCTTGAACTCGGCGGTATCCGGGTCCCGGTGTGGCATGAAGGCGCCACCGGAGATGGCAAGACCATCGCGCAGCAGCAGCACGAACGCCCCCACCGGCGCGGCAAAGGCCTGCGCTGGATAGCGTTGCAGTTCTTCGCGGGCGCTGCCGCCGATGCGACGGCGCACGTCGGCATAGCGGCTGTCGTACTCCTGCTCCAGGCCGTCAAACAGCGGACGCGCCAACGGGTCATCCACCGAGGTGTAGAGGAAGCGTTCGTTGCTGCTCATGCTACGTCCTTCACCAGATAGTCTTCGGCCAGCCGCGCCCACAGGCTGGCCGCGGGTGCGATCGCCGCGTCATTGAACACATAGCGCGGGCTGTGCAGCGGCGCGCTGTCGCCGTTGCCGACGAACACGAAGCTGCCGGGCCGCGCCTGCAGCAGGAACGCAAAGTCCTCGCTGGCCGTGCGCGGCGCGAAATCGGGCACCACCTGTCCAGCGCCGAATCCGCGCTCGGCGACTTCGCGGATATAGGCGGTCTGCTGTGGGTGGTTGATCACGCTGGGGAAGCCGCGCGGAAACTCGATCTCGGCACGCGCACCGAACGCAGCAGCGGTCTGCTCGGCAAGTTCGGTAACCCGGCGCCGCAGCGTATCGCGCACTTGGGGCAGGTAGGCGCGCACCGTCAGCTTCAGCTCCACCACGTCCGGAATCACATTGGCCGCCTGCCCGCCATGGATCGAGCCGACAGTGACCACGCCCATCTGCCGCGGATCGACATTGCGCGAGACCACGCTCTGCAGCGCGGTGATGATGTGTGCCGCCACCAAAATCGGGTCGACACTGCCCTGCGGCTCGGCGCCATGGCCGCCCTTGCCGATCACCTTCAGTCGCGCCCAGTCCACCGAGGCCATCGCCGGCCCGTCGACGAAACCGAAATGGCCCACCGGCACGCCCGGCCAGTTGTGCAGCCCATAGATCGCATCCACCGGGAAGCGCTCGAACAGGCCATCGGCAATCATCTTCGACGCACCCGAACCGGTTTCCTCTGCGGGCTGGAACACCAACTGCAGGGTGCCATCGATGCGCCCGTGATGGGCCAGGTAGTGCGCCGCCGACAGCAGGATCGCGGTATGGCCATCGTGGCCGCAGGCGTGCATCAGGCCATCGGTCTGGCTGGCGTAGGCCAGCCCGGAGTCTTCCTGGATCGGCAACGCATCGATGTCCGCACGCAGGCCCAGGCGACGGCTGCCCTGCCCGCGTTGCAGCGTGCCGACCACGCCGGTGCCGCCGAGGCCAGTGGTCACCTCATAGCCCCACTGCTGCAGCAGTTCGGCCACGCGGGCGCTGGTGCGATGCTCTTCGAAGGCCAGTTCCGGGTGCCGGTGCAGATCATGGCGGATCGCGATGGCCGCCTCGGCACGCGCGGCGATTTCGGCCAGCACGCCGGTTGTTGGGTGATTCTGCCGGACGTCGCCCGGTGCTAGCGCGGTTTCTCCGCTCATCGCCTTACCCCACCTTCCGCGCCGGTTCGGCATCGGCCGCATAGCGGCTGGCCTTGTACGGCAGGCCCAGATGCTCGCGCAGGGTCTGCCCTGTCAGCTCGCGCTGGTGGTAGCCGCGCGCCCGCAGGATCGGCAGCACCTGGGTCACGAAATCGTCCAGGCCTTCGCGCTGCGCGGCGAAGCCGAGGATGAAGCCATCGCTGGCACCGGCATCGAACCAGCGGATCAGCTCATCGGCCACATGCTCCGGTGTGCCGATGAAGTTGGGCCGCGGGCTCACCGCTTCCAGTGCCACCTGGCGCAGGTTCAGGCCCTTCTCGCGCGCGTCCTGCTTGATGCGGTCGGTGGTGGAACGGAACGAATTGCTGCCGATGTCGCCCAGCTCCGGGAAGGGTGCATCCGGGTCGTACTGGCTGAAGTCGTGGTGATCGAAGAACCGCCCCAGGTACGCCAGCGCATCTTCCAGCGTCGCCAACGCGGCAATCGCCTGGTATTTGGCTTCGGCCTCCTCGGCAGTGCGGCCGACAATCGGGCCGATGCCCGGGAAGATCTTCACGTCGTTGCCGCTGCGGCCGTGCGCGATTGCCGAGTTCTTCACCTTCTGGGTGAACGCGCGGGTTTCTTCCAGCGACGGCGAATGGGTAAACACCGCATCGGCGTACTTGCCGGCCAGCGCGATGCCATCGTCAGATGAACCGGCCTGGAAGATCACCGGCTGGCCCTGCGGCGAACGCTGGATGTTGAGCGGCCCTTCCACCTGGAAGAAGCGACCCTTGTGGTCGAGGCGGCGGAACTTCTCCGGCGCGAAGAAGGTGCCGCTGTCGCGCTCACGCACGAAGGCATCGTCATCCCACGAATCCCACAACCCCTGCACGACGTCCAGGTACTCGTCGGCGATCTGGTAGCGCAGCGCGTGTTCCGGATGCGGCCGGCCATAGTTGCGGCCGGAGCCTTCCAGCGGTGAAGTCACCACGTTCCAGCCGGCCCGGCCGCCACTGAGCAGGTCCAGTGAAGCGAACTGGCGGGCCACGGTGAACGGGTCGCTGTAGGAGGTCGACAGCGTGCCGGCCAGGCCGATCTTCCTGGTTGCCGTGGCAAGCGCCGACAGCAGCGAGATCGGCTCGAAGCGGTTGAGGAAGTGCGGGATCGACTTCTCGTTGATGTACAGGCCATCGGCCACGAAGCCAAAGGCGATGCCGTTGTCCTCGGCGATGCGCGCGATGTCGATGTAGAACTGCAGGTTGACGCTGGCATCGGCCGGGTTCGACGGGTGCTTCCAGGCATGCATATGGCTGCCGGGGCCCTGCAGCATGATGCCGAACGGGATGTGGCGCGGGGTCGTGCTCATGGGAATCGCTCCTGCAGGTCAGGCCACCGCCGCGCGCGGCGCGGGCGACAGCAGTTCAAGGGATGTCAGGCGTGCGTCGAGGTCGGCCACCGGCGCGTCGAGAACGAATTCACCCACGCCGAAGCGCCGGTGCAGCGCGTCCAGCTCGTCACGCACGTGCTGTGCATCGCCGGAGAGCACACTCGGGCGTGTTTCCTCAATGCGGAAGTCGGCCACACCCACCTGCCGTGCGTACTCGGCAGCAGCCTCGGGGCTGGGCAGGTTCACCGTCTGCCCGGGACCGAGGTGCAGCTTGTAAACCCGAAGTGCGCCGATATGGCGTGCGGCCGCTTCGGCGGTAGGTGCGGCGAACGCCACCGTGGCCAGCAGCGGTGCCTGCGTGGAGACACTACGGTAGGCGTCGAACGCCGCCTCGATGTGCTTCGGATCGCCGTCGAAGTGCGCGGCGTAGACGAAACGCCAGCCCAGCTCGGCCGCCAGCCGCGCACTCTGCGGGCTGGCCCCGAGCAGGAAGCGCTCCGGGGCCTGCTGCGGAATCGGGCGCGCCAGCGCCTCGGTGTCAGCGCCCGTCAAATAGCCTTCCAGGTCCCGCAGTTGCTGATCGAAGTCAGCGAACGCCGGTCGCCCTGCCGCCAGCGCGGCCGTCGAGGCCGGCAACCCACCGGGGGCCTTGCCCACGCCCAGATCAACGCGGCCCGGTGCCAGCGCGGCCAGCAGGTTGAAGTTCTCCGCCACCTTGTAGGGCGCGTAGTGGCGCAGCATCACCCCGCCACTACCGATGCGGATCCGTCGGGTCTGCGCCAGCACCCAGGCCGCCAGCACCTCCGGTGCGGGACTGGCCAGGGCCGGCGCCGCGTGGTGCTCGGCAAACCAGTAGCGGTGGTAACCCAGCTGCTCGGCACGCTGCGCCAGCTGCAGGCTGTTGCGCAGCGCCTGCTCCGCTGACGCACCCTCGGGCACCGGGCTCTTGTCCAATACGCTGATCAGATAGCTCATGCTCGCGTCCTCGCTCAGGGATGGGCCACGGGAATGCCAAGCAGGCCGTTCAGCGCGGCCAGGATCGGCTCGGCACCGGAGATGTACTGGCGGTCCTGGTGGGCACCACTGGCCAATTCGCTGCGCACGCCCTGCGGCAACACCAGCTTCGGCAGCGACTGGTCCTGCTCGCCGATCTCGGCGATCACCTCGTGGCGTGGCCGCGCGAAGCCGATGCGGCGCACGTCCAGCTGAGTGTCCAAGCCCTCGATACTCGACAGCGCGCCTTCCAGCAGCAGACTGTGCCGGCAGAAGAAGCGCTGGCCGGGAATCTGGCCGTCCTCGAACTCACGGTCGAGCAGGAACAGGATGGGTTTGCTTGCTGCGTCCAACGCCACGGGGATCTCCTCACAAGGGTCGGCAATGCGATGCCGCTTCAACTTCGATGCTAGAGATGCCAGCGGCTGCGGCAGCGATTCCAGGCGACAATCGGCGGTCATATCCGGCCATGCAGATGCGCCTTGGCCATAAGCAAAGCGCCGCCGGTTATGGCGTCAGGCAATGCGTCGCAGCGGCACCGGCAGCGCCCGTGCCTGCGTGGCCAGATGCCCGACCGCGCGCTCGGTCGCCAGCGCAATCCGCGCCTGCAAGGCCACGCTGTGGATACGCTCGCCTTCGAAGTCCGTTGGCGTTGCATACACCCCGATTGGCAGCGTGTGCGCCTGCAGGAAGCTGAACAACGGCCGCAACTGGTGATCGATCACCAGCGCGTGGCGTTCGCTGCCGCCAGTTGCCGCCAGCAGTACCGGCGTATCCACCAGCGCCTCCAGCCCGATGAAATCGACCAGATGCTTGAACAGGCCGGGATAGGAGCCGCGATACACAGGCGCGGCCACTACCAGCAGCTCGGCCGCCTCGATCGTCTGCAGCGCCTGCTCCACCGCAGGCTCCGCCTCATCGCGCGACAGCGCCTGCCCCAGCGAGCGCGCGATCGGCGCCAGCTCCACCAGCTCCACGCTGGCGTGCACCCGCTGCTGCAGCGACTCCAGCAGATGCCGCACCAGCAACAGCGTGCGCGACGTCGCCGAACTGGTCGGCGACCCCACCAGCGCAACCACCTTCAATGCACCTGACATTGACCTGCTCCTCTGTAGAGCCGAGCCATGCTCGGCTGCCGTTGGCCTGAACCTCAAAACCGGTAATTGACCCGCCCATACCAGAACGCCCCGATCCGGCTCAGCACATCGCCCGAATCCCAGGTAGTCTCGATGCTGGCCACATCGGTGGCGCTGCGCGCGTACTGCGGCACCTTGCGCGTGCGCTTGTCGAACACGTTGTTGATGCCCAGCGCAGCGCTCCAGCCCGCTCCCAGTTCCACCGCACCTGAAAGGTTGGTCACCAGCACCGGCGGCTGCTTGTACTCCACGCCGTTGTTCAGGCGTTTGATCGGGCCGTAATAGGTGAAATCGATGTTCGAACGCCAACGCCCGTTCTGCCAGCCCAGCCCGGCCACCTGCGTGTAGCTCGGTGTGCGGAAGCGCAGCGCGTACTCGCTGCTCTTGGTCAACAGGTTGATGTTCGGCAGCCCCTGCAGCGCCGCCGGAATGTCGCTGACCTTCTGGATGGTGGTGCGACCGACGTTGGCCGCATAGCTCCAGCGCAGCTTGCCCCACGCCGTTTCCTGGTTCGCTTCCAGGGTCAGCTCGACCCCGCGCGTGCGGGTATTGCCCACGTTGGTGAAGTAGCTGGCGTAGAACGCATCACCGGGCAGGATGCTGATGCCGGCCGAGCCCAGCAGCGCATCGATGGTGTTCTTCTGCGCCGCGCTCAGCACGGTGCCACTGTTGTCGGTGATGCGCGCCGGGTCCTGCGCGTTGTAGCCGATCTGGCTGGACTGGCCAAGCTGGCCTCGGATGTCGATCTGGTACGCGTCCACCGCCAGGTGGAAGGCCGGGCTGGGGTCCCAGGTCACGCCCAGGCTGTAGTTGGTGGCTTTCTCGGGCTTCAGTGGTGTTGCCCCCAGCGCGATCGCCGCCGGTGAAGACACCTGCGCCACCAGCGTAGTACCGCAGGGGCAGCTACCGGTGGCCTGGTAGAACTGCGCGCCCAGGCTCGGTGCGTGGAAACCGTTGCTGACCGTGGCGCGCAAACCCAGCGCATCGGTGAAGTCCAAGCGCGTGGTCAGGCGGCCGGTGGACACGCTGCCGAAGTCGGAATGGTCTTCCCAGCGCGCGGCCGCATCCAGGTACCAGCGCGAGGTGATGTTGGTAGCCGCGCCCGCATAGACCGCCTTGCTGTTGCGGGTGGCCTTCACCGCATCGGCGGTGGAGTAGCCCACGAAGGCGGCCGCACCGAATCCGGTATACGACTCCCACTGCCCGGCCCCGCGCTCGTATTGTTCATGCTGGTATTCCGCACCGGCGCTCACTTCCAGCGGCGAGGCGAACGCGGCCACCTCGAAACCACGGTGCAGATCCAGATTGGCGATGCCCTGCTGGTAGTCCAGCTTGCCGTCGTAGAAATCGGTGGGCGAACCGGGATACGGCAGCGAGTAGTTCACCGAGTTGCGCGTGTAGGTGCGCACCGTGCTGCGGTTACCGGTCAGGCTGGCGTCGTAATCCCAGCCCGCGATCTGGCCTTTCACCCCCGCGGTACCGGTGTACTGTTTCTCCTTGGTTTCCAGCACCGGCAGGAAGCCATCGGGGAACACACTCAGTACGCCGGCAGCCCTGTAGGTGGTGAAGATGGTCGCCGGCAGGCGGAAGTTCTGGATCGCCTGCGCGGTGCGGTCGCTGGCCGTGGCATTGGCGTAGAACTGCGCACTCTCACCCAGGCCATGGCCGACATTCACCGCGAACGCCTTCAGCGCATACGAGGGCGAGCTGAGGATGGTGTTGGCCTCAGCATCACGCGTGGCCTCGGCCGGGTTCGGCGACGCGCCGGCCGGCAGCCGGTTGTTCGGGCGCAAGGCCACCCGGTTGCCGCTGGCATCCACCGCTGGATAGCTCAGGTAGCCATCGACATAGCGCCGAGTGCGGATCGCATGATGCTGACGCGTGGTCTCGCCGGACAGATTGACGAAGCCATCAGCGCCCCACGGCAGGCCCACATTCGCTCGCACGCTGGTGCGCGAACCATCGCCATCCACGCTCTGCCCGCTTTCCACGGCGAACTCGCCGCCGTGCGCCTGCGACTTCAAGATCACATTGACCACACCAGTGATCGCATCCGAGCCATAGATGGCCGATGCACCATCACGCAGCACTTCCACATGGTCGATGGCCGAGACCGGAATCAGCGCCAGGTCGGCCCAGGCATGGCCGGGGAAGCCACCGCCGTTTGCCCCACTCACGTAGGCGCTGGCATTGCGGCGCTTGCCGTTCACCAGCACCAGCGTGTAGCCGGGCGACAGGTTGCGCAGCTGGTAACCACGGATCAGGCTCTCCTGATCACTCTGGTAGCCGCCAATCTGGCTGAGCGAGGGCAGCGCACGCTGCAGCGCTTCGAGCAGGTTGGCCTGGCCGGTGGCGGTGAGGTCTTCCGCAGAGATCACATCGATCGGCGTGGAGCTGTTTTTCACCGTGCGCGTACTGGTGCGCGACCCGGTCACCACCACCGCATCCAGCGTAGAGGCGGCAACACTGGCGGTGGCCGCAGTGCTGGCAGGATCCGCATCGGCTTCAGCAGCATGGCTGGGCGACGCAGCAAGCGTGGCTGCAATCAGGACGGCAAGAGAGCTCAGGACAGGAGTGTGGGCGGCAGGCATGGGGGCTCGTGGGGATGGGCCGGAGACACGCTTCCATTCAAGGGCCTGTTCACGCACCGCGACAGGCGGAATCGCGTCACCCAGCCGTAACATCCGGCCACTCACATGACTGCTGGTAATGAGGTTAGGCAGCCCGCGCCGGTGCACTGCTGTCTGTAGAGCCGAGCCCACGCTCGGCTGCTCTTCGCGACGGCGTCAGATGCATCCACTCCTGCCATTTTTGAGCCGAGCGTGGGCTCGGCTCTACAGGAAGGGATCCGCCCCCGGGGCCGCACATGCTTCACCGGCATCACCTCATGCCCGTACACCACTGCGCGCGGTGCACCGCCGCCCGTAGCATCAATCCATGACCAGCCCATCCGCCGATCCCGCCGCGCCGCTCGTCGCCATCGTCGCCTGCCACGGCCAGGGGCTGTTCGAGTTCGGCTGTGCGGTCGGCCTGTTCGCGCCCGTGCGGCCGGAACTTGGCGTGGCCTGGTACCGCACCCAGCTCTGCGCAGGCGAGCCCGGCGCATTGCGCATGCTCGGCGGCACGCAGGTACAACTGCCCTACGCGCTCGATGCCCTCGAAGACGCCGACATCATCGTCATCCCCGGCTGGCGCGAACCCAGCGAGCGTCCGCCGCAGGCGCTGCTCGATGCCCTCATCCGCGCCCACGCACGTGGCGCGCGCATTGCTTCAATCTGCTCCGGTGCCTTCGTGCTGGCCTGGGCCGGCCTGCTCGATGGCCGCCAGGCCACCACCCACTGGCGCCTCACCGAAGCGCTGGCGCATGCGTTCCCGCGCATCGATGTGCGCGAGGATGTGCTGTATGTGGATTCCGGCAGCATCATCACCTCGGCCGGCTCGGCCACCGGCATGGACATGATGCTGCACATGGTGCGCAAGGATTACGGCGCGCGCGTGGCCAATCTGGTGGCCGAACGGCTGGTGCTGGCACCGTGGCGTGATGCCGGCCGCAGCCAACGCGTCAGCCGGGCCATCCCCAATGGCGAGCCCACGCGGTTGGCGAAGCTGATGGAGTGGATGCGCCGCAACCTGCGTGAACCGCACTCGCTGGGCAGCCTCGCCGAGCAGGCGGCCTTGAGCCAGCGCACGTTACAGCGGCAGTTTCTGGAAGCCACCGGCCTGTCGCCCATCGATTGGCTGATCCGCGAGCGCGTGGCCTACGCCCGCGAACTGCTGGAAACCACCGACCGTCCGCTGCAGTGGATCGCCGAGCAGGCCGGCTTCGGTTCGCAGGAATCGTTCCGCCGCCATTTCCGCAGCCAGGCCGAGGCCAGCCCAACCGAATACCGCAGCCAGCATCGCAATGGCATCGGTGCCGACCGCCTGGTCGGCTGCTGAATTCCTGCGGTAGTGCCGGCCGCCGGCCGGCAGCGATCAGGAACGGGGGACGCGTCGATGAATCCGCCAGCACTGCGCGGCAAACCCAATCACGAACACGGCCAAGCACCCGAGCAGCGTCTGCTGGATCACCGGCGCCAGCGGCGCAGCAGCAACAGGATGGCCCACCGGCAGCCGCGTCAGCGTTTCATTCACGCCCGGCACCAGCGACAGCAGGAAGCTGAAAGACAGCGCGAATGTGGACAGATAGCGCGCCGCACGCCCAAGCCAGCGCAGCCGTGCCAGTACCACACCGCCGAACGCCACCAGCAGCACGATCACCCCGAACGCATGGCCGGGGTTCAACCCGCCCGTACTGGAGACCGTGAACGATGTGGCCACCGACAACAGCAGGCCCCACAGGTAGAGCTTGCCTGAGCGCGTGGCAGGATCGATCGCGCGATGGCGGATGAAGCCATACGCCCCGGCGAGCACTGGAACCAAGCTGACGGCGGTATGCACAACGCCGAGGGTCGAAAGTGGGTGCGACATGGAGATCTCCATTGGATAATTAAACCTACTAGTAGGTAGATCTAAAGGACAAAGAAAAGGCCTGCGCTCGGGCAGGCCCCACACATCACCGCTCAGGCAGCCACGGCCACCCGCGCGATCGCCAACCGCGCCAATGCCGCGAACGTCGCCGCATCGCCCAGCCCCCGCGCAGCCAGCATCGCCCCGTGGACCGCGGACATGAACGCCTTGGCCTCATCGGCCGCCGAACCCTGCAACCGCAGCTGGCCGGCCGCCGCGCCCTTTTCCAGGGTGAGCGCCAGCCAGCCGCTCAGGTCCTCGAAATGCCCGCGCACTTCCTCGGCGATTTCCGGCGGAATCATCGGCGCCTCGGCCGCCAGCATCGCGCAGATGCAGAACGACGAGGTGCCACCGGCAATGCAGCTGGACCAGTAGTCCACATAGGCCTGGAGTTCGCGCAGCGGATCGTCCAGCTGCCGATCCAGCAGCGCCAGTCCCTCACGCGCCTCGGCCCGGTACAGCACCACCACCGTGCGCACCAGGTCCGCCTTGCTGGGGAAGTGGTGGTGGATGCTGGCCTTGCTGATGTTCACCCGCGCCGACACGTCGGCGTAGCTGAAACCGTTGTAGCCACCGGCCTCCAACAGCGAACGGGCGTGGGCCAGGATCTCCTGGGCCTTGGGCGAGAGCGACTCTTTCATGCTGCCAACCTACTAGTAGGTTGACCCCCTGTCAACTCCCCGCTGCCGGGTGGGCAGCATCTGGTAGTGCCGGCCGCTGGCCGGCAACTGCACGCACCCAAGGCCACCGGGAAGCCGGCCAGCGGCCGACACTACCACGCCCGGGGGTTCGTAGCGGAGTTTGACATGTAGGCATTTACCTGCATATAGTCACCCCCAAGGACGGCACCTGCCCGCCCATCGCGAGGAACCTGCAATGGTGGATATCGCACATCGGGTCGGCATCAAGGCCCCCGCAATCCAGGTGTATCAGGCATTGGCCACCCCCGAAGGCGTCGCCGCCTGGTGGGCAGAAGACACCCACGGCGACCGTAACGTCGGCGGCACGGTCAAGGTCCGTTTCACCAACAACGGCCAGGAAATCGGCGCCATGCAGATGAAGCTGGAACAACTGGTTCCTGACGAACTCGTGCTCTGGCAGTTCCTGGCCGGCCCCGCCGAATGGATCGGCACGCATGCGCGCTTCGTGCTGAAACAGGAAGGCGACTACTGCATCGTGCTGTTCACCCACGAAGGCTGGAAGGAACGCGTCGAGTTCACCTCCCACTGCAGCACCAAGTGGGCGGTGTTCCTGTTGAGCCTCAAGGCCCTGCTGGAAACCGGCAAGGGCCAGCCCAACCCGCACGACATCAGGATCGACAACTGGAACTGAAGACGCCCCGCATGAATGCAGACAAGGTGTTCAAGGCCCTGGCCGACCCCACGCGCAGAACCCTGCTGGACCTGCTCTGCGCGGACAACGGCCAGACCCTGGGCCAGCTCTGCGAGCACCTGGACATGGCCCGGCAATCGGTCACCCAGCATCTGGGCCTGCTGGAAGACGCCAACCTGATCAGCACCGTGCGCCGTGGCCGCGAGAAGCTGCACTTCATCAACCCGGTGCCGCTGCATGAAGTCTACGAGCGCTGGGTACGCAAGTTCGAGCAGCAGCGCCTGAGCCTGCTGCATGACCTGAAACGAGAACTGGAAGGAGAATGACGATGTCCGCAGAGACCACCCGCTTCATCCACGTGATCTACATCGCCTCCACGCCACAGAAGGTGTTCGAGGCCATCACCCGCCCCGAGATCGCCAGCCGCTACTGGGGCCATGAGAACGTCTCGGACTGGAAGCCCGGCTCACGCTGGCAGCATGTGCGCGCCAACGAAACCCGCTCGGTCGAGCTGGTCGGCGAAGTGGTGGAAAGCGCCCCGCCCTCGCGTCTGGTCATCACCTGGGCCGCCGCCTCGCAGGCCGACAACCCGGATGCCTACAGCCGGGTGACCTTCGAAATCGTGCCCTACCAGGACATGGTGCGGCTGACCGTTACCCACGACGAGCTGGAACCCGGCAGCGGCATGGATACCGGCATCCGCCAGGGCTGGCCGATCGTGCTGTCGAGCCTGAAGTCCTTGTTGGAGACGGGCAAAGGGCTGGATGTGTTTGCGAAGCCGGCGTAGTCGTCGGGAGGGTTGGCCCGCGCGAGCGGCACAGGGGGGGAGGAGAGCCTCCCCTTGTCGCCGCCTCTGCTAAACACCAAATCGCTCCCAATAATTGTATTTCATGGAACAATAGGGAGCACATGCTTCTCGAGTTCCGATATGTCTCCCGCGTTGCTAACCGTCGATCAGGCTGCCCAGCAGCTCAGCCTGCACCCCAAAACCGTCCTGCGGCATATCCGTAACGGCCAACTGCGCGCGACACGCATCGGCAAGTCCTATCGCATCACCGCTGAAGACCTCGACATGTTCACCGGCACCGTGCGTGAGCCCTCCGCTGCGCGCCCACAGCTCACCACCGTGGTGGACATTCCCGGATGCGGTGCGACACGTGCCGCCGACCTGGCCCGTGCCCTGCATGCGCGCGTCACCGGCCGCGAGGCCGAGGATGAGCCGCTGCGCATGGAGACGATCTATTCGCCTGAGCACGATGTGCTCAAGCTGATCGTGATCGGTGGCCTGGCAGGTTCCACGGCGCTGCTGGTCAGCCTGCAGCGTCTGCTGCAGGACCGCAGCGCATGAAGCGGCAGCGCCCCGGCATTCCCACGCAGCACGTACTTGCCGCCTACCGCCAGGTGCTTTCGGACTGGCCGGTACCACACGAATCGCAGCATCTCGCCACCCGCGCCGGTTCGACATTTGTGGTCAGCTGCGGCCCGGAACACGGCCCTGCCCTGGTGCTGTTGCATGGCACCCTCAGCAATGCCGCCAGCTGGATGTTCGATGCCGAACGTTGGAGCGAGCACTACCGCGTGCATGCCGTCGACATCATTGGCGAACCGGGCCTCAGCGAAGGCACGCAACCTGCGCTGGACAGCGATGCGCATGCGCAATGGCTTGATGATGTCTTCGACGCACTCGGCATGGAAAGTGCAGCATTCGTGGGCCTGTCGTTCGGCGGCTTCCTGGCACTGGACTACGCGCTGCGAAGGCCTGCCCGGGTCAACGCACTGGTCCTGGTCAGCCCCTCGGGTATCGGGCGCCAGCGTGCATTCCTGCTCAAGGCGCTGCCACTGTTGCTGCTTGGCCGATGGGGACGCGAGCGCCTTCGCCGTGCGGTCATGGGTCCCGCGCCACTACATGCACCTGCACGTGCGCAGCCGCTGCTCGACCTGTTGGCATTGATCCGTACCGAGGTTCGGCCACGTCCGCTGCGCATTCCCCCCATCAGCGACGAGCGGCTGGCTGCGTTGCATCCGCCGGTAGCTCTTGTCATGGGCGCGCGTGATGCCCTCATCGACACCCCTGCCGCCGCCGAACGCATGAAACGGCTCGTCCCGACGGCGGACGTCACCCTGCTCGCAGACACCTATAACTACATCCCCGGCCTGCGCGAAGACATCCTCGCCCGGCTGCGTCAACTGCAGAACCTCCAGCATGAATGATTCCATTGAACACATCGGCACCACCCGCCTCCTGCGCATCGCGCCGCAGGGCCCCGCACTCGATGCCAACGGCCTGCGCGATCTGGTCGGCGACGCCCTTGGGCATCAGGCCGAGTGGATTGCCGTGCCGGTGCAGCGCCTTTCGGCAGACTTCTTCGAGCTGCGCTCCGGCATGGCCGGTCAGTGGCTGCAGATGCTGGTGAACTACCGCCTGCACTTCGCCGTGCTGGGCGATGTCAGCGACTACCGCGCACAGAGCGAATCGCTGGACGCGTGGATCATTGAGTGCAACCACGGCCACAACGGCTGCTTCGTTGCCGACTGGGATGCCCTGCTGGCTCGCCTTTCGGCCCCCGCCAGCGCGGGCTGAACGCCAACCCCACGCCCACCCTCACCGAACCCGGTTCCGACTGCACTCCGACGCCGCCCGCCACAGCATCACCGGCAGGCTCCCCAGGCGACGTTCGATGAGTGCTTCAGACGCAGACTCCCTGCACAGCAAAGTGGCCGCGGTCACCCTCGGCTTCTGGGTGATGAAGATCGCCGCCACCACCCTCGGCGAGACCGCCGGCGACCTGCTGTCGATGACGCTCAACCTGGGTTACGTGGCCAGCTCGGCCATTCTGCTGACCATCTTCGCCGGCCTGCTGGGCATGCAGTTGTCGGCACGGCGCTTCCACCCGGTGCTGTTCTGGTCGGTGGTGCTGGCCACCAGCACCGCCGGCACGACGATGTCCGACCTGCTCGACCGCACGCTCGGCCTGGGTTACGCCACCGGTGCCAGCCTGCTGGCCGGTTGCCTGGCGCTGGTGCTGCTGGTCTGGCGGGTGTCGGAAAAGTCGATCTCGGTCAGCAACATCGCATCGCGCCGCGCCGAAGGCTTCTACTGGACCGCCGTGTTGGTCTCCAACACGCTCGGCACCGCGCTGGGTGATTTCCTCGCCGACGATTCCGGGCTCGGCTTCACCGGCGGCGCGCTGCTGATCGGCAGCCTCATCGCGCTCACCGCGCTGGCCAGCCGCATCAAGGGCATCAACCGGGTCATCCTGTTCTGGATCGCCTTTGTACTCACCCGCCCGTTCGGCGCCACCTTCGGCGACCTGCTCACCAAGCCGCTGGAAAAGGGCGGGCTGGGCTTCGGCACGGTCGGCTCGTCGCTGGTGCTGTTCACCATCCTGGTAACGCTGGTGGCACTGCCGATGCTGCAGCGGCGCACGCAACCGGCACACTAACGGGCCGTCCAGCCCCCATCCACCGGCAGCGCCGTACCGGTGATCTGCGCCGCGGCGTCCGAGGCCAGGAACACCACCATCTCGCCCAGCTGCTCGGGCGTCACGAACTGCAACGAAGGCTGCTTTTCGGCCAGCAGCGCGCGGGCGGCGGTTTCCTGATCCGTGCCGTCCTTCTCCGCCAACGCGGTGATCTGTTGCTCGACCAGCGCGGTTCGCACCCAGCCCGGGCAGATGGCGTTGGCGGTGATGCCCGTACCTGCATTCTCCAGAGCGGTCACCTTGGTGAAGCCCACCACGCCATGCTTGGCCGCCACATAGGCGGACTTGTTCACCGAGCCCACCAGTCCGTGTACCGACGCGATGTTGATGATGCGGCCGGCGCCCTGCTGCTTCATGTGCGGCAAGGCGGCCGCCGTTGCATGGAACACCGCCGACAGGTTCAGCGCCAGGATCGCATCCCATTTTTCGACCGGGAATTCCTCGATCGATGCGATGTGCTGGATGCCGGCGTTGTTCACCAGGATGTCGATGCGGCCCATCTTCGCCACGGCGTGGTCGATCAGTCCGCGCACCGCCTCGCCGCGCGACAGGTCCGCGCCGTCATGCGCCACCCGCACCCCGAACTCGGCTTCCAGTCCGGTACGGATGCGTTCGATCTCCGCCGCATCGCCGAAGCCGTTCAGCACGATATCGGCACCTTGCCGCGCCAGCGCGGTGGCAATACCAAGACCAATACCGCTGGTGGAACCGGTAACCACCGCAACCTTTCCAGAGAACATGGGTGAGCTTCCATCGGGCATGGGCCACCAGTGTAGCCCCGTGCCTCCACGCCACGCGTGGATGCTCCCCCTCGGCATAAATCCACATTCCCCCTATAGTCACCACCATCCACCCAAGGATGGCTCGATGAACCCCTGCAAGGCCCTGCTGCCCGCCGTTGTCGCCGCACTGCTCGCCCCTGCCATCAGCCAGGCCGCCTTGCCCGCGCAGCCAGCCACACCGCTCACCACCGGTAGCGTGCGCGTGGATATCGCGACCGGCCGCGTAGAGGGCGATGTGTGCGTATCCAATGCCCCCGCCAACGCCCAAGCCCACTTCGTGCTCAACGCCGGCCTGAACGTCGCTCGGGTCACCGATGGCGAAGGCAGGCCGGTCGGGTTCGATGGCTGGTACGACCCGGGCGTGGATGGCGAAGCGCGCGTCTACACCCTGGCCGAACCCACCACCAAGATCTGCGTGCAGTACGTCGGCGCGTTCCCGCTGTACCCGAAGCACGATGCCCTGGGCGACTTCAAAGGCATGATGGCCTTCAACGGCGACAGCGCGCGCTTCACCGAGCAGTCCGCGTGGCTGCCGCAGGCGTTCGATCCCAAGGCCCGCGTGCGCAGCAACCAAAGCCGCTACGACCTGCAGGTGGATTGCGCCGGCTGCCGCTTCCTGTATCTCAACGGCAGCCCGGCCATCGAAGGCGCGCAGGGGCGATTCCGCAGCGACAACGCGCGGCCCATCCTGCTGTTCGGCGGCAGCGGCCCGATCACCCGCACCGCGCAGGTCACCATCCTCAGTGAGACCCTGCCCGCCGCCAAGGTCGATGCACTGTCCAATACGGTGCAGAAAGTGGCCGACGTGCACAGCCGCTACATGGGCGTGCCGCTGGCCGACCGCCCCACTTTCCTGCGCATGGTCACGCTCAACCAGATCGAGCGCGACCGCGAAGGCAGCGAATGGGGCTTTGCTACCTGGCCGACCATCGCCATGAGCGGCAGCATCGGCAACGTGGCCGATTCACTGCTGGCCGGTGGCGAGAACGCCGACCGCCGCGTGCAGTACATCGCGCACGAAATGGGCCACTACTACTTCGGTACGCTGAACCGTCCGCAGGGCCCCTACTTCTGGGTGCTGCTGGAATCCAGCGCCGAGTTCCTGTCGATCAAAGCCCTGCGCGAGATCAGTGGCGATGCGGCGGCCGACCGCTATATCGCCGGGTTACAGGCGGCCGTCGACAAGCAGAGCACGCCGCTGCCGCCATTCGATGCCGTCGACGGCAGCGCGGACCTGGGTGAGATGTATCGCTACGTCTATGGCCCGTTGCTGCTGCTCTCGCTGGAAAAGCAGGTGGGTGAGGCGAAGATGCAGGCCTTCATGCGCGGGCTGCTGGCTGCGCCTTCGCCGAAGAGCTGGGCGGAGCTGCAGGCCGTCGCACTGAAGGCTGGCATCGATGCCAAGGCCTTGGAGCATTGGCGGGCAAGCTGTGTGGCTGACGGCAGGCAGAGATGCCAGTAGATCCACGCCATGCGTGGATTCACTGCCTCAACATCCGCATATCTGAATCATCCAGCACTGTGTCCAAGGCAACCCGCCCTCCTAGCCCCTCTATTTGCCAATCAGCGCCGCTGATATCGCCGCACAATCAGAAGAACAGACCCGCTCGCTCAACGGTCGCGAGCCGATTGGCCTTCCGTACCGCCTCCAGGAACAGCAGGAAATCGCGGTTTAACAGGGTCAGGTTGTTGGTAAACGTCACGCACTTTCTGCCCGAAGCTTTGCTGAAGCACACCTGCCAGACATAGCGTCCGTAGATCCTGTCGGACGTTCGCGTGACTGAGGTGATCTGCGAAAGCGGAACCGCCGTGGGTACCGGGCCCCGCCGCAGGTAGAAGGATTCTGTATCAAAGAAATAGTGCTCGCGATCCTCTTTGCCATCCACCATCACCAAGGTCATGGATGTACCGGAGATCCGGCGAGGAGGATCCAAACGCAGCCCCGATTTCACGGACGAGCGAGCAGTTGCCGACATTCGCCGAAGGGTAAACCAGAGGATCACCAACGGAAGTGCGGCAAGGACAATGAAACCTACGGTCTTCAAAACAGTTTCCAGCGTGCTTGGCACACAGATCTCCAGGATGAACTTTCAGGCGATGCCCGAGTAGATCCACGCCATGCGTGGATGACTCTCCCTCAACGCCCTTTCACTTCCAATGATCCGGCCCCAGGAACGGCAGGCTCAACACAAACACCGGAACCGCCACAGGCGCCAACGCCGCGCCCAGCACTTTGCCTGCCGCCGTCCCAGCACCCGGCTTGTCCGTATCGTCCGGCCGGATCCGCTCAGCCCGCGCGGTAATCGGCTGCGCCAGCTTCGCCTTCGCGGCCAACGAAGCAGCGTCAGGCAGTTTCACCCGCTCGCCATCACTCTCGAACAGCGCGCTGTAGTAGCTGCCGCCCTGCCTGGAAAGATTGCAGTCCGGGTTGGCCGCCAGCTCGTAGCGGCTCCGGGCTTCAAGGATGTACGGCTGGCGCGTCAACGCAGCGATGGCCTTGGCCACCCGCGGGCTGATCTCCAACCGCTCCAGCTTGAACTGCGCCGCCTGCTCCGGTGTCACCTGCTCCGGCCGCAGCAGCAGCGCGTAGCTGCCATGCACCTTGGTCCTGTCGGCCGGCACGCGCCAGTCCTCACGGAAGTACAGCTGCGCGCAGACCACAGCCTCGCGCAGCGGGCTGTCCATCAGGGCGCGGTAATCACGGAACGGCGCGGCGTCGAAGCGCATCGGTTCGTCATAGACCGGCAACAGGTACAGCTTGCCGTCGTCGGCCACGAACGCGCCGGTGATCTCGCGATTGGAATGGTGGTAGTCCGGACCACTGGCGCAACCAGACAGCAGGCCAAGGCACAGTGCGGAGAGAATGAAGAAGATGGACGTTCGCATGTCGTAGTGAAGGGCTTCCCTGGAAAACCGGCCCCGCCCATAAGGTCGAGGCCAGTCCGCCATGGTGCCACGGCACTGCATGCGATGCAGAGCCTGCCTTACTTCAACCGCTCCACCAACCGCTGCCCCACCTCCAGCGCCGACGCCGGGTTCTGCCCGGTAATCAGCTCACGATCCACCACCACATGCCCCGTCCACGGCGTGGCGTTGCTACTGAACTTCGCACCCGCCCGCTGCAACGCCGTCTGCGGGTAGAACTTCATCTCACCGCCGCCCAGCAGCGGCTTGGCCTGCTCTTCTTCCTGGTTGCTGATCACCGTCATCTGGTAGCCGCTGTAGATCCACTTCGGCATGGCCGGCGTCGCACCCGCTTCCAGCTTCGCCACGAAACCCGCCGCATCCGGCAGCGTGGACAGCAGCGCGATCGGCCCGTGGCAGACCAGCGCGGTGGTCTTGTTGCGCTGGTGGAAGTCAGCCAGCAGCCGGCCCAGCGCCGGGCTCTTCAGCAGGTCCTGCATCGGCGCGTGGCCACCGGGAATGTAGACCGCATCGAAACGCGCGTAGCCCTGCTGCTCGATGCGCGCCAAGCTGACCACCGGCGAGGCCGTCGGCGAGGTCAGCGCCAGTTTCTCCAGCAGGTCCTTGTGCAGCGTCAGCTGCGCGGCATCGTTGCCGAAGTACGCCGGCGTCACCGAGGACGCATCCACCGTCGGTGCCCGCCCCTGCGGCGTGGCGAAGGTCACCTCGTGGCCCGCGTCCAGCAGCAGCTTGACCGGCTGCATCAGCTCGTTGAGATAGAAGCCGGTGGACAGCACCTTGCCGTCCTTCAGGTCCAGGTGGTCTTCGTCGGACAGCACCACCAGCACGTTAGCGGCCTGCGCGCCGCTGGCGGCCAGGGTCAGGGCCAGCGCTGCGGCCAGTCGGGTCATCAGGTTCATGGGGAGCTCCTATCGGGGAATGGCCGCCACTTTATTCATCGCCCCAGCGGCGATAAATTGGCCCCCTCGCAAAACATTTGTTCGCCGGAGAGCCAAATGAGCCGCAAGTTCGACTACCTGGGCGATGTGGAGGTGTTCCTGGCAGTGGTCGAGCACGGCTCGTTCACCGCTGGCGCGGTGGCGCTGTCCACCACGCCCTCGGTGCTGAGCCGCGCGGTCACCCGCCTGGAAGCGCGGCTGGGCCGACAGCTGCTGCAGCGGACCACCCGCCGCGTGGGCCTGACCGACGCCGGGCGGCTCTATCTGGAACAGGTGCGCACCGCCTTCAGCCTGCTGGACGACGCCGAGCGCGACGTGCTGGCCCAGGACGGTGCGCTGGCCGGCCGCGTGCGCCTGAGCGTGCCCACCACCTATGGCCACTACCGGCTGCCGCCCGTGCTGGCGCGCTTTGCGCAGCAGTACCCGCAGGTGCAGGTGGAACTGAACATCACCAACCGCAACGTGGACCTGGTGGCCGAAGGCTTCGACCTGGCCATCCGATTGGGGCAGCTGCCGGACAGCGGGCTGGTGGGGCGGAAGCTGGAGGATGCGCCTTTGGTGCTGGTGGCTTCGCCGGAGTACCTGCAGCGTCGGGGCACGCCGCAGACGCTGGAGGATCTGCAGCAGCACCTGTGCCTGCCCTTCGTGATGCCGCGCACCGGGCGACTTGCCCCGTGGATCTTCCGCGACGGCGGGCGCGACGTGGACTGGCTGCCGCGTTCGTCCATCGAGACCTCCGACGATGTGCTGGGCGTGGTGTCACTGGCCGAACAGGGCATCGGCATCTGCCAGAGCTATGCGTTCATCGTGCGCGAGCGGTTGATGCGTGGGGAACTGGTGGAAGTGTTGCCGCAGCTGCGGGGACGGTCGCGGCCGTTCTCGGTGATCTATGCGCCGCATCGGCGGCAGTCGGCGGCGGCGCGGGCAATGATTGAGTTGCTGGTGGGGAATGCGGGTGAGAGTGGCGCCGGTTGAAGCCGGGGGCTTGTTAACGGTGTCGGGTTTGAACCGCTTTTCGGGGTCTGCGGCTGATTCGACGCCGTTGCTTGGCGAGGCGGACTAAGAACTGTTGCAAAGAAGGCCGTCGCGCTATTCGCTTATGGCGCGGGCGATTGCGTCATTCAGAATCGCAATCAACAGAGCAGCTGCGCGAATGCGTCTGGCGGTGTCGCGTGCTGCACGCATGGTGCGTGCCACAATAGTTCTTCGCTCTCGAATTCCGCGATTCCTTCGCGAATTTCTATTGGCATTCGGAGCGAGCGCATAAACAACATGGCGCGCCACCGACAAGGGGTGGCCGGGTCTGCAAACCCGCATTGATGTACGCGTCTGTAGTTTGCGCTTGCCCGTCGGCACCGTCCTTAACCGGTGCCGGCGGGCAATCCGTCGGCCTTTCTGGCGGGCGGTGCGTGGGGATCTTCGGATCCACCGGTTCTATGACGCTACATCATCCCGGTTTGCAGCCATGCATCGTCCGCCACCTCTTCACGGTGGCGCTGTTAAGCACAGCCACGGAAGCCGACGCCATGAACGAATCCGACACCTTCTCCTCGTACACCGTTGTTGAACCCATCAACGACGACGCCTCCCTGCCCGACTTGAACTACCTCTTGGGCATCCTCAAGCGCATGCGCGGCTGCGAAGGGGCAGATGGGCACCCGTGGCCGGAAACCGATGTGTCGCCCGGCCGCCGCGTGAGTCTGGCCAGGAGTGAGCGCGCGATGGTCGGGGCGCTGACTGTGCTGGAGCTGCTGCACGCGGCAGACCGCTGCCGGGTGGCAGCGGACCCGGAGCGGCATCTTGATGAGGGGGTGGTTGATGGGTTGTTTCTGGCTTGCCGTGGGTTGGTTGAGTGGGCTTGTCGGGAGGTCAGGCCGGAGTGATATCCACCGGTCTTCTATAGATACCGAGGGCACCTCTAAGTGCCCTCAATTCTCAAATCAAGGTCAACCGGCCATCAGCTTGAACGTTATGTTGAGTGATCGAAAATGAGACATCCCCGTCACTTCCACCGCCAGAAGCACGCATCGTTTCGCGACAGGATCGCGAGTTGAAGTCGCTCTGAACGACTGCATTTGACGCTACAGAGTCGAGTTCGTGCAAACTAGCGCGGGGCACCAGATGAAGCAGGACTCACATATCACTCCCCCAAAGGCAATATCTTTCGCCGATGATCCATCGCATCATTGAACCCATCCGGCACCGGCTTGAATGGTTTTGCTGGTGAGCGGTGGCTGCTTTGGAATTGACGCAACGCTTGCACATCGATTTCGCCAATCACGCAGTAATCGGTGACCCCGCCTTTGACCCGCAGCACATCACGCTTCCAACTGTCCTTGTAAGGGGCGCGGATGCGGCTGTCGCCGTACTGCCTATCATTGCATTGGATGATGTAGGCATGGATATCCAATGCTGCGGACTCAACCAATGCATTGAAGGTTTCGGTATCTGGATTCCATTCCGGAACGAACAGCGCATCCACTTTGCCACGCAGATCAGCGCGATAGCGAATGTTGGTCAGTTCGCTGCAGATCAACATGGTGAAGCGAAAGTCGCCGTGCTGAATGATGGGCGGTGTTTTCCAGGCCTTGTCCGGCTTCATCTCCAATCCGGCCAGCCGCTGCAATTCTTGCTCTTCATGGAGGGCGGGCCGCTGCTTGTCCTGACGGTAGATCATAAGCGAGGGAAAGCCCAGACCGTCATGGGAGAGCGCTGCCCAAACCTGATTGCGGACCCGCGACTTGCTGGCGTGCAGATATTCGATGCCCGTAACTAGCGAAATTCCCCGGCCTTGCAGCTTTCGAGCGATACGAATGAACCAGTGCGCGGGCAGTGCCAATTCCGGCAAGATCAGATAGCGGCTGTCCCTGGGCTGGGCGATTACGCCATCCAGCAGGCGACAAAGGCGCACATAGCGTTCGGCGTCGGGATCCGGCATGCGCATCACACTAGCTGTCCAGCTATCCAGACTTGTTTGCCAACTGGATACGGCAATACTGCATTTCCTTGGAGTTACACCATCTGGTACTTGCAGTACGTTGTTTTTATCGAAGAGAGGCGTTTTCTCTCCCAACTCAAAGCCACGCACAGACAATACTACCGCCCGCATATCGTCCTGCGTCGCCTCTAAATAAGCATGGCGATTAAGAATAAATAGCTCCGGCAGATTGAAGGGCCGAGTCGCGAACGGCAGCCCCTGCGGCAATTGCTTGAAGCCGATCCACTGGGTAACTGTCTGCGCGCCCTCGAATACAGCGCTAGACAACAACTCGGCAGCTTTGTCGCAGCCTACAATGGTCTTTTTGGCGGGGATACCGCGCTGCGCCACCATTTCCTTCGGCAGCCCGATGAAGCGGAATGGCAGATGTGCAAGGTCAAGCGAGAACAGGCGGGCCTGCTGTGCTTGAAAGCTTTTTACGGATAACGGCCAGGACAGAAAAGCATCAAGGTCAATGACGGGATGACAGTCGGCCATATAGGTCTTCCACGCCTGTTTGCCTGCTTTGGACAAGCGGGGAGGAAATGCGGCCGTTATGCTTTCCCGAACACTGGAAAAAAGCTGCCCTTTCCAGCGATCCAGCATCTCCGTAGCGTTCGGCTTACTCTTTTTCTCATGCCACGCTTTGACACTGATGTCGCATTGCTCCTGTACCTGCTGGCAGAGTCTTTGCAGCGCTTCGATAATTCGGCGTAGATCGGCAAAGTCTTCACAGGCCGTGGCGAGGCGAATGACTCGGGGCAGATAGACAGCCAAGTCGAAAAACTGCGGTAACACCAACACGTGCTGGGTGAAGGCGCGGAAGAACGCGCGACGATGTGCTGCCCAGGCTTCGGGCAAAAGATCGCGTTCATAGGCTTCGAAGTCGCGAAGTTTTATGGCGAAGCCTGCCCGACGCATGGTCAGCGCATCCGCATTGCGCAGGTTGTCGGCGGCCTCGCCGTCGCTTTGTGTGGCGGCCAACAGATCGGTGCCAACATGCGTAGCGGATCGAGGCAACCGCGGCATGGCTCGCCACTCGCTGGCGCGTTCGTAAATCTGATGAGCAATGGCGTCCGCCAAGGTCTTGCCCGGCTCACCGGCCAGAATGAATACCTTGTTCTTGCCATTGGCAAAACGCACCCGGCTTTTACTCCTACCTTTGCTAAGGTAAGCGGGCCTGAAGCGAACTTGCTTTTTACTTTGATCCACCCAGCCCAGCATTTCGTTTGACCGGTCAAACAGCCATTCCCATAAATCCAGCGTCGAATCGAAGCCAGCCCCGTTCTCCATGACTAGCAAAATGTCATCGACGTATCGCCCGTAATAGATGGGAGCAACCTGATGTTCGATGCAGCGATCCAGCTCGACCAGCGCCATGTTGGCGACAATAGCCGATGCCGGCAGCCCCACGGGTAAGCCTTTCTTCAACGGGGTTGCTGCTGCCCAGGCCTGCAATGCATGAATGAACAAGCGGTGTAGTTTTTTCTTTCTCCTATTCAGCTTTATGCCAAGTATTTCCTTTCTAAAACTTGGATTCAACATGAAGCCAGGATTCAGCTCGTGATAGAAAGAGCTGACATCCGCAGTTAATGCCACAATCTTTTTGTCGGCATCCAGCGCGGCACGCATGGCGGCAATACCCTTGTCACGCCAGTCGCGAAAGGGCTTCAGATAAGGCTGGAACGAACCAAGCGACAGCTTATTGATGCCTTTTCCATCTTGAGTGCGGCGCAAGCGGTTGCCATATGCGCACTCGCTCAATCTTGCATCGAATAACTGCCCGACTTCCAGCATCCATAAGGTGGAGAGCACATGAAAGTCCAGGCTGCATCGGGCCATTATTCGGAATTCGGCTTTTGGCTTTTCTGGCACTTCCTTCTCAGCCAAGGCTTTCAACGCATGCTGCCACTCATCAATGGGCGAGGAGAAAATCAATCCACCGCCATTCTCTTTCTTGTACTTCGCCCAGCAATCCATCTCGACGGACTTGGTGACCAGTGTCCAAGTGCCTATGAATTCCGGTGATGTCACCCAGGCTTCGTCTTCGCCATTGATCTTTTCCTGCAGCAAGGAAAGGTTGGAATGCAAATTTTCTTCATAGTTTGCAATATCATCCAGAGAGGCATGGGACGAATAATAGAGATCAACTTTCGCCTTGCGATAGGCGAGGCCCAGATCTTGCAGGTTGGTCATTTTATTATCTCATTACTAGCTCTAGTCCTCTTCTGGCACCTCCCAGTCCTGCGAACGTGCCTCTCGCTGCCATGCAAATTTCACCGTTAATCAAAGCCCAATCTTGATTGCTGCACGGTTCTCGGTGGCAGTCCGAGAGGAATGATGTTCTCTCTGCGTAGCCAATCAAGCCATCGCCCAAGTTCGGCCGGTGTGAAGCGTGCTTTGCGCTCGTGCCAGTTTTCGCGAACATCGGAGATGATCTGCGCATCCGTCGGTTGAACACCATCGATCAGAAAATCGTTCCATACCGCGAAAAGTGTGGCGATGATCTCGACTTCTTCGGTCTTCTTGTCTGCCAGGGCGTAGATCAGACGGTCAAATTCAGTCTTCTGGCCGGGCGACATCAGTGCTTCGGCTTTCGCTGCTGGCTCCGACAACGCCGACAAACAGCGGTATTCCGTCTTTTTCCCGCCGTTAGCCAAGGTCTTTTCATTGACTTCGAACCAGCGCTTGTCTTGACCTTGCCGCTCGAAATCATAAATCCAGGTATCCAGTGGCCCAGCAGCTTCACGTTCGGGTTTCAGATTCAGTTCCAAGCCGACGTGCGCTTGCGCCAAGTACATTACCTTGGCGGCGGCAGTGCGACCGAAGTATTGGGCAGTGGCGAGCTTGTTGATCGTATAGCAGCCGATGCACGCGCGGTAGGTGGCGAGGTCAATAACTTGGGCTGTTGAACGTGATGATCGCTGGGTATCTTCAACTGCGCCACCTTGCGATTGCGCACGAACCAGAGCACTCAGCAATTCTGTCTGCTTGCTGGTGTTGGCGTCGATCTGCTGCTCTAGCGAGTCACATAGAGCCATAATTGCGTCTATTTTCTCAACGATGCGGTGCTGTTCGGAAAGTGGCGGGAGTGGGACTAATGTTTCCTTCACCTTACGAACATTCAGATTAGGCTGCGCAGCCCCTTCCGCCATTTTTCGTATTTCCTCATAGATCTTTATAAAGAAATACTTCAGGTACTTCTTCACGCCGATGGAAGAGTCAAAAAATACCATGGCGGCAATCGCCTGGTTTGTGGCCCCAGCAATTGTCAATTCGCTTATTTGGCCCCTTGTTTTTCCTTGACCATATAGTGCAATAATTAAAGAGCCCGAAGGAAAAACCTTGCAGTTGGTTTCTTTTATTGCCTTTTCTGTAATAAAGGTTTCTGGCTTGCCAGCAAACGACTTATTCGTTGCAGAGCTAGTGTACCAGGGCACGTCCCCACCATAATAATCTCTATTTGTTGTAGCAGGAGTTGAACCAGTTCCAACATCAACTATATCGATAACACGCACCCACTCCCACCCCCGCGGCAACGTATACGGTTTTTCTTCCTCTGTCACTGGTGGCAAAGGCTTGGGCTTTTTGATCTTACCTTCCTTCACCAGACGCTGTTTCTCAACCTCGATCTCTTTCAACAATTCGCTGGCGGGCTGCTCGTCCGAGTTTTGCGGGACGAGTTTGCCCATCACCGCCAGTTGCAGGATGGCCTTGCGGAGTTCGGCGACGTTTTCCTTGACGGTGTAGAGCTCGCCGAAGTTTTCGGCGAGGAAGGCCAGAGCGCGCTGGTGCTGGTCGGGTTCGGCGATGTTCAGCAGTTGCTTGATGGCCGCGTTATGGACGATCAGGCGTTTTTCCTGCTGTGCATTGCGGATCCTTTCTAGTTCGTCACAGCGTGCAATCAGTTCATCAAATTTATTAACGATACGGGCTTGCTCTTCCATAGGAGGAATAGCAATCGGATACGCCAAGAAAGGACCTCTATTGATATGCGTCATAACTAGTCCATGCGCATGATCACTTTCAGCCAATTGGCGTATTACCCATTTCAGAAGCCAGAACAAATACTTTTTGTTTACAAGCGAAGCTGGCAGCACTCGGAAAATATGTTGATTAAGTACACCTTCTTCTCCATGCCAAATGTAGGCATCAAGTGTTGCCGACCAGGAAACGAGAATATCGCCTTTTTTCACCAAAATGGATTGATCAAAATCTTTTCGGGTTCGATTAAATACTGAACTTCGACCCGAAAGATTCTGAATTCTAATGATAGGCCGGCCAGTCTTATCCCAGTCACTTTGTTTAAATGCCGCGCCATTGATGAACTGCCCTAAATCAACAAGCCTGCACCACGCCCACGTACTTGGTGGGTGAAAGCGTTTCTCACTTTCTTCGATAGAAGCGGCGGCCTTTTCTCTCTTGACACCTCCTCCATTCATTGCTTCTACCATTCGAGCACGGCTGCGCTCCAACAGTTCATTGGCAGGCTGATCGTTCGGATCCTGCGGCACCAGCTTGCCCTGCATGGCCAGCGTCAGGATCAGCTCGCGCAGTTTCTTGATGCCATCTGGTGCGGAAAAGGCGGTATCGAAGTGCTTTTCCAGCAATTCGGCCGTGTGCTTATTCATGATCGCCTCCCAGTTCACGTTCGATCTGTTCGATGCTGGGCAGGCTGGTTTTCAGTTCTTCAGGAAGGGATTCAATCAATTGGTATTCCGCCCCGCCTATAGGCTGGGTCTTGTCGCGCAATGCGTATTCGGCCACCACGGTGTTCTTGCTCTTGCACAGCAATAAGCCGATGGTGGGGTTGTCCTGTTCGGCCTTTACCTGCATATCCACGGCGGTGAGGTAAAAGCTCAAATGGCCAAGGTGCTGCGGTTTGAACTTCTCGGCTTTCAGCTCGATGACCACGTAGCAGCGCAGCTTTAGGTGGTAGAACAACAGGTCGATAAAGAAGTCGTCACCGCCTACTTCCAGATGAACCTGGCGGCCGACGAAAGCGAAGCCCGCACCCAGCTCCAGCAAGAACTGGGTTATGTGTTTGATCAGCGCTGACTCGATATCCCGTTCGTTCGCTTCCTGGCCAACGTGCAGGAAGTCGAACAGGTAGGGATCTTTGAGGACTTGCCGGGCCAGATCGGTTCCCTGCGCGGGGAGACGCTCGGCGAAGTTGGTGATCGCCTGGCCTTCCCGCTCCAGCAAATGGGATTCGATATGAATTTCCAATGTGGCGCGTGACCAGCCCTGTTCCACGGCGCGCTGGGCATAGGCCAGGCGCTGTTCGGGTTGCTTCAGTCTGGCCAGCAACACCAGGTTGTGGCCCCAGGGCAATTGTCCAACAGCCTGTTGGACAACTGCCGCGTCCGGCCAGGCGTCGGCGAAGGAACGCATGTACATCAGGTTGGCGCGGGAAAAGCCCTTCATCTCGGGAAAGGCTGTCCTGAGGTCGTGCGCAAGCCGCTCGATGACCTTGGCTCCCCAGCCCTGCTCGGCCTGCCGTTGCAGGATGTCACGACCGATCTGCCAGTAGAGATGTACCAGCTCGCGGTTAACGGCCAGCGCGGCCCGCTGCTGGGCACTGTGGATGCGGTTCTTCAGCTCGCCCAACCAGTTGGCGTAGCCTTCCGGGGCCGACACGAGAGACACGGGCTTGTCGCTCATTCCGCCTCTCCGCTGGTGGCCTTGAGCGCGGCCAGCAGTTCGGTTTTCAGCGCTTGCTGGGCAGCGTGCAACTGGCGGGTGATGTCCTGGTATTCGGCCATCAGCTCGTCCGGATCCACCAGTTCGACGGCCACCTCATGCGGGTTCTTGCAGGCCAGGTTGTAGCTGCGAGCAGCCAGATCCTTGGCAGGTACCTTCCAGGCATGCTCGGTAATCTTGCGTCCCTTACGCTGCGGGCCGCCCCACCAGGACTTCTCAAGGTCGAACTCCTCAATCGTCAACGGCTTGGAGCGGGAATAGCTCTTGTAGCCTGCCGGGTAGGGGTGCTCGAAGAACCATACGTCCTTTGTGGGACCGCCCTTCTCGAAGAACAGGATGTTGGTAGCGATGCTGGTGTAAGGGGCGAACACGCCCTTGGGCAAGCGCACGACGGTGTGCAGGTTGAACTCTTCCAGCAATTCGCGCTTGAGCGTGGTTTTCACCCCCTCGCCGAACAGGAAGCCATCCGGCAACACCACCGCAGCGCGGCCCGTGTCGTGCTTGAGCAGGTGCATGATCAGCGCCATGAAAAGGTCGGCGGTCTCGCGGGTCTGGTGCTTGGCGAGGAAGTTCTTCTCAATACCATCCTCTTCCATGCCACCGAATGGTGGGTTGGTGATGATGATGTCCACCCGATCGCGTGGGCTATAGTCCTTGAAGGGGCGAGAGAGTGTGTTGTCGTGGCGGATACGGGTAGGCACGTCGATGCCATGCAGCATCATGTTGGTCATGGCCAGCATGTGCGGCAGGGGTTTCTTCTCGACGCCATGGATGTTCTCTTGCAGCAGCCGGTTGTCATCTGGCGTCTTGACCTGCTTCTTGAGGTGTTCGATGGCGCAGGTCAGGAAGCCGCCCGTGCCGCAGGCCGGGTCGAGGATGCTTTCGCCGAGTTTCGGGTCGAGGATATCGACCATGAACTGCGTGACCGCACGCGGGGTGTAGTATTCGCCCGCGTTGCCAGCCGACTGCAGGTCGGCGAGGATTTTCTCGTAGATGTCGTTGAACAAGTGCCGGTCGCTGGACGAGTTGAAATCCACGTCGTCTTCGATGGTGTTGATCACCTGGCGCAGCAGCGTGCCGGACTTCATGTAGTTGTAGGCATCCTCGAACACCGAGCCGATCACCCGGCCTTGCGCGGACACGCCCGCCTTGGTGGCAAGCTGTTTCAAGGACGGGAAGAGATCGTTGTTGACGAAGTCGATCAGCTCTTCACCGGTCATACCTTCCGGATCCTTGGCCCAGTTGCTCCAGCGAAAGCGGCTTTGTAGCGGTGAGCGGTAGCTGGACTGGGTGAGTTCCCACTCCTGTTCCTTGTCGTCAAAGATCTTCAGGAACAACAACCAGCAGATCTGGCTGATGCGCTGGGCATCGCCATCGACGCCGACATCCTTGCGCATGATGTCCTGGATAGCTTTGATGAGAGTTGCAAGTGACATGAATACTTCCTGGGTCTAGTTCTGATCAGGCGCGGTAGAGCTCACGCTCGAGCTCGCCAACGGCCTGCTGGTATTGGGTCTTGCCACCAAAGGCACGCACCAGTTCGATCGGTGTGCCCAGGCGGTTGAAGGGGGCGATGGC
Organism: Stenotrophomonas maltophilia; assembly: GCF_023518235.1. Classification (NCBI taxonomy): domain Bacteria; kingdom Pseudomonadati; phylum Pseudomonadota; class Gammaproteobacteria; order Lysobacterales; family Lysobacteraceae; genus Stenotrophomonas; species Stenotrophomonas maltophilia. Next base: position 1,491,343 of record NZ_CP090423.1, read on the forward strand.
GAGGATCTGCGTTTCCTCGATGGCGGCCACGCCTTCGTCGGCATACTTGTCGAGCAGGGCTTCGAGTACCTTCTGCGCTTGCTCGCCGTACTTGGCGAAGTAATGGCGCTTCTTGACCTGCTCAGCCCGCTCCTTGCGCGTGAGAGGGGGTTGATCCCAGGCCACGTGGCATAGCAGATCGAAAGGGTCGAAATCCTTGCCTGATTGCTTGTCTACCTCCTCGGCCAAAGCCTCGAAGAAGATGCCCTGATGAGCCAGCTCATCGATGATGGCCTGCTTCTTCTCGGCCTTGCTCCAATGGCGCAGGAAATCGTCGAGCGACGCGAACTCCTTGGCCAGGGCATTGCGGGTGTAATCCTTCAGGGACTCGGTGATCAGTTTGCCGTTGGCGTCGAAATACTGCACCCGCTCGGCCACCACCTTGACCTCGACGTTGGCGACAACGTAACGGCGCACGTTGCTGCCTTCCTCACCTGGCAGCGGTTCGGCTACGCCCCCGGGGTACGTGGGGTTATCATCCGGCGTGGGATAGGTGAATTCATCGTCAGGCGACGCCTCCCCATCTTCTTCATCTGGAGGAAGTGGTGACTCGCCTGGGCCTGGCTCATAAATCTGCACGGGATCGCCATCGAAAGCCGGATCGGCGAACAGCTCGGTCGCCTTCTTGAAATCAAGGATGGTGAACCAGTACTTGTCGAAGTCCTCGTTGATACGCGTTCCGCGACCGATGATCTGCTTGAATTCGGTCATCGACTGGATGCGCTGATCCAGCACGATGAGCTTGCAGGTCTGAGCATCGACGCCCGTGGTCATCAGCTTAGAAGTGGTCGCGATGACGGGGTATTTGCTTTCCGGGAAGATGAAGTTGTCCAACTCCATCTTGCCTTCTTCGTTGTCGCCGGTGATGCGCACGACATAGCGGTGGTTCTGCGCCACAAGGTCGGCGTTTTCGTTGACCAGCGCCTGGCGCATGCGTTCGGCATGGTCGATGTTGTCGCAGAAGACGATGGTCTTGTCGAAGCGGTTGCTGGCTTTCAGGTATTCGCTGATCTTGCGCGCCACCACGTGCGTGCGCTGTTCCAGCACAAGCGTCTTGTCAAAATCACGCTGGTTATAGATTCGGTCTTCGATCTCGTTGCCGTGCTTGTCGAGCATGCCCTTGTCGGGACGCCAGCCGGTCAGGTCTTTGTCCAGGTCGATGCGCACCACCTTGTAGGGCGCGAGAAAGCCATCGTCGATGCCCTGGCGTAGCGAGTAGGTATAGATGGGCTCACCGAAGTAGTCGATGTTGGATACGTCCTTGGTTTCCTTGGGCGTAGCGGTCAGGCCAATCTGTGTGGCGGAATGGAAATACGTCAGGATCTCGCGCCAGGCCGAATCTTCGGCGGCGCTGCCTCGGTGGCATTCGTCGATCACGATCAGATCGAAGAATTCCGGGCTGAACTGCTTGTAGATGTTCCGTTCTTCTTCGTTACCGGTAACGGCCTGGTAAAGCGACAGGTAGATCTCATACGACTTTTTGGCCTGCCGCTTCTGGATCTTTGTCATCGCTGCGCCGAACGGCTTGAAGTCGTTGGTCATGGTCTGATCGACCAGGATGTTGCGGTCAGCCAGGAACAGGATGCGTTTCTTGGCACGCGACTTCCACAACCGCCAGATGATCTGGAAGGCGGTATAGGTCTTGCCTGTGCCCGTGGCCATCACCAGCAGAATGCGCTTCTGCTCTTTGGCAATCGCCTCGATGGTCTTGTTGATGGCGAGCAATTGGTAGTAACGGGGCGTCTTGTTGCTACCGTCGCTGTAGTAGTCCTGGGCTACCAGGGCCTGTTGCTGTGTGCTCAGCCCTTGATGCTCTGCCCACCATTGCCACAGCGTATCGGCACTGGGGAACTCATCCAGGCTCAGTTCGCGCTCGATCACACCGTCCTTGGCGATCTTGTTGTGGAACAGGAAGCCATCTCCATTGCTGCTGAATACGAAAGGCACTTGCAGCATTTCGGCATAGCCGAGGGCCTGTTGCATACCCGAGCCGATGGCATGCTTGTTGTCCTTGGCTTCGATGACGGCAATGGGCAGGTTGGGCTTGTGGAACAGCACGTAGTCGGCGCGCTTGTGCTGACCACGTGTGTGCAGTTTGCCGCGCACGATAATGCGCCCCTTGGTCAGCAGAAACTCTTCGCGTACCTGGGTCAGGACGTCCCATCCAGCCCCTTCTAGCGCTGGCGTGATGAACTTGGTGCAGATGTCACGTTCGCTGAGCGCCTGCTTATTCATAGGATGTTGCTCCTTCCATGTCGGCATTGCCCGTTGCTTCTACCCATCGCCCGCCGCCCAGCAATCAATCCCGCATCCTATTCCATGCGCCTGCCAAGCTTTACCTCAACTGCGCAATACCCTGCCCCCTTCCCGCCCGGGTGGAAACTTAAGGAATTCAGCCTCAGGCTGGCTAAGTCGTTCGGAGCCCGACACCCGCCCAATGCTATGAATTCTGCGGACACGAAGATATCACTGCTGCAAAGAGAAAAGGCGCCGCAGCGCCTTTTCTCTAACTGCATCACACCCGCAATTTCACTCCCACTCAATAGTAGCCGGAGGCTTCCCCGAGATGTCATAAACAACCCGCGACACCCCCCGCAACTCATTGATGATCCGGTTGCTCACCGTACCCAGGAACTCATACGGCAGGTGCGCCCAATGCGCCGTCATGAAGTCGATCGTCTCCACGGCCCTTAGCGCAATCACCCACTCATAAGCGCGCGCATCCCCCACCACGCCCACCGACTTCACCGGCAGGAACACGGCAAACGCCTGGCTGGTCTTGTCGTACAGATCCGCCTTGCGCAGCTCATCAATGAAGATGGCATCGGCCTTGGCCAGCAGTTCGGCGTATTCGCGCTTCACTTCACCCAGGATACGCACGCCCAGGCCCGGGCCCGGGAACGGATGGCGGTAAACCATGGTGCGCGGCAGGCCCAGCTCAACGCCCAGGCGGCGCACTTCGTCCTTGAACAGTTCGCGCAGCGGCTCCACCAGGCCCAGCTTCATGTGCTCCGGCAGGCCGCCCACGTTGTGGTGGCTCTTGATCACATGCGCCTTGCCGGTCTTGCTGCCGGCCGACTCGATCACGTCCGGGTAGATGGTGCCCTGCGCCAGCCACTTGGCGTTCTTCAGCTTGTTCGACTCTTCGTCGAAGATCTCAACGAACAGGTTGCCGATGATCTTGCGCTTGGCTTCCGGGTCGCTCACGCCTTCCAGCGCGGCGAAGTAACGGTCGGCGGCATTCACGCGCACGACCTTCACGCCCATGTGCTCGGCGAACATCGCCATCACCTGGTCGCCTTCCTGCCAGCGCAGCAGGCCGGTATCCACGAACACGCAGGTCAGCTTCTCGCCGATGGCCTTGTGCAGCAGCGCGGCCACAACCGACGAATCGACGCCGCCGGACAGGCCCAGGATCACCTCGTCATCGCCCACCTGTTCGCGCACGCGGGCGATCTGGTCGTCGATGATGTTGGCGGCGGTCCACAGGGTCTGGCAGCCGCACACGTCCACCACGAAGCGGCGCAGCAGCGCCTGGCCCTGCAGGGTGTGGGTCACTTCCGGGTGGAACTGCACGCCGTACCAGCGCTTTTCTTCGTTGGCCATGGCGGCCACCGGAATGCGGTCGGTGGTGGCGGTGATGGTGAAGCCCGGCGGCGCAACGGAGACGTGGTCGCCGTGGCTCATCCAGACATTCAGCTTCGGCTCGCCGCCGTGGTCGCTCAGGCCCTTGAACAGTGCATCGGGGTTGATGACGTTCACTTCGGCGTGGCCGAACTCGCGCTGGTCAGCCGCTTCGGTGGCACCGCCCAGCTGCGCGGCCAGGGTCTGCATGCCGTAGCAGATGCCGAAGATCGGCAGACCGCTGTCGAACACTTCCTGCGGCGCGGCCGGCGCACCCGGCAGCGTGGTCGATTCCGGGCCACCGGACAGGATGATGCCCTTGGCGCCGAACGCTGCGATCTCGGCCGGGTTGTGGTCCCAGGCCCAGATTTCGCAGTAGACGCCCAGCTCGCGGATGCGGCGGGCGATCAGCTGCGTGTACTGCGCGCCGAAATCGAGGATGAGGATCTTGTCGTTATGGATATTGGTCATGGTGCCGTTCCAGTGGTGTTTTTCGCAGCGCCCGGCGCTTCAAGGCTCTGCGTCAGCGTGGCGATGAACGCCTCGCGTTGTTGAATATGTGAGGGGTCTTCCTCATCCCAGCGCAGCATCAGCAGGCCGTGCGGTGCGTTGGGGTTGGCGCGGTCGGCGCGCGGCAGCTCGGCGATTTCCTGCACTTCGGTGCCAGGCATGATGCGCCGTTGCAGCGCCGCCATCGAGAAGCCCGACTCCGCAGCGCCCCAGGACGCCCAGCGCACGCTCATCCGTGCGGGCTCGAGCGCGCCCAGTACCGGCGTCAGCACCGGATCATCCGGCCCGTGCAGCAGCTCGGTGATGCATTGCAGCGTGACCTGCAGCGGGCGCTCGCCGGTTCCCTTCAGCAGCCAGCGCTGCTCGCCAGCGGCCTGCATCTGCCAGCCCTTCGGCAGCGAGAACGCGTTCTGGCACGCCTGCACGTCCTTCACTTGCGAAACCGCCGCGCCCGGAGACCCGGAGCGCGGCGGCGGTTCGGACAACGAACAGCCTGCCATCAGCAGGCTGCCCGTAATCGCAAGAGCAGTTCGAAAGCGCATCAGGCGCGGTAGTTCGGCGGCTCTTTGGTGATGGTCACGTCGTGGACGTGGCTCTCACGCTGGCCGGCGCCGCTGATCTTCACGAACTTGGGCTTGCTGCGCATGTCTTCGATGGTGGCGCAGCCCACGTAGCCCATGGTGGCGCGCAGGCCGCCCATCAGCTGGTGGATGATGCCGCCCACCGGGCCGCGGTACGGCACGCGGCCTTCGATGCCTTCCGGCACCAGCTTGTCGGCGGTGGCGGCGTCCTGGAAGTAGCGATCCTTCGACCCCTTCTCCATCGCAGCCAGCGAACCCATGCCGCGGTAGCTCTTGTACGAGCGGCCCTGGTACAGCTCGGTCTCGCCCGGCGATTCCTCGGTACCGGCCAGCAGGCCGCCGACCATGATGGTCGAGGCACCGGCGGCCAGCGCCTTGCCGATGTCGCCCGAGTAGCGGATGCCACCGTCGGCGATCAGCGGGATGCGGTCCTGCAGCGCTTCGGCCACCAGGTCGATTGCGGTCACCTGCGGCACGCCGACGCCAGCGACGACGCGGGTGGTGCAGATCGAGCCCGGGCCGATGCCGACCTTCACTGCGTCCGCGCCGCTGTCCAGCAGCGCCAGTGCGGCTTCGCCGGTGCAGATGTTGCCACCGATGACCTGCACGTTCGGGAAGTTCTTCTTGACCCAGCTGACGCGGTCCAGCACGCCCTGCGAGTGGCCGTGCGCGGTATCGACCACGATCACGTCCACGCCGGCGGCGACCAGCGCTTCCACGCGGCGATCGGTATCGCCACCCACGCCGACGGCAGCGCCGACCAGCAGGCGGGTCGACAGATCCTTGGCAGCATTCGGGAAGTCGGTGTTCTTCTGGATGTCCTTGACGGTGATCAGGCCACGCAGTTCGAACGAGTCGTTGACCACCAGCACCTTCTCGATGCGGTTGCGGTGCAGCAGCTGCAGCACTTCGTCGGAGGCGGCGCCTTCCTTGACCGTGATCAGGCGATCCTTCTTGGTCATGATGTGGCGGACCGGATCGTCCAGCTCGGTCTCGAAGCGCATGTCGCGGTGGGTCACGATGCCGGCCAGCTGGCCGTCGCTGCCCACCACCGGCACGCCGGAGATGTTGTGCGCCTGGGTCAGGGCCAGCACGTCGCGGATGGTGGTTTCCGGGCCGACGGTGATCGGGTCGCGGATGACACCGGCCTCGAACTTCTTGACCTTGGCCACTTCCGCGGCCTGCTGTTCCAGGCTGAGATTCTTGTGGATGATGCCCATGCCGCCGAGCTGGGCCATGGCGATGGCCAGGCGGGCTTCGGTGACGGTATCCATGGCTGCGGACAGGATCGGAAGCTTCAGCTTCAGGTCGCGCGTCAACCGCGTTTCGAGGTTGACGTCCTTGGGCAGGATGGTCGAGTGGGCGGGGACGAGCGAGACGTCGTCGTAAGTGAGTGCTTCAGCCTGGATGCGCAGCATCGGCATACCCGAGATGTGGGGAAGCGCGACATTTTACCCTGTTTTCGCGCCGCGTGGCAGGGGGTAAATGCGACGCAGTGTCGCGCGGGCGGTGATTGGTTCAGGGCGATGGACCGGGGCCGCCGCACCGCCACGGAACCCCCACGGACATGGAACCACCACGGAACCGCCTTTGGTAGGTGCCAACCTTGGTTGGCACGCATCCATCAGGGCCATCGGCCCATCTGGGGTACCGGTGCCGGACGGATCGTGCCAACCAAGGTTGGCACCTACCAGGAGCAGGCCAACGGTCGGCACCCACCCCAATAGGTCAGCTCAGCGCTTCCGCCGCTTCCAGGGTGTTCTGCATCAACGTGGCCACGGTCATCGGGCCCACGCCACCCGGCACCGGGGTGATCCAGCTCGCCCGCTGGGCGGCGGCCTCAAACCCAACATCGCCCACCAGCCGGCCGTCATCCAAGCGGTTGATACCCACGTCGATCACCACCGCGCCCGGCTTCACCCATTCGCCCGGCACGATGCCCGGGCGGCCAACCGCCACCACCAGGATGTCGGCGTTGCGCACGGCCTGTTCCAGCACGTCCTTGGGGGTGAACTTGTGGCAGCTGGTCACGGTGCAGCCGGCAATCAGCAGCTCCAGGCCCATCGGGCGGCCGACGTGGTTGCTGACGCCCACGATGGTGGCGTTGCGGCCACGCACCGGCTGGTCGGTGTGGCCCAGCAGCGTGGTGATGCCGCGCGGGGTGCACGGGCGCAGGCCGAACTCGCGCAGGGCCAGGTGGCCGACGTTTTCCGGATGGAAGCCGTCCACGTCCTTGCGCGGGTCGATGCGCTGGATCAGCCGGCGAGCATCCGGAATGCCCGGCAGCGGCAGCTGGATCAGGATGCCGTTGATCTTGGGGTCGGCATTGAGCTGGTCGATCAGGTCAAGCAGCTCGGCCTCGGTGGTACCGGCCGGCAGATCGTAGTCGTGCGCCTCGATGCCGACCTTCTCGGCGGCACGGCGCTTGTTGCGCACGTACACGGTCGAGGCCGGGTCGCCGCCGACCAGCACCACGGCCAGGCCCGGACGGCTGCCGCCGGCGGCCACGCGGGCGTCGACGCGCACCTTCAGGCTGTCGAGCAGGTCCTCGGCGATACGGCGGCCATCAAGGATGCGGGCAGGATGCTGGGGGGCGGAATCGGTCATCGGGGGCAGGCGTGGGGCGGCGGGGACGCTATTGTCCCCGATTCACGCGCCCTCGCCCACCGCCAACTTCACCCGGTAGTGCCGGCCGCTGGCCGGCAACCTCATGACGTCGGAGCGTTTCCGTATCTGCCGGCCAGCGGCCGGCACTACCAACCGCCGGCTTCGGTAATTCCCCACACGGTAGTGCCGGCCGCTGGCCGGCAACCTCATGACGTCGGAACGTTTCCGTATCTGCCGGCCAGCGGCCGGCACTACCGGGCGCTATTCCTCTTCCGGCACATCCTGCGGGTTCAGCGTCTTGCTCTCCCGCTTCGGCGCGGTGAACGGCGTCGGCGTCGGTACCCCCTGCGGGCTGTTGCCGTAAATCATCCGCGCGCCGGCATTCAAACCCCCACCGGCAATCTCCAGCTCGAAGCGCTCGGCATCGCGACGACGGATCTGCTCGGCAATCTCCACCGCGTCATCCTCATCAGCACCCAGCTCCACCAGCGCGGCCTGACCGAACAGCACTGCCGATTCAAACGTCTCGCGGATCTGGAAATCGACGCCGGCATGGATCAACCGCAGCGAATGCTCACGGTCGAACGAACGCACCATCAGCTTGGCCTGCGGGAACTCGTGCGCCACCAGTTCAACGATGCGGTCGGCGGCCTCGGCCTTGTCCACGCACACCGCAATCGCGCGCGCAGTGGCTGCGCCGGAGGCATGCAGCACATCCAACCGCGTGCCGTCGCCGTAGTAGATCTTGAAACCGAACCGCGCCGCGCTCTGGATCATCTCCACATCGTTGTCGATGATGGTCACGTCCACGTCGCGCGCCAGCAGCGACTGGCTGGCAACCTGGCCGAAGCGGCCGAAGCCGATCAGCAGCACGCTGCCGGACAGTCCATCGGCCTCGTCCACGCCGTCCATGTTCACCGTCGGCTTCGGTGCCACGCGCTTGTAGAGCAGCACCACCAGCGGGGTCAGCGCCATCGACAGCACCACCACCGCGGTGAAGTTGGCATTGATCTCCAGGTTGATCACGCCGGCCGATGCCGCAGCGGAGAACAGTACGAAGGCGAACTCGCCGCCCTGCGCCATCAGCACACCGCGATCCAGCGCCTGCGCGTGGTCGCTGCCCATGATGCGCGCGACCACGTAGATGCACAGCGCCTTGGCCGCCATCAGCGCCAGCACCAGGCCGAGGATCAGCTGCCAGTTGCCGGCCACCACGCCCAGGTCCAGCGCCATGCCCACGCTGAGGAAGAACAGGCCGAGCAGGATGCCGCGGAACGGTTCGATGTCCGCTTCGATCTGGTGGCGGAAGGTCGATTCGCTCAGCAGCACGCCGGCCAGGAACGCGCCCATCGCCATCGACAGGCCGGACAGCTGCATCAGCAGCGCCGCGCCCAGCACCACCAGCAGTGCGGCGGCGGTCATCACTTCGCGCGCCTTCGATTCGGCCAGCACGCGGAACAACGGATTGAGCAGGAAGCGGCCGACCAGCACCAGGCCGACGATGGCACCCACGCCGATTGCCACCGACAGCCAGCGCGAGCCCTCGCCATCAGCGCTGCCCGCGCTCGGGCCCATCCACGCCACCAGCGCCAGCAACGGCACGATCAGCAGGTCTTCAAACAGCAGGATGGAGACGATCTTCTGCCCCGACGGCAGCGCGATGTCGCCGCGCTCGGCCAGCAGCTGCATCACCACCGCAGTGGAGGTGAGCACGAAACCGGTGGCGCCGATGAAGGCCACCTGCCATGGCAGGCCGAACAGCTTGGCGATGCTGGTCAGCACCAGCGCACAGGTGACGATCTGCAGCGTGCCCAGCCCGAAGATTTCCTTGCGCAGGCTCCACAGGTGCGAGGGCCGCATTTCCAGGCCGATCACGAACAGGAACATCACCACGCCGAGCTCGGCGGTATGCAGGATCGCCTGCGGGTCGGAGAACCAGCCCAGCCCGAACGGCCCGATCGCCAGGCCGGCGGCGAAGTAGCCCAGCACCGAGCCCAGGCCGGCCCGGCGGAACAGGGGCACCATCACCACCGCCGCGCCCAGCAGGGCCACGACCTTGACCAGCTCGCTGGTCGCTGCTTCTACCGCCATGCGGTGTTTTCCCCAAGATCCAGAATCGGGTTCAACAATAGAGCAATGCCGATGACGGCAATAGCACGCATGTTGCGCCGGATTGTCTTGGAAGTGGAACGATGCCCGTAGTGACCCCGAGCATCATCCCGAAACCATGCATCCGCTTCGGCGGGTTCCAACCATGCACCCGCCCCGGTAGGCGCCAACCTTGGTTGGCACAAGAGCGCCGACCAAGCTCGGCATCTACCAATGCGCACCCCGATCGGGTTCACCCGCCCCGGCAAAACGCGGCGTAATCGATATACCCCGGGAACGGCACGCCCGGCGCGCACACCGGACACTGCGGGTCGGGCCGGATGCCGGTCTCGCGGAAGCGCATGCCCAGCGCATCGAAGCGCAGCAGACGCCCCACCAGCGGCTCACCGATGCCCAGCAGCAGCTTCAGCACCTCGGTGGCCTGCAGCACCCCGGCCAACCCGGGCAGCACCCCCAGCACGCCCGCTTCGGAACAGTTCGGCGCGAACTCCGGCGGCGGCGGCTCGGGGAACAGGCAGCGGTAGCACGGCGCCACGCCACGCTGGCGGCCAGCGTCAAACACGCTTACCTGGCCGTCAAAGCGCTCGATGGCGGCATACACCAGCGGCTTGGCGTGCTTGATGCAGGCGTCGTTGAGCAGGTAGCGCAGCGGGAAGTTGTCCGAGCCATCCAGCACCACGTCCACGCCCTCAAGCAGCGCATCCACGTTCTCGGAAGTGACCCGCTCGGGCACCGCCTCGACGTCGATGGAGGGGTTCAGCGCCAGCAACCGCTCACGCGCGGAATCGACCTTGAGCTGGCCGACGCTGGCCTCGGTATGCACGATCTGCCGGTGCAGGTTGCTCCGCTCGACGCGGTCATGGTCGGCAAAGCGCAGGTGCCCTACCCCAGCGGCCGCCAGATAGAAGCCAGCCGGTGCGCCCAACCCGCCCGCGCCCAGCACCAGCACGCGTGATTGCTGCAGCCGGCGCTGGCCGGCCTCGCCCACCTGTGGCAGCAGCAGATGCCGCGAATAGCGATCAAAGAAATCGCGGTCGGCGGCGCTGGCCAGCGGCTGCACCAAGGGCAGCGACTGCTCGCGCCAGGCCACGGTACCGCCCGTCACGGAAGCGACGTTTGTGTAGCCGGCCTCCAGCAGGAACTGCGCGGCATCGGCCGAGCGCTTGCCGCTCTGGCAGATCAGCAGGATTTCCTGGTCGTGCCGCGGCAGATGCGCGGCCGGGTCGGCCTGCAGTTCGCCCTTGGCCACGCCGCGCGCGCCCTCGGCCATGCCACCGGCCCGCTCGTGCGCCTCGCGCACATCGATCAGCACCGCGCCGTGGGCCAGGCGCTCGCGTGCCCGCGCGGGGGAAAGCTCTTGGATGCTCATGGGCCGCATTATCGCGCAGACGCTGTGCGCGGGACCGCCCCGGGGTTTCCGAGGGGTAGTGCCGGCCGCTGGCCGGCAACGCCATCAACACATCAGACGATGCGAGGTTGCCGGCCAGCGGCCGGCACTACCACAAACGAAAAAGGCGGCCCTGCGGCCGCCGTTTCGTGAATCACTTGCCCTTGACGTGCTTCATCAAGCGCCGCTTGGCCTTGACCTGCCGCTCGGTGAGGACGTTCTTCTTGCCCTCGTACGGGTTGGCACCCTCGCGGAAGATGAAGCTTACCGGCGTGCCGATCAGCTTGAAGCGCTTGCGGAAGAAGTTCTCCAGGTAGCGCTTGTACGATTCCTGCAGCTCCTTCAGGCGCGTGCCGTGCACGATGAAGGTCGGCGGGTTGGCGCCGGCCGGGTGCACGTAACGCAGCTTGGAGACATGGCCGCGGATGGTCGGCGGCGGGTTGGTCTCGTACGCCACTTCCAGCGCCTTGTTCACTTCGCTGGTGGTGAAGGTCTTGTTCGCCGATTCGTGCGCGCGGTGCACGGCACGGAACAGCTCACGCAGGCCCGAGCCATGCTTGGCCGAGATGCGCACCGATTCGGCCCACGGCACGAAGCCGAGCTTCAGCGACAGCATGGTTTCGGCCTGCTCGCGCTGGTACTCGGTCAGGCCATCCCACTTGTTGATGGCGATCACCAGCGCGCGGCCGGCGTCGAGCACGGCACCGAGCACGGTGGCGTCCTGGTCGGTCACGCCTTCGGTGGCGTCCAGCATCAGCACGGCCACCTGGCACTGCTCGATCGACTGCATGGTCTTGACCACCGAGAACTTCTCGACGACCTCGTCCACGCGCGAACGGCGGCGCAGGCCGGCGGTATCGATCAGGCGGTACTCGCGGCCGTCGCGCTCCAGGTCCACCGCGATCGAGTCGCGGGTGGTGCCCGGCACGTCGGAGGCGATCATGCGCTCCTCGCCGAGGATGCGGTTGACCAGCGTCGACTTGCCCACGTTCGGGCGGCCGACGAAGGCGATGCGGATGCGGTTCGGATCGTTGTCCAGCTCTTCGCCGCTGCCTTCTTCCGGCAGGCGCTGGATCACCTCGTCCAGCAGGTCGTCCAGGCCCTGGCGATGCGCGGCCGAGACGGTCAGCATTTCGCCGAAGCCGTAACGGGCAAACTCCGAACGCACGCTGTCCTCGTCGGTGCCGTCGATCTTGTTGATCAGCAGCAGCGTCGGGCGCGACAGCTTGCGCAGCCAGGCCAGGATCTCGTCGTCCAGCGCCGAGGTGCCCTCACGGGCATCGACGACGAACAGGATCAGATCGGCTTCGGCGGCAGCCGCCCGCGCCTGGCGCGTGGTGGCACCCGCCAGGCCTTCGTCCTCACCGGCAATACCGCCGGTATCCACGACGAGGAAATGGTTGTCCTCGTCGAGGCGGCAGACGCCGTAGTTGCGGTCACGGGTGACGCCGGGCTGGTCATGGACCAGCGCGTCACGGGTGCGCGTAAGCGCATTGAAAATAGTCGACTTGCCGACATTCGGCCGTCCAACCAGGGCGACCAAAGGCAGCATCGCGATTACTCCAATTTTTAATTTGCCAACCGGAAGGCGGTCAGCTTGCCATCCACGTTCTGCACCAGCAGCACCCCATCCGCCACGACCGGCTGGGCCAGCAGGGCATCGCCACCGCTCTTGGCCCGTGCCGCCATGGCACCATCGGAGGTGCGCAGCCAGTGCACGTATCCCTTGTAGTCGCCGACCACCACGTAGTCACCGTGCAGCGCCGGACCGGTCAGCGAACGACGCGCCAGCTCGGTCTGCGACCACATGGCCGCGCCGCTCGCCTTGTCTAGGCCGAACACGCCGCCCTTGTTGTCGGTGACGAACACATTGCCCGACGACACCGCCACACCACCGGCACCGCCATGGTCGCGCGCCCACAGCGGGCGACCGGTCGGGCCTTCGATGGCCATGGTCTGGTTCTTGAAGCTGCTCACATACAGGGTGTTGCCCTCGAGCACCGGCGCGCCGTCGACGTCGGCCATGCGCTCCAGCTCGGTACGGCCTTCGCCGTTGCCGAGGTTCTGCTCCCACAGGGTACGCCCATCCTGTTGGGCCAGGGCTGCAACCGAACCCTCGTCCTTGCCGATGAACAGCACGCCCGGGCCGGTCACCACCGGCGCGTTGCCACGCACGGTCAGCGCCGGCAGCTCGCTGGGGTTGAACCACTTCTGGGTGCCGTTGCCGGCGTCGAAGGCAGTCACGCGGCCATCGTTGCTGCGCACGTAGACCAAGCCCTGGGCCACGGCCGGTGCGGCAATGACTTCACCCGGAACACGGGCGCGCCACTTCTCGCTGCCGTCGTTGATGTCCAGGGCGATGACCTGGCCATCGAGGGTACCGACCACGACCAGGTTCTCACCGACACCCGGGCCGCCGGACAGGCGCAGCTTGGCCTTCTTCTTTTCCTTCTTCGGCTCCCAGGTCCAGGCCTTCTTGCCGGTCTCCAGGTCGATGGCATGCACGCCACCGGTGATCGCCGCAGCGAACACGTGGCCGTTGGCCACCGCCGGGCCCTGGCGCACGCCGATACGGCGCTCGCCCTTGCCCAGGTTGACCGACCAGATCTTGTTGACCTTCACGGTCGGCTCGAACTTGACCAGTTCAGCCGGCTCCTGCGCCTTCTTCGCTGCCGCGTCCTTGCCGGCGAACCAGCCCTTCATGGTGCTGCAGCCGGTCAGGGCCATGCCCATCAGGAGCACGGTGGCGACGCGGGTGATCATGACCTTCTGACTCATCAAACCGACTCCGCAGGGGCGGCGACGGTGCCGCCGGCGTCCATAACCTTGGTTTCCAGCAGACGCCGCTGCGGCGCTGCCACGTCCAGCGACTTCAGCGCCTTTTCGTACTGTGCACGGGCGTCATCACGCTTGCCCTGCGCCAGCAGCGCATCGCCATGGATTTCCAGGCTGCTGCTGTCGGTGGCGCTGCCCAGCAGCTTGATCGCCTCGTCGCTCTTGCCGGTGGCCACCAGCAGGCGCGCCACGCGCTGGTCGACCACGCGCTGCAGGTCGCCTTCAACCTTCACCGCGCGCAGGGTCGCCAGGGCTTCTTCGTTCTTGCCGGCATCGACCTGGGCCTTGGCCAGCTGCAGCGCCGCGAGGTCGCCGTAGATGCTGGACGGGCCGGCCTCAAGCGCCTTGACCGCCTTGGCGGCATCGTCGAGCTTGTTCTGCTGCAGGCCTTCGAGCGCCTTCTGGTACTCGACATTGGCCGAGGCCAGCTTGCCGCCCTGATCCTTCTGGTACCACTGCCAGCCGGCAATGGCACCGATGGCGATGACCACGCCACCGAGGATGCTGGCGCCATTCTTCCGCAGCCAGCTGCGGACGCGTTCACTTTGTTCGTGCTCGTCGAGCAGATCGTCGATCGCCATGCGTACTCTCGCCCCGCCCATCGGGAGGGACCATTGGGTTTAATCGAAGGTGGTGAAACCGCGCCTCAGTGCGAAACCGGGACTACGGAGCCTTCAGAGGATACCTGAAAGCGTGCCACGTTGGCTCGCTGGTAGGGGGTCAGATCGACGATAGCGCCATTCTGCTGAACCTGGACCGCCGAGGCATTGCCCAGGGTCACCCGGGCCACCTGGCCGGGGGTGAAGCTGCGGCTCTCGCCGGACTTGATCAGTGCCTTCTCGACGGTGCCACCGTCCGGGCCACCGATATCGACCCAGCTGTCGCCGCTGAACTGCATCTCCAGCGTGTTGCCGGCTGCCGCCGGGGCCGGCGCAGGACGCGGCACCGGCGCCAGCGAGGCCACGTACGGGGTGGCTGCCGGCTTGCTGGCCGGCGCGCTGCCGGCATCGGCCGGCGCGGCAGGCTCGACACCGGCCGCGGACGGGGCCACTGGCACCGCCGCCGGAATCGCATCCAGCGATGCGGTGCTCGGCGAGGAGCTGGCACTGCCATCGAAATGGCCGCGGGTGGCGAACCACACCGGCACCGCCAGCACCGCGGTGATGCCGACATACAGCACGCGCCGGCCAAGATTCTCGGCAATGCGGCGCGCGCGCGGGGTATGGGTATGGCTGACCAGCGTCGGCGGCACTACCGGCCCGACCTGGGCCTGCTCGAGCAGCTGGCTGATATCCACGTTCAGCAGGCGCGCATAGCTGCGCAGCTGGCCGCGCACGAACACCGGCGCCCCCAGCTTCTGCCATTGTTCTTCTTCCAGGGACTTCACCACCTGGACGGGCATGCGCAGGCGCGAGCCAACGTCTTCAAGGGTCAGTCCGGCCGCCTCACGGGCCTGGCGAAGGCGGGTGCCACAGCCGGCCGCAGTCTCGAGAGCGCTCACAGTCTGGTCATCAATCACAATGCATCAACCCTGGAGTTAGGAGCCCGCATCCTGCGGAAATTCCTGTCGAATCCGCTGCAGATAGCGATCAGATGCCGCCCGATCGCCCAGCCGCGCTTCGATTTGAGAGGCAAGTTGTAACACGGAACGTGTTGCCGGTGCAGCCGCCATACGGCGCTCGGCGAAGGCGCGAGCCTCCATGTAGCGGCCCTGGCGGAAGCTCAGTTGCGCCATCGCCTCCAGTGCAACCGGGTTGCCGGGCACCGTCGCCAGCGCGGCGCGCAGGTCGCGTTCGGCACGCTCGAACTGCCCGGCATCCAGCGCACAGCCCCCGGCGTTGGCCTGGGCTTCGGCCGGCGTGGGATAGCCCGGTGCCTGCAGGGCGCGGTCGAACCACGCCAGCGATTCGGCCGGGCGTCCCTGCTGGCAAAGCCAGGCGCCATAGTTGTTGAGCACGTCACCCCGGGTCGGGGCCAGCTCGGCGGCCCGACGGAAGCCCTCGCCGGCCTGCAGGGTACGGCCACGACGCTCATCGATGCCGGCCAGCAGCACCAGCGCGTCCGGTTCGCCCGGGGCCAGTTTCATGGCTTCGCGTGCCTTGCGTTCGGCACCGTCGAGATTGCCGACCTGCATGTCGCGGGCCGCCAGCGTGAGCAGGTCGTTCAGGCGCACCTGGCGGCGCACCCCGTCCGGGTCGCGCACCGAATACACCGGCGCCTCGCTCGGTCCGAGCCTGGCCTTGGGATGGGATTTGCAGCCGCCGACCGCGAGGGCCAGCGTGCCTGCGAACAGGACCAGCCAGAGGCGGTCAGGCCGCGGCATCGCTCCCCTTCCCCGCCTGCAGCGTCTTGTTGAACTCGGCCTGGCGGCGGGTGCGGTCCATCACCTGGCCCTTGAGCTGGCCACAGGCGGCGTCGATGTCGTCGCCACGGGTGCGGCGGACCATGGTCAGCACGTTGCTGTCCAGCAGGATCTTCTGGAAGGCGCGGATATGCGCCTCTTCGGAGCGCTCGTAGCGGGTGCCCGGGAACGGGTTGAACGGAATCAGGTTGACCTTGCCCGAGTCCCTGGCCTGTACCGCGTTGTCGAACTGGTGCATCAGCCGGGCCAGCTCGCGGGCATGCTCGGGCTTGTCGTTGATGCCCTTCATCAGGGTGTACTCGAAGGTGACCGATTCGCGGCGCTTGTTGGCGCGCAGGTAGCGTGCGCACGAGGCCATCAGCTCGGCGATCGGGTACTTCTTGTTCAACGGCACCAGCGTTTCGCGCAGCGCGTCATTCGGCGCATGCAGGGAAACGGCCAGCGACACGTCGCTTTCGGCGGACAGGCGATCGATCTGCGGCACCAGGCCGGAGGTCGACAGGGTCACGCGCTTGTTGGCCAGGCCGTAGCCCAGATCGTCGCGCATCACGCTCATGGCGCGCACGACGTTGTCGAAATTCATCAGCGGCTCGCCCATGCCCATCATCACCACGTTGGTGAGGCGGCGCATCTGGTGCGGCACGTTGCCCAGGTGGCGCGCCGCGACCCACACCTGGCCGATGATCTCGGCGGTGGTCAGGTTGCGGTTGAAGCCCTGGGTGGCGGTGGAGCAGAACGTGCAGTTCAGGCCGCAGCCGACCTGCGAGGACACGCACAGCGTGCCGCGGGTCTTGTCCGGGATGTACACGGTCTCGATGGCGTTCTTGCCATCCACGCCCATCGCCAGCAGCCACTTGTGGGTGCCGTCGGCGGAGGGCTTGTCGAACACGATGTTGGGGACAACGACCTCGGCATGGGCCTGCAGCTTGGCGCGCAGGACCTTGCCGAGATCGGTCATTTCATCGAAATCGGTGACGTAGCGATGGTGGATCCACTTCATCACCTGATGGGCACGGAACTTCTTTTCGCCGAGTTTTTCGACGAAAAACTGTTCCAGGCCCGCGCGATCGAGGTCGAGCAGGTTCTGCTTGCCAGCCGTGGGTGCCGACTTGGGCAGCGGCTGGATGGCGGGGGACTGTACGACCTCGTTCACGGCATTACTCTCAGCGCGAAACGACTTCGGTGGCGGCGAAGAAGTAGGCGATTTCAATCGCTGCATTCTCGACCGAGTCCGAGCCGTGGGCGGCGTTGGCATCGATGGATTCGGCGAAGTCGGCGCGGATGGTACCGGCGGCGGCTTCCTTCGGGTTGGTGGCGCCCAGCAGGTCGCGGTGGGCCAGGACGGCGTTCTCGCCTTCCAGGGCCTGGATCATCACCGGGCCGGAGATCATGAACTCGACCAGCGCGTTGAAGAACGGACGCTCGCGGTGCACGGCGTAGAAGCCTTCGGCTTCGCGGCGCGACAGCTGCTTGTACTTGGCGGCCACGACCTTCAGGCCGGCCTTCTCGAAGCGGGCGTAGATTTCGCCGATGACGTTCTTGGCAACGGCGTCCGGCTTGATGATCGAAAGGGTGCGCTCCAGCGCCATGGGATGTCTCCAATGGAATCGGGCCGCTGATGGCCCGAAGGGTAACATGAAAAAAACCCGCGTCGGGACGCGGGCTTAGCCTGATAAACGTAGGCGAATTGTAAAAGATAAAGCGGCGCCGTGGTAGTGCCGGCCGCTGGCCGGCAACCCGTGGCCGCCAGGGGGGCGGAGCCCCTGCGCGGATCCGACCCCACCGCGCCCATTCACCCACCTGAGCGGATTCTGACCGCCCCGGGCATTTTTGCTGCACTGCAAAATGCCATACGCTACCGTCTGGTTCTAGTATCAAACAATCGTTTGATTAAGGTCCGCCCGCCGATGGCCAAGCCCGCCCACTTCTCGACCAAGGACCGGATCCTCGGTGCCGCCGAGGAGCTGTTCGCCCAGCACGGCTTCGCCGGCACCTCGCTGCGCCAGGTCACCAGCCAGGCCGACGTCAACATCGCGGCGGTCAACTACCACTTCGGCTCCAAGGAAAACCTGGTCAACGAGGTGTTCCGCCGTCGCATGGACGAGATGACCGGTGCCCGCCTGTCACAGCTCGAGCGCGCCCGTGCCGAACACCCCGGCCAGCTGCGCCCGGTGCTGGCCGCCTTCGTCGAGCCGGCGCTGGCACTGGCCCAGGACCGCCAGAACGGCGGCGCCTTCGTGCGCGTGATCGCCCGCGCCTACGCCGAGAAGAACGACAACCTGCGCAAGTTCCTGTCCGACCACTACGGCCATGTGCTGCGTGCGTTCGGCAAGGCCATCGGCGAGTGCATTCCCGACCTGAGCAAGGAAGAGCTGTACTGGCGCCTGGACTTCCTGGCCGGCTCGCTGACCTATGCGATGGCCGACTTCGGGCTGATCAAGCGTCCCGCCGGTGTCACCGAAGCGGCGCATCGTGCCCATGCCGCCCACGAACTGATCCATTTCGCCGAAGCCGGGTTCCGCGCCGCCGCACGCGCCAGCGCCCTGCCCGCTTCTCCGTAATTCCATCGGGTGCGACCCACCCCGTAACTGCTGACCAACAAAGGCCCTACACCATGTCCAATTCCCTGCTAGTCCGCCGCGCCGCCGTGCTGGGTGCCGGCGTCATGGGTGCCCAGATCGCCGCCCACCTCACCAACGCTGGCGTCGACACCGTGCTGTTCGACCTGCCCGCCAAGGAAGGTCCGGCCGACGGCATCGTGCTGAAGGCGATCGCCAACCTGGGCAAGCTGAGCCCGGCGCCGCTGGCCAGCAAGTCGCTGGCCGAAGCCATCACCCCGGCCAACTACGAGTCCGGCCTGGAGCAGCTGAAGGACTGCGACCTGATCATCGAGGCCATCGCCGAGCGCATGGACTGGAAGCAGGACCTGTACAAGAAGATCGCCCCGTTCGTGGCCGATCACGCGGTGCTGGCCTCCAACACCTCCGGCCTGGGCATCAACAAGCTGGCCGACGTGCTGCCCGAGCAGCTGCGCCACCGCTTCTGCGGCGTGCACTTCTTCAACCCGCCGCGCTACATGCACCTGGCCGAACTGATTCCGGCCACCACCACCGACAAGGCCGTGCTGGAAGGCCTGGAAGCGTTCCTGGTCACCACCCTGGGCAAGGGCGTGGTGTACGCCAAGGACACCCCGAACTTCATCGGCAACCGCATCGGCGTGTTCTCGATCCTGTCCACCATCCATCACACCCAGCAGTTCGGCCTGGGCTTTGATGAAGTGGACGGCCTGACCGGCCCGCTGGTCGGTCGCCCGAAGTCGGCCACCTACCGGACCTCCGATGTGGTCGGCCTGGACACCATGGCCCACGTCATCAAGACCATGGGCGACACCCTGCCGAACGACCCGTGGCACGAGTTCTTCAAGTCGCCGAAGTGGCTGGACGCGCTGATCGCCAAGGGCGCGCTGGGCCAGAAGACCGGCGCCGGCATCTTCCGCAAGGTCGGCAAGGACATCGTGGTGCTGGACCTGGAGAAGCAGGACTACCGTCCGGCTGACCGCACCGCTGCACCGGAAGTGGTCGAGATCCTGAAGATCAGGAACCCGGCCGAGAAGTTCGCCAAGCTGCGCGAGAGCCAGCACCCGCAGGCGCAGTTCCTGTGGGCGACCTTCCGCGACCTGTTCCACTACAGCGCCTACCACCTGGCCGATATCGCCGAGACCGCGCGTGACGTCGACCTGGCCATCCGCTGGGGCTACGGCTGGTCGCTGGGCCCGTTCGAAACCTGGCAGGCTGCCGGCTGGAAGCAGGTCGCGCAGTGGATTGCCGATGACATCGTCGCCGGCAAGAGCATGAGCAACGCCCCGCTGCCGGACTGGGTGTTCGATGGCCGCGACGGCGTGCACGCCGCCGAGGGCAGCTACAGCCCGTCGCGCAACGCCAAGCTGCCGCGCTCGTCGCTGCCGGTGTACCAGCGCCAGCGTTTCCCCGATCCGCTGCTGGGCGAGAAGTTCGCGCCGGGCGAGACGGTGTTCGAGAACGACGGCCTGCGCATGTGGCATGACGGCGATGGCATCGCCGTGGTCAGCTTCAAGACCAAGATGAACACTGTGTCCGACCAGGTGCTGGACGGCCTGCAGGAATGCGTCAGCCGCGCCGAGAAGGACTTCCAGGGCCTGGTGATCTGGCAACAGAAGGAACCCTTCTCCGCTGGTGCCGACCTGGCCGGTGCGCTGGGCCTGCTGCAGGCCGGCAAGGTCGACCAGTTCGAAGAAATGGTCGCCAACTTCCAGCGCACCAGCCAGCGCATCAAGTACTCGCTGGTGCCGGTGGTGGCCGCGGTGCGTGGCCTGGCCCTGGGTGGCGGCTGCGAGTTCCAGATGCACAGCGCCAAGACCGTGGCCTTCCTGGAAAGCTACATCGGCCTGGTCGAGGCCGGC
The DNA here is from genome assembly GCF_023518235.1 of Stenotrophomonas maltophilia. Taxonomy (NCBI): domain Bacteria; kingdom Pseudomonadati; phylum Pseudomonadota; class Gammaproteobacteria; order Lysobacterales; family Lysobacteraceae; genus Stenotrophomonas; species Stenotrophomonas maltophilia. The sequence goes on from NZ_CP090423.1 coordinate 1,511,835, forward strand.
GTCGGCCTGCTGCCGGCCGGTGGTGGCCTGAAGGAACTGGCCGTGCGTGCCTCGCAGGCGGCCGGTCCGGGCGGTGATGTGTTTGCCGAACTGAAGAAGACCTTCGAGACCGTGGCCATGGCCAAGGTGTCCAACTCGGCAGTCAATGCCCAGGAACTGGGCCTGCTGCGCAGCACCGACAAGGTGGTGTTCAACAGCTACGAGGCGCTGTACATCGCCAAGGCCGAAGCGCGTGCACTGGCCGAAGCCGGTTACCGCCCGCCGCTGCCGGCACGCCGCATCCAGGTGGCCGGTGACGTGGGTATCGCCACCTTCAAGATGATGCTGGTCAACATGCTGGAAGGCCGTTTCATCAGCCCGTACGACTACGAGATCGCCGAGCGCATCGCCACCGTGCTGTGCGGCGGCAAGGTCGATCGCGGCACTCTGGTGGACGAAGAGTGGCTGCTGACCCTGGAGCGCAAGCATTTCGTTGAACTGGCCCAGCAGGAAAAGACCCAGGCCCGCATCGCGCACATGCTCAAGACCGGCAAGCCGCTGCGGAACTGACGGAAGACATCGGTAGTGCCGGCCGCTGGCCGGCAACCTCTTCCAAACCCTATTCAAGAGATCACTGCAATGACCAAGCAAATCCAGGACGCCTACATCGTCGCCGCCACCCGTACCCCGGTTGGCAAGGCGCCCAAGGGCATGTTCCGCAACACCCGCCCCGACGACATGCTTGCGCACGTGCTGCGCAGCGTCGTCGCACAGGCGCCGGGCGTGGACGTCAACCGCATCGATGACGCGATCATCGGCTGCGCCATGCCGGAAGCCGAGCAGGGCATGAACGTGGCGCGCATCGGCGTGCTGCTGGCCGGCCTGCCCAACACCATCGCCGCACAGACCGTGAACCGCTTCTGCTCCTCCGGCCTGCAGGCGGTGGCGCAGGCTGCCGATGCGATCCGCCTGGGCAACGCCGACCTGATGCTGGCCGGCGGCACCGAGTCGATGTCGATGGTGCCGATGATGGGCAACAAGATCGCGATGGCACCGAGCGTGTTCGACAACGACCACGTGGCCATCGCCTACGGCATGGGCATCACCGCCGAGAAGGTGGCCGAAGAGTGGAAGGTCTCGCGCGAAGACCAGGACGCCTTTGCCCTCGCCTCGCACCAGAAGGCCATGGCCGCGATCCAGAACGGCGAGTTCAAGGACGAGATCAGCCCGTACGAAATCGTCTCGCACCTGCCGGACCTGGCCGATGGCCAGCGCATCATCACCCGCAACAAGATCGCCGACACCGACGAAGGCCCGCGCCCGGATTCTTCGGCTGAAGGCCTGGCCAAGCTGCGCCCGGTGTTCCGCAACGGCCAGTTCGGCGGCACCGTCACCGCCGGCAACTCCTCGCAGATGAGCGATGGTGCCGGTGCGGTGCTGCTGGCCTCGGAACAGGCGATCAAGGATTACGGCCTGACCCCGCTGGCCCGTTTCGTCAGCTTCTCGGTGGCCGGCGTGCGTCCGGAAGTGATGGGCATCGGCCCGATCGCCGCCATTCCGAAGGCCCTGAAGCAGGCCGGCCTGACTCAGGATCAGCTGGACTGGATTGAATTGAACGAAGCGTTCGCCGCGCAGTCGCTGGCGGTGATCCGCGATTGCGGCCTGGACCCGAGCAAGGTCAACCCGCTGGGCGGCGCGATCGCCCTGGGCCACCCGCTGGGTGCGACCGGCGCGATCCGTACCGCCACCCTGCTGCACGGCCTGCGTCGTCGCCAGCAGAAGTACGGCATGGTGACCATGTGCATCGGCACCGGCATGGGCGCGGCGGGTATTTTCGAGGCGCTGTAAGGTTCAAAGCGCTGCCGGTCGGGATATCGGTTTGCTGTGGGGCCCGGGTGGGTGAGGCTGCCCGGGACACGCCGTAAACCCGTCCTTGGGGGCTTGGCAGCGGCTTGCTAGCGTGCGCAATCCTGCGCACGCAGCAAGGCCGGGGTTGGGCGTCCTGCCCAACCCGCCAGGCGCATGCGCCTGGCCCATGCCGCTGACAGTCCCGGTCAGCCTCACCCGCCCGCGCCACCCAACATTCCGCGCGGCGGAGGGATGAGCAAAGGCAGGGTCAAACGCTGGGGTCAGAGCCCTTTGCTGCGCAAAGAGATCTGACCCCGATCCACGAAAAAGGCAGCCAATGGCTGCCTTTTTTGCTTTTGCTTCTGCCCTTGATTCCGCCCTTCCCGTCCGCGCCCACGGGAAATCTGACAGGCGGGACGGGTGGGCCTTTGCAGGACCGTTGGCGCCATGGATGGCGCCATCGAGCCCCCATGGACGGGTTTACGGCGTGTCCTGCAAAGGCCCACCCGTCCCGCCCATCACGTATCAATCAAGGCGCTGCACGGAGCGCTTGATAGAACCCTTATTCCGCCAGCATCGCCGCCAGCTTCTCCCGCGCCGGACCGGCCAGCTTCGGGTTGTCCAGCGCGAAGCGGATCGTCGCTTCGACCAGACCCAGGTGCGTACCGCAGTCGAAACGGGTGCCCTCGAACCGATAGGCGTCGACCTGTTCGGTCTTCAGCAGCTGCGCGATCGCATCGGTCAGCTGAATCTCGCCACCGGCACCGCTGCCGGTCTGCTCCAGCAGTTCGAAGATCTTCGGGCTCAGCACATAGCGGCCGACCACGGCCAGATCACTCGGCGCGTCCTCCGGCTTGGGCTTCTCCACGATCTGCGAGATACGTCCCTTGCGGCCATCGAACGCCTCGGTGGCGACGATGCCATAGCTGGCGGTCTTGTCATGCGGCACGTCTTCCACCGCGATCACGCTGGCGCCACTGGCTTCGTTGAGATCGGCCATCTGCTTCAACGCGCCGTCGCCACGGTTCCAGATCAGGTCGTCCGGCAGCAGCACGGCAAAGGGCTCGTCGCCGATGACCGCCTTGGCGCAGAGCACCGCATGGCCCAGGCCCAGGGCTTCGGCCTGGGTGACGAAGATCGCGCGCACGCCGTTGGGCAGCACGTGGCGGATCATCTCCAGCTGTTCCTGCTTGCCAGCGCGCTCGAGCTTCTGCTCCAGCTCGTAGGCCTTGTCGAAATAGTCGGCCACCGCGTGCTTGTAGCGGTTGGTGATGAACACCAGCGTGTCGCAGCCCGCTTCAATCGCTTCGTCCACCGCGTACTGGATCAGCGGACGATCAATGATGGGCAGCATCTCCTTCGGCACGGTCTTGGTTGCGGGCAGAAAACGCGTGCCCAGCCCTGCCACGGGAAATACCGCCTTGCGAATTCGCTTGCTCATTGGTGCCTGTTGGCCTCACGTGCCGGGAAAGGCACGACTTTAGCGGATGAAATGTAAGCGTCCTGTTCGATCGGCGAGAATTCCGGCATCGTCGTGAACAGAATTTCCTGGATGCTGGCGGTGTCGTAGCTGGCGATCGCCTCGCGCAGACGCGGCACGTTGCCCAGCACCAGGTCGCGCGAGAACGCGCGCACGCCGGCCTCGAGAATCTTCGGATGCGCGGTCGAACGATAATCCTCGTCCGAATAGAACAGCGTCTCGTGCAGCTTCTCGCCGGGGCGCAGGCCGGTGTAGATGATCTGGATGTCCTTGTAAGGCTGCTTGCCGGTCAGGCGGATCATCTGCTCGGCCAGCACGCGGATCGGCACCGGCTCGCCCATGTCCAGCGTATAGATGGCGCCATGCGACGCCGAGGCGGCTGCCTGCAGGATCAGCTGGCAGGCCTCGGGGATGGTCATGAAGTACCGGCTGACTTCCGGGTCGGTGACGGTGATCGGACCACCCCGCAGGATCTGTTCGCGGAACAGCGGCACCACGCTGCCGGCCGAGGCCAGCACGTTGCCGAAGCGGACCGTGACGAAACGGGTGTGCGTGGACTTCTGGTCCAGGCTCTGGCAGATCATCTCGGCGTAGCGCTTGCTCGCACCCAGCGCATTGACCGGATCGACCGCCTTGTCGGTGGAGATGAACACGAAATGCTCCACCCGTGCCTCCAGGCACGCGCGGGCCACGTTCTCGGTCGCCAGGATGTTGTTGCGCACCGCTTCGCGCAGCTGCCGCTCCAGCACGGGCACGTGCTTGTAGGCGGCGGCGTGGAAGGCGGTATCGACCGGATGCAGCGACAACGCGTGGCGGATCACCGCCGGGTCGCCGCAATCGCCGAGTACGGCCTCGATCTCGACATCGGGAAAGCTGCGGCGCAGCTCGCCTTCGATGGTCAACAGCAGCAGCTCGCTGATTTCCAGCAGGATGATGCGGCCGGCACCATGTCGTGCGCACTGCCGGCACAGCTCGGAGCCGATCGAGCCACCGGCGCCGGTCACCATCACGGTGCGTCCGCCCAGCCAGCCCCGGATCAGGTTCCAGTCCGGCATGATCGGCTTGCGCCCCAGCAGGTCTTCGATCGCCACTTCCTTCAGCTGGCCCGGCAACGACTGGCCCTGCAGGATGTCGCTGAGCTTGGGCACGGTGCGGAACGGCACGCCGGTGCTTTCACAGATGGCGACCACCCGCTGCATGCCAGCGGCATCCAGCGATGGAATGGCGATGACCAGCAGCTTGGCCGCGGTTTCGCGCACCACGGTCGGCGCATCGTCCAGCGTGCCCAGGATCGGCAGACCCTGCAGCTTGGCCCCACGCAGGTGCGGGGCGTCGTCGAGCAGGCCGACCGGCTCGAAATTGCCGGAGCGGCGCAGGTCGCGTACCAGGGTCTCGGCCGCCTGGCCGGCGCCCAGGATCAGTACCCGGCGCGCGCTGGAATCGGACTGCAGTGCCTGGTAATCCTTCCAGGCCCGGTACAACAGGCGCGGTGCGCCCAGCAGCGCCGACAGCGCGAACGGATAGATCACCAGCACCGACATCGGCACGCCGTCGAAGCGCTTCCACATCAGCACCAGGACGATGGCGACCATGCCGATGAAGCTGGCCTTGAAGATGTTCAGCAGGTCGCTGACGCTGGCGAAACGCCACAGCCCGCGATACAGGCCCACCCGCCAGAACACCAGGCCCTGCAGCAGCAGCACCAGGGTGGTATCGACATTCCAGAGCGGCAACGCAGGCGCGTTGGGCAGGATCGAGTAGCGACCTGCATGGAGCAACTGCCAGCATGCCCAGACCATGAACAGGTCATGGCAGACGATGGCCGAACGCGGCATCAGGCCGAGAATTCTGTCCCGCCAGGGTGAAGCCATAAGTCAGGTAGTTCCTTGTCGATGGCGCATTCCATTGCGCAGGAGGAGCCAAAGGACAGTCAGCGCGATGAACCACGCGACCGCCACGACAGCCTCCCACCTCGGCTGCAGATTCGAGCAGACATTGAACACTGTAATACTGAATAGGCCCAAAGCAAAGTACATCCCTGTCACCTGGGGGTGACTGGCTCCTGCCTGCACCGCGCGCTGGTAGACGTGCTGGGTATGGGGTTCCATCCAGCGTTGTCCGGAAATGATGCGCGCCAGCAGTGTGAAGCCTGCGTCCACGAGGAACGGCGAAATGGGCACCAGCAGCAGGATCCAGTGGATGTCGGTACGCACGCTGGCGATGGCCAGCACCACGGCGACCGCATAGCCGAGCGCGCCACTACCGACATCGCCCATGAAGATCCGGGCCCGGGGGAAGTTGAACGGCAGGAAACCCAGGCAGGCCAGGCCCAGAGCGATGGCCGCCAGCGAGTACGGCCACGGCAGCACCGGCGCCAGCCCCAGCGCGGCCACCACGGCCTGGCTGGCGGCGATACCGTTGATGCCATCCATGAAGTTCCAGATGTTGATCAGCGAGGCGGTGAACAGCAGCACCAGCACCGCCAGCAGCCAGCTGCCGCCGTGCACCTTGACCAGCCCCGCCAGCAGCGCGGCGGCGATGAAGTGCACCATCAGCCGGCGCATCGCCGGCAGCGGCCTGTGGTCGTCCCACCAACCAATGCCGGCCACCAGCACCAGCCCGAGGCTGGCCACCAGCAGGCTGGGCGTGGCCTGCGGCCAGGCCCACATGGCCGCGCCCGCGGCCACCAGCAGGCTGATGACAATGGCAATGCCGCCACCGCGGGGCGTGGCAACGCTATGGCTGCGGCGCTCGCCGGGCTGGTCCAGCAACTGTCGGCGCAGGGCGTAACCGCGCGCCGCCCAGGTCAGCGCCGCGCTGAGCAGCGCAAGCGCCAGCAGCGCCGCCATCACAAGCCACGGCATGGATCAGAGCACCGCGTAGTTCAGCAGCGGCTTGACCGTACCCCATTCCTTGCAGCTTGGGCACTGCCAGTGATGGGTGCGCGCACCGAAGCCGCAGCGCGTGCAACGGTAAGCCGGGTTGCGTACCAGCAGCTGGTCGGTGATGTGCTTGAGGTCGTGCAGGGTGGCCGTGGAATCGGCACCTTCGGCCAGGGTCAGGTCGATCAGCGCCGACTCGCCGCGCACCGAGGGGCGGTCCTTCAACTGGCGGCCGAGATAGGCCCGTGCCGGCGCCACGCCCTCCTGCTCTTCCATCAGGCGGGTGAGTGCCAGCACCGGGGCGATGCCACGGTAGTGCTCGGTCATTTCCGACAGGAACGCACGCGCGCCCGCCAGGTCGCCCACCTTGCGGTAGTTCTGCATCAGCGCCGGCAGCAGCTCGGGCAGGTATTCAGGGTCGTTGCGGGCGGCACGCTCGAACGCGCGCACGGCCGCTTCGGAATTACCGGCATCGGTTTCCAGGCGGCCTTCGATGATGCCGGCACGCACCGACATCGCATCGGCCTGGTAGGCGCGGGCGATGGCCGCCCTCGCCTCTTCCAGCTTGCCGGCGCCACGGAAGCGCTCGGCCAGCTCGCACTCGAACTGCCCGATCAGCTTGCCCATCGGCTCGCCGGTGACGTCTTCGAAACGGGTGGCGTTGTCGATCGCCTTTTCCCAGTCACGCTCGGCCTGGTAGATGCCGATCAGATGCTTGAGCGCCTGCGGTGCGCGCTGGTCGAGCTGGGCCAGTTCGGTGAAGACCGTCTCGGCCCGATCCAGCAGACCGGACTTCATGTAGTCCTCGCCCAGCGCCAGCAGGGCCTGCACACGCTGCGCGTCACTGAGGTCGCTGCGGTTGACCAGGCCCTGGTGCAGGCGGATGGCACGATCGACTTCGCCGCGGCGGCGGAACAGATGGCCCAGCGCGACCTGGGTCTCGAAGGTTTCCTTGTCCAGCTCGGCGATATGCAGGAACAGCTCGATGGCCTTGTCCGGTTGCTCGTTGAGCAGGTAGTTCAGGCCGCGGAAGTAGGTGCTGGACAGGCGGCTGACCTGGTTGTCACCGTGGCGCTGACCGCCACGCCGTCCGATCACCCATCCGGCCAGAGCGGCCAGCGGGACGAACAGGAAGAACCAGAACCACTCGGTGACGAAATCCATCTTCGATCAGCGTCCATCAAAGGATTGGGGGGAGGCAACCGGTGCCGGCGAGGCGGCAGCGGACTTGTTGGCGCGGCGCAGCTGGCTGTACAGCGGAATGACCACGCTCACCAGCACCAGGCCGGCACCGACGATGACACCGATCAGCAGGGCCGCAATCAGCGCCACACCAACGGAGGTATTCAATTGGGTAAACAGCAGGTTGATCGACATCGCGGTCATGTTGACCGCACCGATGATCAATCCAAGGATCAGCACCGCCAGCAGGACCAGCAGACGAAAGACCTTCATGCGAGAGCTCCAGTGGCAGGAGTCCGTAGCTTATCCGACTCGCGGCTGGATTCGCACGCGGTGGCGCGACGGGGCTCAGGCCGGATCGGCGTCCAGCGGGAGCACGCTGCTGACCCGCTCGCGCAGTTCCTTGCCCGGCTTGAAATGGGGAACGTGCTTGCCCGGCAGGGCGACCGATTCGCCGGTCTTCGGGTTGCGACCCAGGCGCGGCGGCCGGTAGTGCAGCGAGAAGCTGCCAAAACCACGGATTTCGATGCGATCCCCGGCGGACAGCGAACCGCCCATCATTTCCAGCAACGACTTTACCGCCAGATCGACATCATCGGCCTTCAGGTGCGCCTGGCGGCGCGCGAGGATTTCGATCAGTTCGGATTTGGTCATCGCCGGCTCACATCAGGGGTCACTCAGCCTGAAACGGCCCGGGCAATGCCCGGGCCGTCCAGGAAACAACGAACAGCTACAGGCCGATATTACTCGGACTTGTTGCCGTTCAGCTGTGCACGCAGCAGCGCGCCCAGCTGGGTGGTGCCGCTGGAAGCCGAAGAGGACTGGTATTCCTCCAGCACTTCGCGCATTTCAGCGTCGTCCTTGGCCTTGATCGACAGCTGCAGGGTGCGGCCCTTGCGGTCCATGCCCACGAACTTGGCTTCGACCTTGTCGCCGACCTTCAGGTGCTGGGTGGCGTCGTCAACGCGCTCGTTGGCGATGTCGCGTGCCGAGACGTAACCTTCGATGCCGTCAGCCAGCTCGATGATCGCGCCCTTGGCGTCGACTTCCTTCACCACGCCTTCGACCTTGGAGCCCTTCGGATTGGCAGCCATGTACTGGCCGAACGGATCCTGCTCCAGCTGCTTCACGCCCAGGGAGATGCGCTCGCGTTCCGGATCGACGGCCAGGACAACGGCGTCCAGGGTGTCGCCCTTCTTGAAGTTGCGAACGACGTCTTCGCCGGTGGTGTTCCAGCTGATGTCGGACAGGTGGACCAGGCCGTCGATGCCGCCGTCCAGGCCGATGAAGATGCCGAAGTCGGTGATCGACTTGATCTGGCCCGACACCTTGTCACCCTTCTTGTGGGTGGCAGCGAAGGTTTCCCACGGATTGGCGGCAACCTGCTTCATGCCCAGCGAGATACGGCGACGCTCTTCATCGACGTCCAGCACCATCACTTCGACTTCGTCACCCACCTGCACAACCTTGGACGGGTTGACGTTCTTGTTGGTCCAATCCATCTCGGAGACGTGCACCAGGCCTTCGACGCCCGGCTCGATCTCAACGAACGCGCCGTAATCGGTGACGTTGGAGACCTTGCCGAAGACGCGGCTGTTGGCCGGGTAACGACGGGCGATGTTATCCCACGGATCTTCGCCCAGCTGCTTCAGACCCAGCGAAACGCGGTTGCGCTCGCGGTCGAACTTCAGCACGCGCACGTCCAGCTCGTCGCCGACGTTGACGACTTCGGACGGATGGCGCACGCGCTTCCATGCCATGTCGGTGATGTGCAGCAGGCCGTCGATACCGCCCAGGTCCACGAACGCGCCGTAGTCGGTCAGGTTCTTGACGACACCCTTCAGGATCGCGCCTTCCTGCAGCTTGTCCATCAGCTGCTCGCGCTCTTCCGAGTGCTCGCTTTCGACGACAGCGCGGCGCGAGACCACGACGTTGTTACGCTTGCGGTCCAGCTTGATGAGCTTGAACTCGAGCTCCTTGCCTTCCAGGTAGGCCGGATCGCGCACCGGGCGCACATCGACCAGGGAACCCGGCAGGAAGGCGCGGACATCCTTGATGTCCACGGTGAAACCACCCTTGACCTTGCCGCTGATGCGGCCGGTGATGGTTTCGTTCTTTTCCAACGCTTCTTCCAGCTCGTCCCACACCATCGCGCGCTTGGCCTTCTCGCGCGACAGGACGGTTTCGCCGAAGCCGTTCTCGATCGAGTCGAGGGCGACCTTGACGATGTCGCCTTCGGCGACGTCGATTTCGCCAGCGTCGTTACGGAACTGTTCGATCGGCACGATGCCTTCGGACTTCAGGCCAGCGTTGATCACCACGACGTCGCCGCGGACTTCAACAACGGTACCGCTGACGATGGCGCCCGGCTTCAGCTTGGCCAGATTGGCCTGGCTGGCTTCAAACAGTTCGGCAAATGATTCGGTCATTAGATTTACTCTGTTGGACACATGGGTCGGTGGCGTCCCCTTCAGGGGAATGGCGACCGCCCGCCTGTTGGTCGACCCCGGAAACGCAGGTCGTGTGTAGTAGGAAAACCGCCACGCATCATTGCGCGACGGAGCTTGTACAGCACTGCAGTGCGCGACCACCACCGGTGTTGCTGGCAGTGCTCCTGCGCGAACGGATCAGGCAGCCGGAACCGGAAGCAGATCCATCACTCTGGCAACGACATCTGCGATGCCGATGCCTGTGGTGTCGATGAGGACAGCATCGTCTGCCGGCTTCAGGGGCGCCACGGTACGCTGAGCATCACGGGCGTCGCGGGCCATGATCTCGCGCAGGAGGTCATCAAAGTTAACAGAAACCCCCTTGTCTTTCAACTGCTTATGCCGGCGCTCGGCGCGCTCCTCGGCACTGGCGGTCAGGAACACCTTGTAGGGGGCGTCCGGGAAGATCACCGTACCCATGTCACGGCCGTCGGCGACCAGGCCCGGCATCTCCCTGAATACGCGCTGGCGCTCTTTCAGGGCGGCCCGGACCTCCGGAATGGCGGCAATGGCCGAGGCCAGGGCGCCGGTGGTCTCCAGGCGCAGTTCGTCGGTGGCATCGGAGCCGTTGACCATGACCCGCATGGCCTCGCCCTGCTCGACAAACTGAACGTGGGTGTCGAAGGTGCAGCGGACCAGCGCCGAGGCGTCGGAGGTATCGATGTCGGCCCAGCTGGCGGCCACGCCCACCGCCCGGTACAGCGCGCCCGAATCCAGGTAATGCCAGCCCATCCGGCGCGCGACGATGCGGCTGATGGTACCCTTGCCGGCCCCGGATGGGCCGTCGATGGTCAGGACGGGAGCGAGTGGATTCATGGGGGTCCCAGAGCGTGTGAAGGGGTCATTCTAGCCCCTGCCAGACGCCCCCAGCGGGATCTTTTGTGCAACCACTTGAAACCACGAGGAAAAGCCCGGTAGAATGGCGGGCTTGAACGAGCGTCAACTGCCGATTGTCTTTCGCATATCGCGGCCACGCTCCACCCGAACAACTACTGTTTACGCCGAGGTATGCCATGAAAGTCCTGTCCTCCCTGAAGTCGGCGAAGGCCCGTCACCGTGACTGCAAGGTCGTGCGTCGTCGTGGCAAGATCTTCGTCATCTGCAAGTCGAACCCGCGTTTCAAGGCGCGTCAGCGCTAAGCCTCACAGCCTTCCGGCTGCGGCTGGCCCTGCGCGGGGCCGACCCGATGCAAGAAACCGCCTTCGGGCGGTTTTTTGTTTATGCGGCTTTTTCCTGCCGTTTTTGCTGTAATCGCCTTTCTTGACCACTGGGGAGTAGATCGAGATGAAGCGTTACCTGTCTGCATTGGCCGTCCTGGCCACCCTGGCCACCGCCACGCCGGCGCTGGCCGATACCCTGCTTGTCGACCGCGCCCGCGAAAAGCCGGCCGGTGCCCTGCCCGTGCGCGGCCAGAGCATGCAGCAGGTGCAGGCACAGTTCGGCGCGCCGAGCGAACAGCTGCAGCCGCGCGGCGGGCAGAAGCGGCAATGGCCGACCATCAACCGCTGGGTGTACCCGCAGTTCACCGTCTACTTCGAGAAGCAGAAGGTGATCGACGTGGTGGCCAACCAGGCGGACCCGAACGAAATCGGCCCGAAGCCGCCGATCCGTTGATCCCCTTACCCGCCCTGGGCGGGCCTGTGTAGCGAGACCATGAACCAGACCCTTCGTTTTCCTGCCGAATGGGAAGCCCAGAGCGGCGTCCTGATTGCCTGGCCCACCGCCGACACCGACTGGGCCGACCGCCTGGGCCAGGTGGAAGAGACCTACATCGCCCTGGTTGCGGCCATCACCCGCTTCCAGCCGGTGCTGATCTGCGTGGCCGACGACGATGTGGAGACCTATGCCGAAATGCGGCTGCGCTCCAACCGCATCGACATGGACAAGGTGCACTTCACCACGGCCGCCTACGACGATACCTGGCTGCGCGATTCGGGCCCGATCACCCTGCGCCGCGCCGACGGCGGTTTCCAGCTGCTGGACTTCCGCTTCACCGGCTGGGGCGGCAAGTTCGAGGCCACCCTGGATGACCAGCTGGTGGGCGTGCTCGACCAGGCCGGCGTGTTCAACGACGCGCCGGTGCGCAGCATCCCGTTCGCACTGGAAGGCGGCGGCATCGAGACCGACGGCGAAGGCACCCTGCTGACCACCTGGAAGTGCCTGCACGAGCGCCACCCGGACCGCGACCGCGCCAGCCTGAGCGCCGACCTGGCCGACTGGCTGCAGCAGGACCGCGTGCTGTGGCTGGACCACGGTTACCTGGAAGGCGACGACACCGACGCCCACATCGACACCCTGGCCCGCTTCGCCTCGCCCGACAGCATCGTCTACCAGGCCTGCGACGACCAGAGCGATTCGCACTACGCCGAACTGCAGGCGATGGGCAACGAGCTGGCCGCGCTGCGCACCAGGGACGGCAAGCCGTACCGCCTGTTCCCGCTGCCGTGGGCGCAGCCGGTGATCGACGAAGGCCGCCGCCTGGCCGCGTCGTACGCCAATTACCTGATCGTCAACGGCGCGGTGCTGATGCCGGCCTATGGCGACCCGGCCGATGACCTGGCCCGCGACGTGCTGGCGAAGGCCCACCCGGGCCGCGAGATCGTGCAGGTGCCTTGCCGCTCGCTGATCTGGCAGAACGGCAGCCTGCACTGCATCACCATGCAGCTGCCGGCAGGGCTGTTGAAGGCCTGAGGGCCTGGCGCCGGGCTCCGCCCGGCACCGCCTTGAATGCAACATCGCCGGGCCCCGCGCCCGGCCCCTCCCTGGCAGAGTCGAGCTTGCCCGACGGCCGTTCGCAAGGCGCACGCAGCGGGCCCATTCAGCGCGCGACACGCTGGCGCCCGTCATCCGCGCTAACATGCTGGTTTTCCCCCGCAGGAACGCCCCGCATGAACTCGCGCAGCCCCCTTACCGTCGCCCTGATCCAGGAGCGCAACCACGGTGATGCCGCCGCCAACCTGGCGGTGATCGAAGCACGCGTGGCCGAGGCGGCTGCCCAGGGTGCCAAGCTGGTGCTGTTGCAGGAACTGCACAACGGTCCGTACTTCTGCCAGCACGAATCGGTGGACGAGTTCGACCTGGCCGAGCCGATTCCGGGCCCGAGTACCGAGCGCCTGGGCGCACTGGCCAGGAAGCATGGCGTGGTGCTGGTCGGCTCGCTGTTCGAACGCCGCGCCGCCGGCCTGTACCACAACACCGCGGTGGTGTTCGAAAAGGACGGCACCCTGCTCGGCAAGTACCGCAAGATGCACATCCCCGATGACCCGGGCTTCTACGAGAAGTTCTACTTTACCCCGGGCGACATCGGCTTCACGCCGATCGATACTTCGGTGGGCCGTCTGGGCGTGCTGGTGTGCTGGGACCAGTGGTATCCGGAAGCGGCGCGCCTGATGGCGCTGGCCGGTGCCGAACTGCTGCTCTACCCGACCGCGATCGGCTGGGACCCGGACGACGTGCAGGACGAGAAGACCCGCCAGCGCGACGCGTGGGTACTGAGCCACCGTGGCCATGCGGTGGCCAACGGTCTGCCGGTGCTGAGCTGCAACCGCGTCGGCCACGAAGCCTCGCCGCTGGGCGCGTCGGGCATCCAGTTCTGGGGCAACAGCCACGTGCTCGGCCCGCAGGGCGAATTCCTGGCCGAAGCCGGTACCGATGCCACCGTGCTGCTGTGCGACGTGGACCTGCAGCGCAGCGAGCACGTGCGCCGGATCTGGCCGTTCCTGCGTGATCGCCGCATCGATGCCTACGGCGACCTGCTCAAGCGCTACATCGACTGAGCCGGAGCCCGCGCATGGCCGTCCTCATCCGTGATGCCGGCCCGGCCGACATCGACGCGATCACCGCGATCTATGCGGTGGAAGTGACCGACTTCGTCAACACCTACGAGTACGACATCCCGGACGCGACCGAGATGCTGCGCCGCATGCGCGACATCATCGACCGTGGCTTCCCCTACCTGGTCGCCGAGATCGATGGCCAGGTGGCCGGCTATGCCTACGCCAACACCTACCGCACCCGCATCGCCTACCAGTGGACCGTGGAGAACTCGGTCTATGTCGATGCCACGTTCCAGGGCAAGGGCGTGGGTACGGCCCTGCTGCAGGCATTGATCGACGCCTGCACCGCACGCGGCTACCGGCAGATGGTGGCGGTGATCGGCGAGCCCACCAACACCGCCTCCATCAAGCTGCACGAACGCTTCGGCTTCCACCTGGTGGGCGTGTTCCAGGGCCTGGGCCGCAAGCATGGCCGCTGGCTGGATACCGTGCAGATGCAGCGCGCGCTCGGCGATGGCGCCGACACCGCACCTTCCAATGAATGAACCCATGACCGAAAACCTTCCCGAAACCAACGACGACCTGTTCGCCGGGCAGCCGGTGCGCGTCGTTGAACGCGACGGTGTGCGCTACACCCTGCTGGGCACCGCCCACGTCTCACACGCCAGCGTGGAAGCCGTGGAAAAGGCCATCGACAGCGGCCGCTTCGATGCGGTGGCGGTGGAACTGGACCCGCAGCGCCTGCAGGCACTGAGCGATCCGGACACGTTGGCCAAACTCGATCTGGTCGAGGTGATCCGCAAGGGCCGCGTCGCCCTGTTCGCCGCCAACCTGGCATTGTCGGCCTACCAGCGCCGCCTGGCCGAGCAGCTGGGCATCGAGCCGGGTGCCGAGCTCAAGCGCGCGGTGGAACTGGCCCGCGAGCGCAACCTGCCGGTGCACCTGATCGACCGCGAAGTGGGCCTGACCTTCCGCCGCGCCTCTCAGCGGCTGGGCTTCTTCGGCAAGCTGAAGCTGGTGGCCGGGCTCGGCGCCGGCCTGTTCTCCTCCGAAGAAGTGGGCGAGAACGAGATCGAGAAGCTCAAGCAGGGCGACATGCTGGAGTCGAGCTTTGGTGAGTTCGCCAGTGAAAGCCCGGCGCTGTACGAAACCATCATCGGCGAACGCGACCGCTACATGGCCACGCGCCTGCGCGAAGCGCAGGATCCGGACCAGCGCGAAGTGCTGGCCGTGGTCGGTGCCGGCCACCTGGCCGGGCTGGCGCGCTACCTGGAAACCGACACCGACGCCCCGGCGCCGCTGCGCGCCGAGCTGGAAGCGGTGCCGAAGAAGCGCAACATTCCCTGGTTCACGCTGGGCATCCTGGCCATCGTGATCACCGGCATCGCGGTCGGCTTCTACCGCGGCGGGCTGGGTGTGGGCACCGAACTGCTGGCGACCTGGGCGATGTACACCGGCGGCCTGGCCGGCCTCGGTTGCCTGCTGGCCGGCAGCCATCCGCTGAGCATCCTCACCGCGATTGCGGTGGCACCGTTCAAGCCGTTCCGCCTGAGCATTCCCACCGGTGCGTTCTCGGCGCTGGTCGAAGCTCGCCTGCGCAAGCCGGCCTACGAAGACTTCCTCAAGCTGCGTGACGATGCGCAGAGCCTGAAGGGCTGGTACCGCAACCGGGTCACGCGCGTGGTGCTGACCTTCATGCTGACCAACCTGGGCAGCATGCTGGGCCTGTGGCTGACCGCCGGCCGCGTGTGGGGCAAGGTCGCCGGCTGAGCCGGCTGCAGCCGACCCACGGCGCCGCCCGGTTCAGCCCGGCGGCGCCCTCGCTATACTGCGGTCCTTCCCCTGATGGATGCCTGCAATGGATGCATATGACGCGCTGATGCGCGACGGTTTCGTGGTGGTCCGCCAGGCCATTGCACCGGCCCTGGTGCAGGACATCAACCAGCGCATCGATCGCTTCAAGCAGCGCAATCCGAAGGCGGTCAGCCGCAATCTCGATGCGCACCAGCGCTTGTACCGGGTGGTCAATCTGCATCTGGTGGTCGATGCGATCAGCGGCCTGCTGACCGACAACGCAGCCATCGATGTCTGCGACCGTTTCCTCGGCGAGCCCACCACGCTCTACACCAGCCTCTACTACGAACGCGGCTCGGAACAGCCGCTGCACCGTGACACACCGGTGTTCTGCACCTCGCCCGGCGAACGCTACCTGGGCGTCTGGACCGCGCTGGATACGGTGGACGACAGCAACGGCCCGTTGCGTGTGGTGCCGGGCAGCCATCTGCTGCCCGCCATCGACGTCCAGGCGCTGCGCCAGCAGGTGTTCGGTGATGGGCCGGTCAGCCCGATGTCCGGCGAAGGCTGGGCCGCTTACCAGGATGCGGTCGCGCGCCAATGCGAGGAGGCCGGGCTGCAGGCGCAGCCGGTACATGTGCAGCCAGGCGATGTGATCGTGTGGCACCCGCAGCTGTTCCATGGCGGTGCGCCGCATCCTTCTGCCGGCACCCGTCGCAGCGTGGTCATGCACGTCACTCCGAAATCGATGCCGGTCGGGCACATGGACGTGTTCTACGGCGCCAAGCCCGCACAGAGCAAGGCCCCCTGGCGCTACTACCGGCGCGGCGAGCGCGAGATCGCCCGCTTCGGCCAGGTCGATTTTGGTCATGAATACACACGGCGTACCTGGTTCCTGCGGCGCGCCTGAAAAAAGGGGGAGGCCGCCCCACTACGACCGGCCTCCCCCACACCACAACACGTTGTCGTTCCCGTCAGTCGAGCAGGCTCGATCCTTACAGCCGGGCAGCGCCCGGCTCTACCATCTCCAGGCCGCGCGCACGGCGGATCAGCCGCGTCACGGCATTGCGCAGGTCATCCAGCACCGCATAGATGGTCGGCAGGAACAGCAGGCTGACCACGGTGGAGAACGCCAGGCCACCGGCAATGGCGCGCGCCATCGGTGCGTACTCCGGGCCATCGCCGAACATCTGCGTGTTGGTCAGCGAGATCGGCACCATCGCCAGGATCGCCGTGCCCATGGTCATCATGATCGGGCGCAGGCGTTCGCGTGAGCCTTCCACCAGTGCCTGGGTGCGGCCCATGCCGCTGCGCCGCAGGTTGTTGATGTGCTCGATCATCACGATGCCGTTGTTCACCACCACGCCCATCAGCACCAGGATGCCGATGAAGGACATGATCCCGAACGAGGTGCCGGTGATCCAGAACAGCCAGAACACGCCGAAGATCGAGAACAGCACACCGCTCATGATCGCTGCCGGGAACAGCAGCGACTCGAACACCGCGGCCATCACCACGTAGATCATCACCAGCGCGATCAGCAGGTTGAACACCATCTGCTGCATGGCCTCGTCGTCGTTGCCGTAATCGCCGCCATCAAAGGTGTAGCCATAGCCGGCCGGGAAGTTCATCGGCTTGAGCACCGCCTCGATCGCCTTGCGGCCATCCGGCGCGGTGATCTTCTCGGCCAGGTTGGCCTTGATGGTCAGCGTGGTCTGGCGGTTGGTGCGGCCGATCTGGGTGGCCGACGAGCCGACGTCCACGGTGACCAGGCTCAGCAGCGGCACGCTGCGGCCATCGCCGGTGCGCACGCTGAAGCCGGCCAGGTCTTCCGGACTGCTCTGCTCGGCACCGGCGAAGCGCACCCACACCGGCACCTCGTTGTCACCACGGCGGAACTCGCGCATTGGTGCACCGCGCAGGGCCAGGCCGACGAAGCTGGCGACCTGTTCGGCGTTGAAGCCGAACGCCGCAGCACGCTCGCGGTCGACGCGCACCTTCAGCTCGCCGCCCTTTTCACCGTTGTCGATGCGCACATCGCGCAGCTCGGTGCGCTGCGCCAGCAGCGGCACCACCTCCTGGCCGATCTCCTGCAGCATGCTGCTGGAGTCGCCGACCAGCTGCACCTGCACACCCTGGTTGCCGCCACCGCCGCCGTCACCGCCCTGGTTGCCGACGAAGTAGTCGGTACGCGCCGACTTCGGCAGGCCCTTGCGCAGTTCCTCCTGCAGCGCCTTGATGTCCTTGGCGTACTTCTCGTCCAGGGTGACCACGGTCGAGCTGCCTTCCTGCTCGCTGTACCAGGAGTACACCTGCTTGACGTGCAGGCGCTCGCGATTGGCATCGATCCAGTTCTCCACCCGCGCCACTTCCTCCGACATCTGCCGGTAGGTGTAGGCGCCCTTCCACATGTAGCCGATGAAGATGTCCTTGCCGCCCTCACCGCCGAACATATCGACCTTGGTCAGCTTCATCGGCACCAGGCTGACCAGCACCACCAGCACGATGCCCAGAAGGCTCCAGCCACGATGGCGCAGCGACCAGTCCAGCAGGTGGGCATAGCGGCGCTGCAACCGTGCGATCACGCCGGTCTGCGAGTGCACCAGCTTGGGCGTGGCCATGCGTGCGGACAGCATCGGAATCAGGCTGACCGCCACCAGCCAGGATGCCAGCAGCGAGACTGAGATGGTGATGGCGATCTGCGCCATGAAGATGCTGATGTTGTTGGTCTCGCCGAACAGGTTAGGCACGAACACGATGCAGTGGCACAGGGTGCCCGCACTGAGGGCGATGGCCACATTGCGGGTGCCGATGATCGAGGCCAGGCGCGGCTGATCCGGCATGCGTTCGCGTTCCTGGTAGATGCTCTCCACCACCACCACGGCGTTGTCCACCAGCATGCCCACCGCAAGCAGCAGGCCCATCATGGTCAGGATGTTCAGCGTCACCCCGACGAAGTACATGAAGCCCAGGGTGATGGTGAAGCAGATCGGAATGGCCAGGGTCACCATCAGCGTCGATGGCCAGTGGCGCAGGAAGAAGAACAGCACTGTCACCGACAGGATCAGGCCGACCGCGCCGGCCTCGGCCAGTTCCAGCAGCGAGGAGGTCACTGCCTTGCCCTGGTTGTCGATGACCTTGATCTGCACGTCGCGCATCGACGGCTGCGCACGGATCGCTTCGACTTCGGCCAGCGCCGCGCGCGAGACGTCCACCAGGTTGGCGCTGCGCTCCTTGAAGATGTCCAGGCCGACGGCCGGGTTGCCGTCCAGGCGGCGCCCATAGTTCATGCGTGCCGGCTTCAGGCGCACGTCGGCGATGTCGCCCAGGCGCAGCCCTTTGGCGTTGATCACCAGGTCGCGCATCTCCTGCAGGTCGGTGATCTCGCCCACCGGCTGCACGCGCACGCGCTGGCCGTTGTCGTCGATCTGCCCGGCCGAGATCGAGAAGTTCAGCGTGCGCAGGCGTTCGCTGAGCTCGTTGATGCTCAGCCCGTGCGCGTTGAGGCGGTTGGGATCGATGGCGATCTCCACCTCGTTCGGCGGCGCGCCAGTGATGTCGACCCGTGCCACGCCGGGAATGCGCTCGATCCGGCGCTTGAACTCGCGGTCGAGCATGTCATAGGCGGTGGTCAGGTCGGTGGTGCTGGCCAGGCGCACCTTCAGCACCGGCTGGTCGCTGCTGGACCACTTGAACACGTTGTAGCGCTGCAGGTCGTCAGGCAGGTCGCTGCGGATTGCGTCGATGCGTTCGCGCGCATCGGAGGCGGCGATGGCGATATCGCGATCCCAGTCGCTGAACTCGATATAGATCAGCGCCGCCTCGGAGGTGGCCGACGAGCGCATGCGCTTGATGCCGGTCATCGTCGCCAGCGATTCCTCGACCGGTCGGATGATGGTGCGCTCCACTTCTTCCGGGGTCGAACCGGTATAGGGAATCTGCACGAACAGGAACGGCGCGGAAATGTCCGGCAGCGCCTCCAGCGGCAGCCGGAACGAGGCGATCAGGCCGATCACCACCAGTGACACGAAACACATGATGGTGGTGACCGGACGACGGATGGAGAACTCGGCAACACTCATGCCGGTTCCTCCGCGCCCGCCGCACTGCCCGCCGCACCCGGCTCGATCTCTCCGGCGTGCTTGCGGCCGCGCTCGCGGTAGTAGGCATCGCCGCGGCGGTCCATCAGGTCGTACACCACCGGGATCACCAGCAGGGTCAGCAGGGTCGACACCAGCAGGCCGCCGATCACGGTGATCGCCATCGGCGCGCGCACTTCGGCGCCCTCGCCCATCGCCACCGCCAGCGGCAGGAAGCCGAACAGCGTGCACAGGGTGGTCATGATGATCGGCCGCAGGCGCGAGCGCGCACCTTCCACCAGCGCCTCATGCTTGGCCACGCCGGCTTCGCGCAGCTGGTTGACCTTGTCGATCAGGATGATCGCGTTCTTGGTGACCAGGCCGACCAGCAGGATCAGGCCGATGAACACCACCACCGAAATGGGTTTGCCGGTCAGCATCAGCGCCAGGATCGCACCGACCAGCGCCAGCGGGATGGTGAACAGGATCACGAACGGGTGCAGCAGCGATTCGAACTGCGAAGCCATCACCAGGTAGACCAGGAAGATCGCCAGGCCGAAGGCGAAGATCAGTGACTTGGCGGCCTGCGCCAGTTCCTCGCCCTGGCCGCCGATGTGCAGGCCGACGCCCGCGCCCAGCGGCTGCTCGGCCACCATCTGCTGGACTTCGCGCATGGCCGCGCCCAGATCGATGTCGCGCAGGTTGGCCGACACCACCGCCACGCGGGTCTGGTCTGCACGATGGATCTCGCTGGGGCCGGTGGTGGCGACCACATCGGCCACCGCGTCCAGGGTGACCGGGCGGCTGCTGCCCGGATTGACGATCAGCCGGCGGATGCTCTCCACGCTGGCGCGGTCGCCTTCCTGCGCCCGCACCAGCACGTCGATCTTGCGGTCACGGAAGCTGTAGCGGGTGGCCACATCGCCACGCACCTTCTTCACCACCACATCGGCGATCTGGCGCGTGGTCAGGCCCAGCGCGCCGGCGCGCTCCTGATCGAAACGGATCTGGATTTCCGGGAAGCCTTCTTCCACCGTCGACTTGACGTCGGCGTAGTGCGCGTTGCCACGCAGCATCGCCGCCAGGCGCTGGCCGGCCACTTCCAGGGTGGCCATGTCCTGCCCGCGCAGTTCGATTTCCAGCGGCGTAGAGAAGCTGAACAGTGCCGGCCGGGCGAAGTCGACCTGAGCACCGGGATGCTGGGCCATGGTGTCGCGCAGGCGCTCGGTGATCGCCGCCTCGGTACGCGGGTTGCCGCCACCTTCCATCACCACGGTCAGCTTGCCGATGTTCTCGCCGCTTTCGGTCGGACTGGCATCCAGGCGGGTGCCACTGCCGCTGACACCGTACAGCGAGGCCACGCCTTCGCCCTTGCCATGCGCCAGCTGCAGCTCACGCACCAGCGCGTCGGTCTGCTTCAGCGGGGTGCCGGCCGGCAGCTTCACGGTCATCTCGAAGCGATCCTGCGCCAGCTGCGGAATCAGGTCGGCACCGAGCATCGGCACCAGCGCCATGGTCGCCACGAAGATCACGGTGGCCACGCCCAGCACCTTGCCCGGATGCGCCAGCGCGCTCGGCAGCAGGCGCAGGTAACCGCGCTCGGCGCCGGCATAGGGCTTCATCGCCAGGTCGCTGGCCTTGCGCATTACCGGGCCGATCACCGCCACCACGCCGCGCCACAGCCGCACCACCAGCCAGGCCAGCGCGTAGAACCCCCAGCGCGCGGTCGCGACCACGCCACGACGGCCCAGCGCGACCGGCTTCTGCCAGCGGTTCTGCGGCTGCCACGCTGCATTCGGCGCTTCCTCGGGGAACGCCAGCGGCGGCTGTCCTTTCAGCGAGCTCAGCATCGGGATCAGCGTCATCGACACCAGCAGCGAGATCGCGATGGCGATCGCCACGGTCAGTGCCTGGTCGCGGAACAGCTGGCCGGCGATGCCGTCGACGAACACCAGCGGCAGGAACACCGCGATGGTGGTCAACGTGGAGGCAACCACCGCCATGCTGACCTCGCGGGTGCCGGCAATGGCTGCCTGCAGAATCCCCAGCCCTCGCTCGCGGGCCTTGGCAATGCTTTCCAGCACCACGATCGAGTCGTCCACCACCAGGCCGGTGGCCAGCGCCAGGCCGCCCAGCGACATCACGTTCAAGCTCAGGCCGAGCTGGCCCATGAAGAAGAACGTGGCGATGATCGAGACCGGCAGCGACAGGCTGATCACGAACGTGCTCCAGCCATCCCGCAGGAACAGGAAGATGATCAGGATCGCCAGCAGGCCGCCGATCACTGCATCCTTCTTGACGTCGGCGATGGCGTGCTCGATGAAGCGTGACTGGTCCTCGATGGTGGTCAGCTCGACATCGGAGGGGAAGGTGGTCTTGATCTGCTCCAGCCGCTTGCGCAATGCCTCGGCGGTGGCAACCGTGTTGGCGTCGCCTTCCTTGTAGATGGCCAGCTCGACCGATTCCTTGCCGCCCAGGCGGATGATCGCTTCGCGTTCCTTGTAGCCCTGGCGCACGCTGGCCACGTCCTTCAGGCGCACCGGCACACCGTTGGCGACCACGCTGGAGTTGCCGGACGACGCGCTCTGCGCCGCCGACGCAGCGGCAACCGCAGCGGCCGAACCGGTGGACGCGGCAATGGTGAACATCTGCTGCAGGGCCGAATCGGCTGCACTGCCGTTGGACGACTGGGTGGTGACCAGCAGGTTGCGGATCTCCTCCAGGTCGGCAAACTGGTTGACGGTGCGTACCAGGAAGCGCTGCGAACCTTCCTCCAGGCGGCCGCCGGAGATGTTGATGTTCTCGTCCTTCAGGCGCTTGATGATGGTATCGATCGGCAGGTTCAGCTGCGCCAGCTTCTGCTGGTCGATGTCGACCTGGATTTCGTCTTCCAGGCCGCCGCCGACCTTGACCGCAGCCACGCCGGTGACCGGCTCGAGCTTCTTCTTCAGGTCTTCATCGGCGTAGCGGCGCAGGCCGGTCAGCTCGCGGATCGCATCGGCGTCGGTGGCCGCCGCGGTCTTGTTCGACAGCACCAGGCGCATGATCGGCTCGGTGGACGGATTGAAGCGCAGCAGCACCGGCGCCTTGGCCTCCAGCGGCAGGTTCAGCGCCTCCATCTTGTCGCGCACCTCCAGGCTGGCCTGGTCCATGTTGGTGCCCCAGGCAAACTCCAGCACCACGTCGCTCTGGCCGGTACGCGAGACCGACTTCAGCTTGCGCAGGTTCTTGACCACGCCCACCGCTTCTTCCACCGGCTGGCTGATCAGGGTTTCGATTTCGGTTGGTGCGGCACCGGTGTATTCGGTACGCACGGTCAGCGTCGGATAGCTCAGGTCCGGCAGCAGATTGACCTTGAGGTTGCCCAGCGCAATCAAGCCGAACAGCAGCAGCGTGACGGTGCACATGGCGATGGTGACGCGGCGGCGGGTGGCGAACTCCACCAGGCCGCCGCGCATGCCGGAGGCGGCGCGCTCGCTCGCCGGCGAGGCACCGTGGTCGTGGCCCGGGGTGGTCATTCCGTGCTCCCGGCCTTGTCTGCCTGCTTGGCCGCCGGCGCACCTGCCGCTGCCACCGTCTTCGCCTTCGGATCAGCGATCACCTGCACCGTGGTGCCATCGCGCAGCGCGACCTTGCCGGCGGTGACCACCTGATCACCGGCCGCCAGGCCCTCACGGATCTCCACCCACGGCCCTTCGGCGTAACCCAGCTTGACCGCCACGCGTGCGACCTTGCCTGCGCGCACCCGGAACACGGCAGGTTCGCCGTCGTCGAGCAGTGCCAGGCGTGGCACCACCAGGGCATCTGCGCGCTGGTCGTAATCAATGCGGATGCGCCCGAACATGCCCGGCTGCAACGCATGCGCAGCGCCGTCGAAGGCGCTGACCACGCGAAACGTGCCGCTGCCCGAATCGACCACCGGTGCGATGCGATCGACGGTGCCGGTGAAGCTCTGCCCGGGCAGCGCGTCGGCCGCCAGCGTCACCGGCTGGCCGGCGCGCAGGGTGGCCAGTTCGCGCTCGGGCACGTTGAGCGTGGCTTCCAGCCGCGAGTTGTCGACGATGCGGAAGATTGGCGTGTTGATCTGCACGAAGTTGCCGGTCTTGATCGAACGCGACGCGATCACGCCGGAAATCGGCGCCACCACCGTGGTGTAGGACAGTTCCAGCGTGGCCAGGCGGTACTGCGCGCGGACGTTTTCCAGGTCGTAGCGCAGCTGGTCGACGCTGGCCGCACTGACCAGCTGCTGCACAACCAGTTTCTGTGCACGCTGATAGTCGTTTTCCAGCTTGCGCATCTGCGCCTCGCTCTGCGCCACGGCCAGGCGTGCGCGGTCCGGGTCCAGGCGCACCAGCGGCTGGCCGGCGCTGACCCGCTGGCCCTCCTCTACCAGCACCGCCAGCGCCACGCCGGAGGTCTTGGCGACCACCTGCGATTCGGCGCGCGGCTCCAGTGCGGCGGTACCGGTGTAGCTGGCCGCAACCGCGCGATGGCTGGCCACGGCCACTTCCACCGGCACCGCATCGACCTTCTTCTCGTCTTTGCTTTCGGCGGCCTTGGCTTCGGAATTGGGCCCTGCGGCGCAACCGCCCAGCAGCAGGGAGGTGGAGATCAGCAGTGCGGCAGCGCAGATTCCGCTGCGGCGGCCGGACAGGAAGGTTGGGTGCGACATCGTCAGATCCCTGGAGGATGCGTGGGCAGGTGTGGTAGCAAAGTAATGCACCACTTCACGGCAACACCATATCCCAAAGGTCATGGTGTCTTCACGCCGCTGGTCGGCGCGACCCCATTTCAGCTAGATGAAACCTGAGGCTATACTCGGGTCGTTCCGTACCCCACGCCGGAACGACCAGACCCGAATCCCCGGAAACGACACCATGCGCCCGCAGCCGCTCGCCGCTTGTCTCGCTCTGGCCGTCCTCCTGCCCCTTGGGGCCGCCGCACAGCCCGCTTCTGCTCCTGCCACACCGGCCCCGGCCGCGGCTCCCGCCGCTGCGCCACCGGCCACCGCCCCCACCGGCAATTTCGACAATGGCCGCGTGCTGGCTTACACCTGCCAGGGGTGCCACGGCATCACCGGCTACAAGAACGCCTACCCCAGTTACCGGGTGCCGAAGATCGGCGGCCAGACCCAGCAGTACCTGGCCCAGGCCCTGACCGAGTACCGCCAGGGCAAGCGCCGGCATCCGACGATGCAGGCGCAGTCGATGAGTTTCAGCGAACAGGAGATCGCCGATCTCTCTGTTTACCTGTCCACCGTCAAGTAAGGCCCGCCCATGTCGAAAGCCGCGCATCCGATGCGTCATGCCATCGCCCTGTCCGTTGCCCTGCTGCTGGCCGCCTGTTCGCAGTCGCAGGTGGAAGACAGCGAGAAATCCGCCGCCGACCCGGGCCATGCCAGCGGCGAACATGGCTCTTCTTCATCGGCCGGCCTGCCTGCCGGCCGCGAGGCCGCCGGCGAAGCCCGCGCCAAGGTGAAGGGCAAGGCCACCAACCAGAGCTGCATCGATTGCCACGGCGCCGACGGCAACGCGCCGATCGACCCGACCTACCCCAAGCTGGGTGGGCAGTACGGTGACTACCTGGCGCACGCCCTGCAGGCCTACCGCGCCGGTGACCGCCAGCACATGCTGATGACGCCACAGGCGAAGGACCTGAGTGATCAGGACATCGCCGATCTGGCCGCGTATTTCGGCAGCCGGCCGAGCCAGCTGCGGGATCTGCACGGGGTCAAATGACGCCCCCGGTGGGTGCGGACCGTTGATGGGTGGGTGCGGACCGTTGGTCCGCACGGATCCGGATATCCACGCATGGCGTGGATCTACCAGCCGAGCATGGGCTCGGCTCTACCGCGCCTGCTGGCAACCTCGGTAGAGCCGAGCCTACGCTTGGCTGCTCTCCGGCCAGGTCACGATGAGCCGAGCATGGGCTCGGCTCTACATCAATAGGCTCGCCGCTGGCGCCGACCAGCGCTCAGCCTTCCAGCTCTTCCCAGCGCGCGTAGGCGGCATCCAGCTCGGCCTGCACCTTGGCCAGCTGCTGGGTGTGCGCGGTCACTTCGGCGCTGCTGCGGGTGTAGAACGATGGGTCGTTCATCGCCGAGGTCAATGCTTCGACATCACCTTCCAGCTTCTCGATGGTCTTCGGCAGCTGCTCCAGCTCGCGCGCTTCCTTGTAGGCCAGCTTGCGCTTGGGCGCGGCAGGCGCGGCCCCTGCAGCAACCGGTGCGGCCGCCGCCGGCTTGGCAGCAGCCACTACCGTCGGCGCCGGCACCACACTGGCCGCATAGCGCTGCCAGTCGCTGTAACCGCCCACGTACTCGCCGATCACGCCGTCGCCTTCCATCACCAGCGTGGAGGTCACCACGTTGTCGATGAAGTCACGGTCATGGCTGACCAGCAGCAGCGTGCCGGTGTATTCGCCCAGCAGCTCTTCCAGCAGCTCCAGGGTTTCCACGTCCAGATCGTTGGTCGGTTCGTCCATCACCAGCAGGTTGGACGGCTGTGCGAACAGCTTGGCCAGCAGCAGTCGGTTGCGCTCACCACCGGACAGGCGGGTGATCGGCGCGCGCGCGCGTTCCGGGGTGAACATGAAGTCCTGCAGGTAGGCATGCACGTGCTTGCGCTTGCCGTTGAACTCGAGGAAATCGCGGCCTTCGGCCACATTCTCGATCGCGCTCCAGTCCTCGCGCAGCACCGCACGATACTGATCGAAATAGGCGATCTGCAGATTGGTGCCGGCGTTGACTTCGCCCTTGGCCGGCTGCAGTTCGCCCAGCAGCAGCTTCAGCAGCGTGGTCTTGCCACTGCCATTGGGGCCGATCAGGCCGATGCGGTCGCCACGCAGGATGGTGGTGGTGAAGTCGCGGACCATGGTGCGCTCGCCGAAGGCGAACGAAATGTCCTTGACGTCGATGACTTTCTTGCCGGAGCTGACGCCCTGCGCGGCTTCCATCTTGACGTTGCCGCTGAGGTCGCGGCGCTGCGACCGCTCCACGCGCATCGCCTTCAGTCGGCGCACGCGGCCCTCGTCGCGGGTGCGGCGCGCCTTGATGCCCTGCCGGATCCAGACTTCTTCCTGCGCAAGCAGCTTGTCGAAGCGTGCGTTTTCCTGCGCCTGCGCGTTCAGGCGTTCCTCGCGGCGGCGCTCGTAGTTGGCCCAGTCGCCCGGCCAGCTGGTGACCTGGCCGCGATCGATCTCAACGATGCGGGTGGCCAGCGCACGCAGGAAGCGGCGGTCATGGGTGACGAACACCACGCTGCCGCTCCAGCCCTTCAGGAACGCTTCGAGCCAGTCGATGGCTTCGATGTCGAGGTGGTTGGTCGGCTCGTCCAGCAGCAACACGTCCGGGCTGGATACCAGCGCGCGGGCCAGCAGCACGCGGCGCTTCATGCCGCCGGACAGGCGGCCGAACTCGGCCTCGCCGTCCAGGTCGAGCTTGGTCAGGGTTTCGCTGACGCGCTGGTCCAGGCCCCAGCCGTTGGCGGCGTCGATCTTGGCCTGCACGTTGCCCAGCGCTTCGCCGTCGAATTCCTCGGCGTGGCTGAGGTGATGGAATTCGGCCAGCCACTGGCCCAGTTCGCCCAGGCCGTCGGCGACGACGTCGAACACCGTACCGGCGGCGCCGTGCGGCACCTCCTGCTCCAGGCGGGTGACGCGCACGCCCTGCTGCACGCGCACTTCGCCGTCATCGGGCTTGTGGTCGCCGGACAGCAGCTTGAGCAGGGTGGATTTGCCGGCGCCGTTGCGGCCGATCAGGGCGATGCGTTCGCCCGGCTCGATCGACAGTTCGGCCTTTTCCAGCAACAACGGGCCGCCAACGCTGAAGTCGACGTTCTGTAGGGTAATCAGAGGCATCCGGATATTGTACGGGTTGGGGGCGTCGGCCGGGTTGCACCCGGCACCCGCAGTAGTGCCGGCCGCTGGCCGGCAACCTCAACGGCAACGTCAAACGCAGGTTCCGTGTGGGATGGCGAGGCGGTGTGGGTCTGCAGGACACGCCGTAAACCCATCCATGGGGGCTCGATGGCGCCATCCATGGCGCCAACGGTCCTGCAGACCCACACCGCCCCGCCCCTGACAGTTTCCCGCGATCTGTCGGAACGGCATTCTGCTCTGGTGGGTGTCGACCTTGGTCGACACATGGGAATCTGATGGATTACCCCACGTCCCCCAACAACGCCTGCAAACCCGGCAGCCATTGTTTGCCCGGGTGGCGTACCAGCCACAAGGTGCGCTGCAGGGCGGGCAGCGGGGTCTCGAGCACGCGCAGGCGGCCCAGGGCCAGCGGCTCTTCCAGCGCATGGCGCGAGAGGCAGGCCAGGCCGAGGCCGGCGATGGCGGCCTGCTTGATCGCTTCGGTATTGCCCAGCTGCAGCGTCTGGGCGAAGCCACGCAGATGCGGCAGCAACGCCTGCTCCACCGCCTCGCGGGTGCCCGAGCCGGGCTCACGCAGCAGCCAACGTGCGCCGCGCAGCTGCTCCAGCGACCAGCGCGCCGCGGCATCGGCGGCAGCCACGATCACCAGCGGGTCCTGCTGCCAGGCGGTCACCTGCAGGCCGCGCTCGTGGCAGGGGCCTTCGATCAGCCCGGCGTCCACATCCAGGCGCTGCACGGCCGCGACCACGCCGGCGCTGTTGTCGATGCGCAGATCGACCTCGGCCTGCGGTGCCTGGCGCAGCAGCTCGGCGATGCGCGGCGGCAACAGGTAGTTGCCGATGGTGGTACTGGCGGCCAGTACCAGCCGCAGGGGGGCGCCCTGGGCCGGGTCGCCGCCCGCAGCCAGCTGCCGTTCGAGGTCGGCAGCGTTGACCAGCAGCGTACGCGCCGGCTCCAGCAGCGCGCGGCCGTGCCCGTTCAGGGCCAGGCGACGGCCGATGCGGTCGAACAGCGGCGTGCCGAAGTGTGCCTCCAGTTCCTGCAGGGCAGCGCTGCTGGCCGACTGCGAGAGCGCGATGGCCTGGCCCGCAGCGGTGGTGCTGCCGTGGTCAGCGATGGCGACGAACACCTGCAGCTGGCGCAAGGTCAGGCGCATGGTAATTACCCGCTTGATAGGTAGGTTTCACCCATATTATTCGTTTTACAGGTCAATGGTGCGGGCGCACGCTTGCACCCTCACTTCAGCCCTGCCCTCGCCATGAACGCCCCTGCCTTGTCACCCTGGTCCCTGCCCGCCCTGCGCCAACGCTGGCAGTTGCGCCTGCCCGGCCTGCTGCTGGTCGGCCTGGTGGCGGCCGCGTCGCTGTACCTGGCCGAGCTGCCCTGGTTGCAGGCACATGGCCTGAGCGCGCTGACCGTGGCGATCGTGGCCGGCATCGTGGTTGGCAATACCGTCTATCCGCGGTTGGCGCCAAGCAGTGCGGCCGGCGTCGGGTTCTCCAAGCATTGGCTGCTGCGCGCCGGCATCGTGCTGTACGGCCTGCGCCTGACCTTCCAGGACATCGGCCATGTCGGCGTGGCCGGTGTGCTGATGGACGTGCTGGTGGTCGCCAGCACCTTCGGCCTGGCCTGTTGGCTGGGCGTACGCGTGTTCCGGATGGAACGCGAGGCCGCGATGCTGATCGGTGCCGGCAGCGCGATCTGCGGCGCGGCGGCGGTGATGGCCGCTGAACCAGTGGTGCGCGGCCGCGCGGCACAGGTCACGGTGGCCGTGTCGACGGTGGTGGTGTTCGGCACGCTGGCGATGTTCCTGTACCCGGCGCTGTATGCGCTGGTGCAATCGCACGGCTGGCTGGCGATGGACGCACGGCAGTACGGCCTGTTCACCGGTGCGACGGTGCATGAAGTGGCGCAGGTGGTGGCGGCCGGCCGTGCGGTCAACGAAGCGGCGGCTGATACCGCAGTGATCACCAAGATGGTGCGGGTGATGCTGCTGGCACCGTTCCTGGTCGCGCTGTCGCTGTGGCTGGCGCGGGGCGGCAAGCCCAGCGCCGACGGCGGCAAGGCACGCATCGTGGTGCCGTGGTTCGCGTTCGGTTTCGTGGCGGTGGCCGGTTTCAACTCGCTGCATCTGCTGCCGGCTGGCCTGCAGGCCGGGCTGGTGCAGCTGGACACGGTGCTGCTGGCGATGGCGATGGCCGCGCTGGGCCTGACCACCCATGTCTCGGCGCTGCGCCAGGCCGGCCTGAAGCCGCTGCTGCTGGCGTCGATCCTGTTTGCCTGGCTGTTGTTCGGTGGCCTGGCGATTCATCAGGGCGTGCTGGCGGTGCTGGGCTGAGGGCAGTGCCGACCAACGGCCGGCACCCACCAGTGGATGGCGGCTCCCATTGGGGGTCGGAGCCCTTTCCTGCGGAAAGGGCTCCGACCCCGCCCCATTGGACGGGACCGGCCGCGCGGGCAGGTACAATGCGCCATGACTGACTTCTCGACCCTGCCGCTGAGCCCGGCCCTGCAGCCCGGCCTGGATGCCCTCGGCTACACCACCCTCACCCCTGTGCAGGCGCAGAGCCTGCCGGCCATCCTCGATGGCCGCGATGTGATCGCACAGGCCCCCACCGGCAGCGGCAAGACCGCCGCCTTCGGCCTGGGCCTGCTGCAGTCCATCGACCCCAGCCTGATCCGCGTGCAGGCGCTGGTGCTGTGCCCGACCCGTGAGCTGGCCGACCAGGTCGGCAAGCAGATCCGCAAGCTGGCTACCGGCATTCCGAACCTGAAGCTGTTGCTGCTGGTCGGTGGCGTGCCGCTGGGTCCGCAGCTGGCCTCGCTGGAAGGCCACGACCCGCATGTGGTGGTGGGCACGCCCGGCCGCGTGCAGGAACTGGCGCGCAAGCGCGCGCTGAACCTGGGCGCGGTGCGCACGCTGGTGCTGGACGAAGCCGACCGCATGCTCGACATGGGCTTCGAGGAGCCGATCCGCGAGATTGCCGGCCGCACCCACAAGGACCGCCAGAGCCTGCTGTTCTCGGCCACCTTCCCCGACAGCATCCGCTCCATGGCGCGTGACCTGCTGCGCGAGGCGGTGGAAGTGACCGTGGAGGGCGCCGACCAGGCACCGGCGATCCGCCATATGTTCTGCGAGGTGGAACCGGCACACCGGCAGAAGGCGCTGGCCGGCCTGCTGCTGAAGTACACGCCGGAATCGGCGGTGGTGTTCTGCAATACCCGCAAGGACGTGGACGAGGTTGCCAATTCGCTGCAGCAGTTTGGCTTCTCGGCGCTGGCCCTGCATGGCGACATGGAGCAGCGCGACCGCGAGGAAGTGTTGCTGCTGCTGGCCAACCGCAGCTGCAACGTGCTGGTGGCCAGCGACGTGGCCGCGCGTGGCCTTGACGTGGAAGAACTGGCGGCGGTGATCAACTACGAGCTGCCGACCGACGTGGAGAGCTACCAGCACCGCGTGGGCCGCACCGGCCGTGCCGGCGCCAGCGGCCTGGCGATCAGCCTGGTGGCCGGCCGCGAAAAGACCCGTGCCGAAGCGATCGAAGCGCAGATGGGGCAGCCGCTGGACTGGCAGAAGACGCCGCTGGCGACCTCGCGTCCGGCCGAGCTGCCGCAGGCGGCGATGCGTACGCTTCGCATCGACGGTGGCAAGACCGACAAGCTGCGCCCGGGTGACATCCTCGGCGCACTGACCGGCGACGCCGGCCTGTCGAGCAAGTTCATCGGCAAGATCGCGATCTTCCCGACTCGATCCTACGTGGCAATCGCCCGCGAGCAGGCCAACAAGGCCGTGGCCAAGCTGGAAGCCGGCAAGATCAAGGGCCGTCGCTTCCGCGTGAGGATGATGTGATCGGCAAGGTGGTCGCCGGGCATGGCCCGGCGCTACCTGCATGCGGTGTGTAGCGCCGGGCCACGCCCGGCGACAGACTCAGAACACCAGTTCGGTGTGCAGCGGCAGGCCCGCTTCCCAGCGCGCACGGCCACCCAGGCCATCCAGCTCGACCAGTACACCGGCGCCGACCACCTCAACGCCCAGGCGGCGCACCAGCGACAGCGCGGCGCCCAGCGTGCCGCCGGTGGCCAGCACGTCGTCGATGATCGCCACGCGCGCACCGGCCGGCAGCGCATCGGCGTGCACTTCGATGCAGTCGCTGCGGTATTCCAGCGTGTATTCCTCGCGCAGCACCTGGCCCGGCAGTTTGCCCGGCTTGCGCACCGGCACGAAGCCCACGCCCAGTTCCAGTGCCATTGCGGCACCGAGGATGAAACCGCGCGATTCGATGCCCACCACCGCGTCCAGCTTCTGGTCGCGCCAACGGTCGGCCATCGCGCTGATCGCGCCGCGGAAGTCCTCGCCGTGAGCGAGCAGCGGCATGATGTCCTTGAACAGGATGCCGGGCTTGGGGAAGTCGGCGATGTCGCGCAGGCGCGAGGCCCACTGCGGAGCGACGATGGCGTCGGTCATGTCAGGTTGGCTATCTGATGGCGGCATAGGGTACCCGTTCCGGGCGCCGCCTGCCTGTTGGGGGTGTTCGGCCGGGCTGCGCCCGGCACCTGCTGAGGCTTCAAGCAACGGCAACGGCAACGGCAGAAGCTGGTTTCCTGTGGGATGGCGGGGTGGGTCCGATGGCGGGAGACGCCGTAAACCCGTCCATGGGGGCTTGGCCGCGGCATCCATGCCGCGGACACTCCCGCCACCGGACCCACCCCGCCTTCGACAGTTTCCTGCGATCTGTCGTAGATCCACGCCATGCGTGGATGAATCTCCATCGAAATCGAATATTTCGAGAATTGAACGAAGAGCATCCACGCATGGCGTGGATCTACCGTGTCGACCAAGGTCGACACCTACCCACAGCAGCGGGAGTCTGTCGGAGGTGGGGCGGTGTCGGAGTGCGGGGTGTCAGCCGCATGGATGCGGCTGCCAAGCCTACACGGACGTACTTGCGGCGTCCCCGCACTCCGACACCGCCCCGCCAAACCACGGAATCCAGCTTTTGCTCTGGCTGTTGACCTGGCCTCTGCGGGTGCAGAGCGCAGCCCTGCCGAACCCCACCCTCAGGAACTGCAGGACAGCATCGAGCAGCCGGCGCGGTTGTCGGCCCAGGCCGGGCGCTTACCGGCGTAATGCTCCAGCCCCGGGCGCTCGGTGTACGGGTCGCGCAGTACGTCCTGCAATGCATGAACACCGCCGAGGTCGCCCTGCTCGGCGCGGTCGATGGCCTCCTGTGCCAGCCAGTTGCGCAGCACGTACAGCGGGTTGGCCGCCGCCATCTTCGCGGTGCGTTCGCTGGCCGACAGCGGGTCGGCGCGCAGCCGCGTAGCGTAGTCCTGCAGCCACTGCTGCAGCGGCGCCTGCACCGCCTGCCTGCGTGCGTCGTCGTAGTACACCGCGTCCAGCACGGCCAGATCCGGCGCGGCCGGATCGATGCGCATCAACGCGCGCCAGGCCAGGGTCATGTCCATCGCGCCCTCCTGCATCAGCTGCTGCCAACGCTGGTAGAGCTGCAGGTCGCCATCGTCGGCGGCGGCCAGGCCCAGCTTGGCGGCGGCATCGCGACGTGTGCAGGCCACGAAGGTGGACTGGTATGCCGCCAGCCCCGCCTGCAACGGTGCCACATCGGCGAACAGCGGTGACAGCGCCTGTGCCAGCCGCCCCAGGTTCCAGTACGCCACCTGCGGCTGGGTACCGAAGCGGTAGCGCCGCCCCTGCGCGTCGGTGGTGTTCGGTGTCCAGTCTGGATCGAAGTCCTCGACCCAGCCGTAGGGGCCGTAATCCAGCGTGAGGCCAAGCACGGACAGGTTGTCGGTGTTCATCACCCCGTGCACGAAGCCGACACGCATCCAGTGCGCGATCATCTCGGCGGTGCGCACCGCGATCTGCGCGAACCAGTCGCCATACAGCGCCTCGCCCTGCCCTTCGAGTTGGGGAAAATCACGAGCGATACAGGCGTCCACCAGTTGCTGCAGCAGGGCGGTTTCACCCCGCGATGCCGGCAGCTCGAACGAGCCGAAACGCAGGAACGAGGGCGACACCCGGCACACGATGGCGCCAGGCTCGGCGCGCGGATGGCCGTCATAGAACATGTCGCGCACCACCTCTTCGCCGGTCCCGACCAGCGACAGCGCACGCGTGGTCGGCACACCCAGGTGATGCATCGCCTCGCTGCACAGGAACTCACGGATCGACGAACGCAGCACTGCGCGCCCATCGGCGCCACGCGAGTACGGGGTCGGGCCGGCGCCCTTCAGCTGCAGTTCCCAGTGACGGCCATCCGGGGCCAGCAGTTCACCCAGCGAGATCGCGCGGCCATCGCCCAACTGCCCGGCCCAATGGCCGAACTGATGCCCCCCGTAGTTGGCCGCCCACGGCTGCATGCCGGCGTACAGCGCATTGCCGCCGAACACATCGGCGAAGCCTTCGCTTGCCACCTCATCGGCATCGAAGCCGAGCATCGCGGCCAGCTCCGGCGACCAGGCCAGCAGCGTTGGCGTGGCCACCGGGGTCGGCATGACCGGCGACCACGCGGCACCGCGGACCTCACGGCGGCGCGGTCCGGATTCAGGGTCGCCCGGCAGTACGCTCAGCAGGCGGTTGTCGAAACGGGGGCTGTCGGTATCCATGGGCTTGAAATGGGGGCGACTGCCGCACGCCTCAATTGCCGCTGAGCGCCTGCAGGTGGCCACCGTGGGCCTCGGCGCGCTGGTACGCCGGGCGCTCGCCGATGCGCTTGAGGAAACCACGCAATGCAGGCTTGTCGTCCAGGCCACCGCCACGTGCAGCCGCGGCCTGGATCGGGAAACTCATCTGGATATCGGCAGCGCTGAAGCGCTCGCCGGCAAACCACGGGCTTTCAGCCAGGCGCCGCTCCATCCAGTCCAGGTGCAGGCGGCGCTGCGGGCCGATGAAGCCGCGCTCGGCCTTGTCGGCGATGCTGCGTGCGATCGGGCGTGCGAAGAACGGCATCGGCGCGCTGCGGATGCGCCCCATCACCAGGGTCAGCAGCAACGGCGGCATCGCCGAGCCTTCGGCGTAGTGCAGCCAGTAACGGTAGGCCATGCGTTCGGCCCCGTCGGCCGGCATCGGCGGCGGCGACAACTGGCGCTGGGTGTCGTAGCGGTCGGCCAGGTAATCAAGAATCGCACCGGATTCCGCCAGCACCTGTACACCGTCCTGCAACACCGGCGACTTGCCCAGCGGATGCACCGTGCGCAGCGCTGGCGGCGCCAGCAACGTCTTCGGATCGCGCGGGTAGCGGCGAAGCTCGTAGTCCAGGCCCAGCTCCTCCAGCATCCACAGCACACGCAGTGAGCGGGAGTTTTCCAGGTGGTGGACGATGCGCATGGGGATGATCCTCGGGGAGGCCCACATCGTACCGTGCCCGCTGCATGCCCTTTGTAGAGTCGAGCCATGCTCGACTGCCTTTGAGAGCAGTCGAGCATGGCTCGACTCCACAGAACAGCGGGCAATAAAAAACGCCGGAAGCTTTCGCTTCCGGCGTTCTGGCTACCAAGCGGTAGCAGACGGATTAGACCGCCTGCACCTGATCAGCCTGCATGCCCTTCTGACCCTGGACGGCGATGAAGGTAACCTTCTGGCCTTCCTGCAGGGTCTTGAAGCCGGTGCCCTGGATGGCACGGAAGTGCACGAACAGGTCCGGGCCGCTTTCCGGGGTGATGAAGCCGAAGCCCTTGGCATCGTTGAACCACTTGACGGTACCGGTCTGACGTTCCGACATTTTACTAACTCCTGAAACACATGTTGAAAAAAATCGCAGCCGCCGGGTATCGGGGCCGAGACTGAGTTGCAGGCGTTGGTAAAGCGGATCGATGAGCGGATCGTGAGATCAACTGCACCAGGCCACGATTCACGGTGACCCTAGCAAACACAGTGGGTCGCACGATACGCGTGTTTTCTGCAAAAAGCGATAGCCCGCACGTTCATGACAACAGGCCGGCCCCTAGGCGTGACAAGGGCTGGCAGCTCGTCGGGGCTAACTCCGAGTCCCCATTCAGGTTTTTCCTACCCTACACTGGGTAAATGACTGAAGCTGAAACCCACGCTGAACCGGCCCTCCCCCGTATCTGGGTGGATGCGGACGCCTGCCCCACCGTCATCCGCGACATCCTGTTCCGCGCCGCCGAACGGGTCGGGATCGAGCTGACCCTGGTCGCCAACCAGTGGATCCGCACCCCGCCCTCGCGCTGGCTGCGCTCGATCCAGGTACCCCAGGGGCTGGACGTGGCCGACAGTGCGATCGTCGAGCGGGTCGCGGCCGGCGACCTGGTGGTGACCCAGGACATCCCGCTGGCGGCCCTGGTGCTGGAAAAGAAGGCGGTGGCGCTGAACCCGCGCGGCCAGCTGTACACCCCCAACAACATGGCCGAGCGGCTGTCGATGCGCAATTTCATGGAAGAGCTGCGCGGTGCCGGGGTCCAGACCGGTGGCCCGCCGCCGCTTGGGCCGCGCGACCGGCAACTGTTCGCCGCCGAGCTGGACCGCTGGCTGGCGCGGCGCCCGGTTCGCTGAACGGCCTTATCCGCCCTGGCCGGGCAGGCACAGGCCGCGCTGGCTGCTGAACCGCCGCGGCTCCCCGCTCAACGGATCGTCGAAGGCCAACCCCTGCGCCAGCAGCTGCAGCGAGGGCTCAACCGCCCCCTGTCTCCGCGCCTGCAACTGCGGGTACAGGTCATCGCCGATGATCGGCGCCCCCAGCATTGCCATATGTACGCGCAACTGGTGCTTGCGCCCGGTGTCCGGCAGCAGCCGATAGCGCCAGACCGGCCCGCCGGCTTCGATCAGTTCGATGCGGCTGCGCGCATTGGGCTCACCGGGCACTTCAGCCATGCGGAAGAACGGCTCGCCCGGCACCAGGCGGCTGTGTCGCTGCAGGGGGAAGGCCACGCCCGGCAGTGCTGGTGCCAGCGCCTCATAGGTCTTTTCGATACGACGCTCGCGAAACAGCCGCTGATAGGCATCGCGGGTGGCCGGCCGGGTCGAAAACAGCACCAGCCCGGCGGTGAGCCGATCCAGCCGGTGCAGCGGCACCAGTTCCCTATTGCCGGTGCGCGCCACCAGCCGCGCCAGCAGGGTCTGCCGCACATGCCCGCCGGCCGGGGTCACCGGCAGGAAGTGCGGCTTGTCGGCCACCAGCAGATCGTCATCCAGATGCAGGATGTGCTCGGCATGCGGAATCACCGCTTCGTCGGCCACTTCGCGGAAGTAGCGGATTTCCAGCCCGACCTGCCACGGCTGGTCCGGCGCCAGCGCCCTGCCCTGCGCATCCTGCACGCGGCCACGGGCGAAGCGGTCCAGCCACTGCGCGCGGTCGATGCGCGGAAAGCGCGCGCACAGGCCGTCAAGCAGGCTGGGCCAGCGCCCCGGCGGCAGCTGCAATCGGCTGGGCATCGTCATCGCATCGGCTCCGCTGCTGGAAATGAGCACAAGGGGAGCATCGTCGACGGCACGCACACAGCACGGCCACGGACACCCCTCAAGCAAACCTCTATCATTGTCGTCTTTAGTCGACGGATCCTCCATGGCCCTCACCGCCACCATACGCAAGGCCGAATTGCAGATCAGCGACATGGATCGCGGCTACTACGCGACCCACAACCTGACGCTGGCCCAGCACCCGTCCGAGACCGACGAGCGCCTGATGGTGCGCCTGCTGGCCTTCGCCCTCAATGCCGGCGACCGCCTCGAGTTCGGCCGCGGCCTGAGCACCGATGACGAGCCGGACCTGTGGGAACACGATTACACCGGCGACATCCTGCAGTGGATCGACCTGGGCCACCCGGACGAATCGCGCATCCGCAAGGCCAGCAACCGCAGCCGCCAGGTGCAGGTGATCAACTACGGTGGCAACGCCTCGGAGATCTGGTGGAGCAAGCAGGGCAAGGGCCTGGCGCGCTTCGACAACCTGTCGGTGATCGATCTGGACGGTGCCTTCGTTGAACAGTGGGGCCAGCAGATCCAGCGCGCCATGCGCTGGAGCGTGCTGATCCAGGACGGCGAGGTACAGCTGCTCAACGATCAGATGCAGCTCGACGTGATCCCGAACTGGCGCAAGCGCGCCAAGGCATGAGCACCATCCGTTGCGACGTGGTGGTCATCGGCGCCGGCGCGGCCGGGCTGATGACCGCAATCACCGCCGGCCAGCGCGGCCGCCAGGTGCAGGTGATCGACCATGCCAACAAGGTCGGCAAGAAGATCCTGATGTCCGGCGGCGGCCGCTGCAACTTCACCAACACCGGCACCACCCCGGCCAACTTCCTGTCGGCCAACCCGCACTTCTGCAAATCGGCACTGGCGCGCTACACGCCCTGGCACTTCATCGAGCTGGTGCACAAGCATGGCATCGCGTATCACGAAAAAGAGCTGGGCCAGCTGTTCTGCGACGAGTCGTCCAAGCAGATCGTGAAGATGCTGGTGGATGAGTGCCAGGCCGTCGGGGCGCAGATCCGCACCGGGTGCAGCGTGCAGCGCATCGAGCACGGCAGTGACGGCTTCCGCGTACACACCACTCAGGGGCTGTTCCATTGTGCTTCGCTGGTGGTGGCCACCGGCGGCCTGTCGATTCCGAGCATGGGCGCCACCGGCTTCGGCTACGAGATCGCGCGCCAGTTCGGCCACCAGGTGCTGCCGACCCGTGCCGGCCTGGTGCCGCTCACGCTCAGCGGCACGCACCAGGAGCGGTTGGCCGACCTCAGCGGCGTGGCGCTGCCGATCGAGGCGCGTTGCAACGGCAAGCGTTTCCAGAACTTCATGCTGCTGACCCACCGTGGCGTGAGTGGCCCGGCGATCCTGCAGATCTCTTCGTTCTGGCAACCCGGCGACGCGCTGGAGCTGGACCTGCTGCCCGGTCAGGATGCCGGCGAGTGGCTGCGCCAGATGAAGCGCGAGCGCCCCGCTGCCGAGCTGCGCACGGTACTGGGCGAGGTGCTGCCCAAGCGCTTTGCACAGCGCCTGTGCGAACACTGGTTGCCCGACCGCCCGGTGCGCCAGCTGGATGAGCCGGTGCTGCGCCAGGCCGCGCAGCTGCTGGGCGCGTTCCCGCTGGTGGCCAGCGGAACCGAAGGCTATCGCACCGCCGAGGTTACCCTGGGCGGCGTCGATACTGCAGAAGTGTCGTCCTCGACGATGGAGTCCAAGCGCGTGCCCGGCCTGCATTTTGTCGGCGAGGTGCTGGATGTGACCGGCTGGCTGGGCGGATACAACTTCCAGTGGGCCTGGGCCAGCGGCCACGCGGCCGGCGGCGTGGTGTGAACCACTTCGCCGTTCGGCGCGCGCAAGGGGGCCGCGCATGGACGGTTCGCCGCGCATCGTGTATCTAGGTTCGCAGATTGGGGAGCAGTGCATGCAGAACGCGAACGACATCACCATCCGCCTGCTGATCATCGATGACAGCGGCGAGAATGCCGAAGCCATCGTCAGCACCCTGCGCAACAGCGGCATCGCGGTGCGCCCCTGGCGCCCGCAGGATGCCGCCGAGCTGGCCCAGGTGCTGGCCAGCCAGGCCATCGATCTGGTCCTGGCCTCGCCGTCGCAGGGTATTCCGCTGCCCTTGGTCGCCCAGCACATTGCCGCCAGCGGCAAGGACATCCCGCTGGTGCTGCTGGCCGAACGCATCGACGAGGACGAACTGGTGCAGGCCAGCAGCCACGGCATCCGCGCCCTCGCCCTGCGCCAGCGTGCCGAGCACCTGCTGGCCGTGGTCCGCGACCAGTGGGTCGATCTGCAGGCCCGCCGCGGCCTGCGCCGGATCGAGGCACAGATGCGCGAGACCGAGCGCCGCTGCGATGCACTGATCGCCTCCTCGCGCGACCCCATCGCCTATGTGCATGAAGGCATGCACATCCGCGCCAACGACGCCTACCTGGAGATGTTCGGCTATGAGCAGTTCGACGACATCGAAGGCATCTCGCTGCTGGACATGGTCGCGGCCCAGCATGTGGAGGGCTTCAAGCAGCTGCTGAAGGGCCTGAGCCGTGGCGAGGCGCCGCCGCCGCAGTACCAGCTCGACGCGCGCCACGAGGACGGCAGCGCGTTCCCGGCGACGATGGAGTTCACCGCCGCCACCTACGAAGGTGAATCCTGCCTCCAGGTCGTGCTCCGCCGCCGCATGGAGTTCGATCCGGAGCTGGCGCGCGAGGTCGAGGACCTGCGCCAGCGCGACCAGGTCACCGGCCTGCTCAACCGTCCCACCTTCATGCTGCAGCTGGAAAGCGCGGTGGCCCAGGCCGGCCGCAGCGAAGGCCAGTTCGGCCTGCTGCTGATCGAGCCGGA
The DNA here is from genome assembly GCF_023518235.1 of Stenotrophomonas maltophilia. Lineage (NCBI taxonomy): Bacteria > Pseudomonadati > Pseudomonadota > Gammaproteobacteria > Lysobacterales > Lysobacteraceae > Stenotrophomonas > Stenotrophomonas maltophilia. The sequence continues at coordinate 1,551,511 of NZ_CP090423.1, forward strand.
CCATTACGCACGCCTGCTGCCGGACATCGGCCTGGCCTCGGCCGACACGCTGATTGGCGCCCTGGCCGCCCTGCTCACCGAGGTGGTGGGCGAACAGGCACAGCTGGCGCGCTTTGGCGAGCACAGCTTCGCCGTGCTGCAGGCCGGCCCATACGCGCAGACCGTCGCACTGGCCGAGCGTATCCGCGAGGCCTATGCCGCGCATGTGTTCAGCATCGGCGCGCGCTCGGCCACAGTTACCGTCAGCATCGGCGGCGTGCAGGTGGGCGAGAAGATCGCCAGCATCGGCCAGGTGCTGGCACGTGCCAGCGAGTGCACACAGGCCGCGGCCGAACTGGGCAACACCTGCCGCATCTTCGATCCGGCCGCGGTCGACCGTGTCGAGCAGGAGCGCGTGCTGCGCTGGGTAGCGCGCATCCGCGAGGCGCTGGCCGGCGACGGCTTCCAGCTGCACTACCAGCCGGTGCTGAACCTGCAGGGCGAGCCGCTGGAACTGTACGAGGCCTATCTGCGTCTGGAACACAACGGCGAGCTGTTGAGTCCGACCGCTTTCCTTGGCATTGCCGAGGAGCATGGGCTGCTGGCCGACATCAATCGCTGGGTGGTCTCCCAGGCCATTTCGGTACTGGGCCAGCGCGCAGCCGAGGGCCATGCCACCCAGGTCCTGGTGAAGGTGACGCCGGAGTCGTTTGACGACCCGCAGATGGTGGCCACCCTGCGCCGTGAACTGCAGGCACGCGGCGTGCCCGGCGAACGGCTGTGGCTGCATGCGCCGGAAGCCAAGGTGTTCACCCACCTGCGCAGCGCCCAGCAGTTCCTGGCCGACGTAGCGCCGCTGGGCTGCCGCATCGGCCTGGAGCAGTTCGGTTCGGGACTGGATTCGTTCCAGCTGCTGGCGCACTTCCAGCCGCAGTTCCTGAAGCTGGACCGCGGCTTCACCAGTGATCTGGCGGCTACCCGCGAGAACATCGACCGCATCAGCCAGATCACCGCGCGCGCGCAGGAAGCCGGCATCCGCACCATCGCCGAGTTCGTCAGCGATGCCAATTCCATGACGCTGCTGTTCAGTGCCGGCGTGGATTACGTGCAGGGCGATTTTGTCGGCCCGGCGCTGCCGGAGATGGGCTTCGAATTCGGGTGATCCCTGCCTGTAGAGCCGAGCCATGCTCGGCTGCCAGGCCCAGGCAAAACGTAGCCGAGCATGGCTCGGCTCTACAGAAACAAAAAAAAGGCCGGCGTTCGCCGGCCTTTTCGTTGATCAGGTCATGTCGACCAGGTTGTCGATCTTCACGTCCGGATTGACGTCGGCCTCGTAGTCCACGCCCTCCACGCCAAAGCCGAACAGGCGCAGGAAGTCGGCCTTGTAGCCGGCCAGATCGCTGATCTCGTACAGATTCTCGTTGGTCACCTGCGGCCACAGCGCGACGACCTTGCCCTGCACATCGGCGGCCATCTCCTTGTAGTCGGCGCGCAGGCGGCCTTCCTCATCGATCAACGCGACGCTATGGCCGTCGCCATCGACCAGGGCGTGGCGCAGGCGATCGATCGCCACGCCGTCGGCCTTGCCGCCGTAGAGGATGTCGTAGAGCACGTCCAGCTGCTCGATGCAGCCTTCGTGGGTGCCCTTTTCCTTCATCACCTTGAACAGCAGCGACAGGTACAGCGGCATGGTCGGAATGGCCGAGCTGGCCTGGGTGACCACGGCCTTGAGCACCGATACACGCGCATCGCCGCCGATTTTCGCCAGCTTCTCGCGCAGGCCCAGCACCTTGTTGTCCAGGTCCTTCTTGGCAGCGCCGATCGAACCGTTCCAGTAGATGGCCTGGGTGATCTCCTCGCCCACGTAGGTGAAGGCGGTGGTGGTGCAGCCGTTGGCCAGCACGCCGGCATCGGCCAGCGCGTCGATCCACATCTGCCAGTCTTCACCGCCCATCACCGCAACGGTACCGGCGATTTCTTCCGGGGTGGCCGGCTGCAGGTGGGTCTCGGTCAGCACTTCCTTGTCGGTATCCAGGCCACGCAGCGTGATCGGCTCGCCGATCGGCTTCAGCGTGGAGCTGATGACCTCGCCGGTCTTGGGATGCTTGCGGCGCGGCGCGGCCAGGCTGTAGACGACCTGGTCGACCTGGCCGAGATCGGCCTTGATCATCTCGATGGTCCTGGCCTTCACTTCATCGGAGAAGGCATCGCCATTGATGCTCTTGGCGTACAGGCCGGCTTCGTCGGCGTACTTGTGGAACGCCGCCGAGTTGTACCAGCCCGCCGTGCCCGGCTTGGTCTCGCTGCCCGGGCGCTCGAAGAAGATGCCCAGGGTCGCCGCGCCACTGCCGAAGGCAGCGGTGATGCGCGCGGCCAGGCCGTAGCCGGTGGAGGCGCCGATCACCAGCACGCGCTTGGGGCCATTCTGGATCGGCGGACGCGCGCGGATGTAATCGATCTGCTGCTTGACCGCGGCCTCGCAGCCGGTCGGGTGGGTGGTGACGCAGATGAAGCCGCGGACGCGCGGTTTGATGACCATGGATACCTCGGGTTGGCAGATGCGGCGCGCGGGGCGCTCAGCAGGAGTACGGGCGGGCGCCTGCGCGCGCGAACCGCAGGATCGTAGTGCGCGGGGGCCGATTGCACAACCGACGCTGGCGTAGGGTGGGGTTTGTTCTGCAGGGTTGCACCCTGCACCCGCCGAATCAACGTCAACGTCAACGTCAACGTCAAAAGCGAGCTACCTGTGGGATGGCGGGGCGGGTCCGGTTGCGGGGGACACCGTAAACCCATCCTTGGGGGCTTGGCCGCGGCATCCATGCCGCGGACACCCCCGCAACCGGACCCACCCCGCCTTCGACAGTTCTCTGCGATCTGTCGGAACCGCATTCTGCTCTGGTGGGTGTCGACCTTGGTCGACACCTACCAACAGCCGCAGGAATGATCTGGGGCAGAGCCCCCTGAGTCAGGGGGCGGCCGCGAAGCGGCGGGGGTCTGGGAGCTGGTAAGTGGGGCCCACGGTTCGCGCAGCGAAGCGTGGGAGCGACAGCGCGCATGCGATGACGCGTACCAGCCCTGCAACACAAAAAACCCCGCTTGCGCGGGGTTCTCTGTGTGTTGCATGCCGCAGGTGATTACGGGCGACGGGCCAGGGCCTCGACGTCCTTTGCCTTGGGCAGCAGGTCCTGCTTGCTGACGCGCAGGAAACCGATCGTCAGCATCGGCACCGCCACCAGGATCGAGGACAGCACCACGATCACCGCACCAATCATGTGCGTCTCGGCCAGGCCTTCCATCGAGCTGCCGCCGTACAGGTACAGGGCCAGCGCCGACAGGAAGAACATCACCGCGGTGATCACCGTACGCGACAGCGTCTGGTTGATCGAACGGTTCAGCACTTCCATCGAGTCCACGCGCAGGCTGCGGAAGTTCTCGCGGACGCGGTCGAAGACCACGATGATGTCGTTGATCGCAAAGCCCATCACCGACAGCAGGCCGGCCAGCACGGTCAGGTCGAACTCACGGCCCAGCAGGGACACGTAAGCCACCGTCACGATCAGGTCGAACATCGCCACGATGCTGGCGGTGACCGCGAACTTCCATTCGAAGCGCACCGCGATGTAGATCAGGAAGCCGGCCAGCATGAAGATGGTGGCATACAGGCCATTCATCGCCAGGTCCTTGCCGATCTGCGGACCCACGAACTCGTTACGCAACACCGTGGCCTGGTTGTCGGCCGACGACAGCGCCTTCACCACAGCCGCAGCGGTCGCCTTGTCTTCGGTGGCGGCAGCGCCGGTACCCGGGGCGTGCTCGCCGTGCGGAGCCAGGCGGATCAGCAGGTCGGTGTTGCCACCGACACTCTGCACCTGGGCGCCATCAAAGCCATTCTGCTCGAGCTTGGTACGGACCTGCTCGACGTCCACCGGCTTGTCGAAGCGGGCTTCGATCAGGGTGCCGCCGGTGAAGTCCAGCGCGTAGTTGAAACCCTTGAACGCGATGATGCTGATCGACGCCAGGAACACCACGATGGTGACTGCCATGGCGACATGGCGCCAACGCATGAAGTCGATCTTGGTGTCGTTCGGGAGGATATGCAGCGGAAACAGTTTCATTGTGCGTGTCCTCCCGTCAGATGGCCACGTTCTGGAGCTTCTTGCGGCGGCCGTAGATCAGCGTCGCCAGCGCACGCGACACGGTGATCGCGGTGAACATGGAGGCGAAAATACCGATGATCATGGTCAGCGCGAAGCCCTTCAGCGGACCGGTACCGAATGCGAACAACGCCACACCGACGATCAGGCCGGTCAGGTTGGCGTCGAGGATGGTGCCCGAGGCTCGCTCGTAACCGGTCACGATCGCGGTCTTGCCCGGCACGCCGGCACGCAGCTCTTCACGGATACGCTCGTTGATCAGCACGTTGGCGTCCACCGACAGGCCAACCGACAACGCCAGGCCGGCGAAGCCCGGCAGGGTCATGGTCGCGCCGAACAGCGACATCACCGCCACCACGATCAGCAGGTTGAACAGCATCGCCGCCGAGGTGATCACGCCGAACATGCGGTAGTACACGCTGAAAAACACCAGAGTGAACAGGAATGCGAACACCACCGCGCGCATGCCGTTCTTGACATTCTCGGCACCGAGGCTCGGGCCGACCACACGCTCTTCGACGAAGTCCATCGGCGCGGCCAGCGAACCGGACTTCAGCAGCTTGGCCAGGTCTTCGGCTTCCTTCTTCTGCAGGCCGGTGGTCTGGAAGTTCTTGCCGAACACGCCGTTGATGTTGGCCACCGAGATCACTTCCTCGTTGACCTTGAAGCCACGCACTTCCTGGCCGTCAACGACGGTCACGGTCGGCACGCGTTCGGTGTAGACCACCGCCATCGGCTTGTTCACGTTGGCGCTGGTGAAGTCGAACATGCGCTGGCCGCCGACATTGTTCAGCGTCACGCTGACCGCCGGCGAGCCGCTGTTGGAGTCGGTCACCGCCTGCGCGCCGACCATCTGGTCGCCGGTGACGATCACGCGCTTGTTCAGCAGGATCGGACCGCCGCCGTCACGGCGCTGGTAGACCTTGGCTTCCGGCGGGATGCGGCCGGAGCTGATCGCGTCCTGTGCGTTGCCTTCCACCACCGCGCGATATTCCAGGGTGGCGGTGGCGCCGATCATGCGCTTGGCTTCGGCGGTGTCCTGCACGCCCGGCAGCTGCACGACCACGCGGTCGGCACCCTGGCGCTGGATGATCGGCTCGGCCACGCCGAGCTGGTTGACGCGGTTGCGCAGGGTATTGATGTTCTGCTCGATGGCACCGTTGGCGATCTGTGCGATCTCGGCTTCCGGCACGGTCACCGTGATGCGGCTGCCACTGACGTCATAGCCGAGGGTCGGCTGCGCCTTGACCAGGGCGGCGCGGGCACGCTGCGCGGCGTCATCGCCGGCGGACGGGCTCAGGTTGGCCACGATGCTGTTGTCCGCACGGCGCTCCACCGACTGGTAGGCGATGCGGGCGTCACGCAGGGTGCTGCGCACGTCTTCGGTATAGGCATCCAGGCGCTTGTCCAGCGCAGCCTTCTGGTCGACCTGCAGCACGAAGTGCACGCCACCCTGCAGGTCCAGGCCCAGCACCATCGGGCGGCCGCCGAGCTTGGACAGCCAGTCCGGCACGGTCGAGGCCAGGTTCAGGGCCACGGTGTACTTTTCACCGACGGTGTCACGCAGCGCATCGCTGGCCGCGGACTGCGCCTTCAGGTCCGGCAGGCGGACGATCAGGCTTTCCCCTTCCTTCTCGGCACCGAGGGTGGTGACACCGGCCGTCTTCAGGTCGGCCAGCACACGGTCGCGCAGCGCATCGTCGATCTGCCCGCCACGGTTGGCGGTGATCTGGATGGCCGGGTCCTTCTGGTAGATGTTGGGCAGCGCGTACAGCGCGCTGAGCGCCAGTACGATCAGGATGACGACGTACTTCCAGCGTGGAAATTCGAGCATTGCTTGGGTCCCGCGCGGCGCCATCCCCGGCGCCGCGGTTGTGCATCGGAAAGGGAGTGGCTTACTGGGCCGACTTCAGGGTGCCGGCCGGCAGCACGTTGCCGACGGCGCCCTTCTGCACGCGGATGCGCACGTTGTCGGCCACTTCGATGGTGATGAAGTTGTCGCCGATGTCGGTGACGATGCCGGCGATGCCACCGTTGGTCAGCACTTCGTCGCCACGCTTGATCTTCTCCAGCATGGCCTTGTGCTCCTTCTGCCGCTTCATCTGCGGGCGGATCATCAGGAAGTACATGATGGCGATCAGGATGATCGGGAACAGCAGCGTGGTCAGGCCCATGCCCTGCGGTTGGCCGCCGGCGGCCTGGGCGTGGGCGGCGGGAATCAGGAAGGCAAGCAGGTTCATCGTTGGTCCTTTGGTTGGGCGGCGCTCCCGTCCCTTCAGGGGCGGGGGTGTCGACCGCGGATCTGGGTCAGCCTTGAAGTATGCCACGGCCCCAGGCGTTCGTCCTTGGGCCGTTCGGCAGGGGGCATCCGGAGTTACAGGGGCGGGGCCACCGCCCCACGTGCCGCGTAGAAGGACTCGCGGAAGGCCAGGAAGGTTCCCGCCTCGATCGCGGCCCGGATGTCGGCCATCAGTTTTTCGTAATAGAACAGGTTGTGCAGGGTGCCCAGCATCGGCGCCAGCATCTCGTTGCAGCGGTCCAGGTGACGCAGGTAGGAGCGGGTATAGCCGCCGGTGCAGGCCACGCAGCCGCAGCCCGGCTCGATCGGATCCATGTCGCGCGCGTACTGGGAATTGCGGATGCGAACGGTGCCGAACGAGGTGAAATAGTGGCCGTTGCGCGCATTGCGGGTCGGCATCACGCAATCGAACATATCCACGCCGCGGGCCACGCCTTCCACCAGGTCTTCCGGCCGGCCCACGCCCATCAGGTAGCGCGGGCGGTCGCCGGGCAGCTCCGGGTCCAGGTGGTCGAGCATGGCGTTGCGCTCGTGCTCCGGCTCGCCCACGGCCAGGCCGCCGATGGCATAGCCATCGAAGCCGATCGCCTGCAGGGCCTCGGCCGAGCGGCTGCGCAGGTCGGTATGCACCCCGCCCTGCACGATGCCGAACAGGGCTGCGTCGTTGCCCAGCTCGTCATGCGCGTTGCGGCTTCGCTGGGCCCAGCGCAGGCTCAGCTCCATCGAACGGCGGGCAACATCCTCGGTGGCCGGGTACGGGGTGCACTCGTCGAAGATCATCACCACGTCCGAATCGAGCACCTTCTGGATCTTCATGCTCTCCTCCGGGCCCAGGAACACGCGGGCACCGTCGGTGGGCGAGGCAAAGGTCACGCCCTGCTCGGTGATCTTGCGGCGGTGGGCCAGCGAGAACACCTGGAAACCGCCGGAGTCGGTCAGGATCGGGCCGTCCCAGCGGCAGAAGCCATGCAGGCCACCGTGGTCGGCGATGATGTCCAGGCCCGGGCGCAGGTACAGGTGGAAGGTGTTGCCGAGGATGATCTCGGCGCCCAGCGCACGCACCTGGTCCGGCAGGATGCCCTTGACCGAGCCATACGTTCCCACCGGCATGAAAGCCGGCGTTTCCACCGTGCCACGCGGGAAGGTCAGGCGGCCACGACGGGCACGGCCATCGCGGGTCTTGAGCTGGAACTGCAGTCGGGACATGGAGCGGTCGTTCAGGCAAATAGTCGCCTATTGTCTCCCAAAGCGGCCGATGCCGGTAGCGCCGGGCCATGCCCGGCGCCCCTTGGGCCCTCCCTCCCCGCCGGGCATGGCCCGGCGCTACCGTTACTGTTCCTGCGGGAACAGCAGCATCGCGTCGCCGTAGCTGAAGAAGCGGTAGCGCTGCTCGATCGCGTGCTGGTAGGCCTCGAACACGCGCTCCTTGCCGGCAAACGCGGAGATCATCATCAGCAGCGTGCTTTCCGGCAGGTGGAAGTTGGTCACCATCGCGTCGACGCTGCGGATGCGGTAGCCCGGGGTGATGAAGATCTGGGTCTCGCCGGCGAACGGCAGCAGCTCACCGCCACGCATCGCACTTTCCAGCGCGCGCACCACGGTGGTGCCCACGCCGATCACCCGGCCGCCGGCCGCGCGCGTGCGCCGCACCTGCTGGACCAGTTCAGCGCCGACGTTCAGCCACTCGCGGTGCATCACGTGGTCCTTCAGGTCATCTGCGCGCACCGGCTGGAAGGTACCCGCACCCACATGCAGGGTGACATGGCCGAACTCCACGCCCTTGTCCTTCAGCGCGGCCAGCAGCGGTTCGTCGAAGTGCAGGCCGGCCGTTGGCGCGGCCACCGCGCCCACTTCGCGCGCGAACACGGTCTGGTAGCGCTCGCGGTCGTCCACGCCCGGCTCGCGCTGGATGTAGGGCGGCAGCGGCAGGCGCCCGGCATGCAACAGCCACTGCTCCAGCGCTTCGGGCACGTGGAACTGCAGCACGTAGAACTCGCCGTCGCGGCCCAGCACCTCGGCCTCGCCGCCCGCGTCCAGCGCGATACGGCTGCCGGCCTTCGGCGACTTGCTGGCCCCGACCTGCGCACGCGCCTGCTGGCCGCCGAGCAGGCGCTCGATCAGGATCTCCACGCGGCCACCACTGGCCTTCTGCCCGAACAGGCGCGCCGGGATCACCCGGGTATCGTTGAACACCAGCAGGTCGCCCGGCTGCAGCAGCGACGGCAGGTCGCGCACCTGCAGGTCGGTGAAGGCGGCCGGCGCTGCGGGCACCAGCATCAGACGGCTGGCCGAGCGTTCGGCCAGGGGCGCCTGCGCAATCAGTTCAGCCGGCAGGTCGTAATGGAAATCGGACTTCTTCAAGGCAGTGGGCGGCAACAGGTCGACAATGGCGCGCATTGTACGGCCAGCGTCTGCGAGCCGGCGCGCTTCGCGGCGAACGTCGCGCAAAATGCTGCTATGCAGCAGGTTTCTGCGGGGTTATCGCGCAAAAAAACAAGTGCTAGCATCGAGTTGGAAGTCCGCTGCACGAGCCTGCCCCGAAGCGCGCGTGATGACGCGCGTTTTGCTTTTGAAGGCCCGTGCGACCCAACGTTTCAGGAGATCTGCAATGAGCTTCATCGAACGCCTCGCCCCCCTGCGCAGCCAGCCCGGCACTCGTCTCACCACCGGCCTGGACGACGCGACCCTGACCGCCCTGTCCGCCAACCACCCGCAGCTGATCGCCGCCGTGGACGCCGCCGCCGAGGAATTCGCGCGCGTGCAGGCCGACCTGGGGCCGCTGCTGGCGCAGGACGAACAGGCGCAGATCGATGCCATGCAGGACGGCTTCGTCAACTTCTATGCCGATGACGCGGTGACCCCGTACGTGGCGCTGGCCGCGCGCGGCCCGTGGGTGGTCACCTTGAAGGGCGCGGTGCTGTACGACGCCGGTGGCTACGGCATGCTCGGCTTCGGGCACACTCCGGACGTGGTGCTGGAGGCGATGGCGCGTCCGCAGGTGATGGCCAACATCATGACCCCCAGCCTGTCGCAGCAGCGCTTCATCAGTGCCCTGCGCGCGGAGATCGGCCACCGCCGTGGCGGCTGCCCGTTCACCCGCTTCATGTGCCTGAACTCCGGCTCCGAGGCGGTCGGCCTGGCCGCGCGCATCGCCGACGTCAACGCCAAGCTGCAGACCGACCCGGGCGCACGCCACGCCGGCGCCGCGATCAAGCGCGTGGTGGTCAAGGGCAGCTTCCATGGCCGCACCGATCGGCCGGCGCTGTACTCCGATTCCAGCCGCAAGAGCTACCTGCAGCACCTGGCCAGCTACCGTGGCGAGGACTCGGTGATCACCGTGGCGCCGTACGACGAGGCCGGCCTGCGCAAGGTGTTCGAGGATGCCGCGCGCAACCAGTGGTTCATCGAAGCGGTGTTCCTGGAGCCAGTGATGGGCGAAGGCGACCCGGGCCGTTCGGTGCCGCCGTCGTTCTATGCCGTTGCCCGCGAGCTGACCCGTGCGCACGGCAGCCTGCTGCTGCTCGACTCGATCCAGGCCGGCCTGCGTGCGCATGGCGTGCTGTCGGTGGTCGACTATCCGGGCTTTGAAGACCTGGACCCGCCGGACATGGAGACCTACTCCAAGGCACTCAACGCCGCGCAGTTCCCGCTGTCGGTGCTGGCGGTGACCGACCATGCCGCGCAGCTGTACCGCAAGGGCATCTACGGCAACACCATGACCAGCAACCCGCGCGCGCTGGACGTGGCCTGCGCCACGCTGGCGCAGCTGACCCCTCAGGTGCGCGCCAACATCGCCGAGCGCGGCGCCGAAGCGGTGCGCAAGCTGGAGCAGCTCAAGGGCGAGCTGGGCGGGCTGATCACCAAGGTGCAGGGCACCGGCCTGCTGTTCTCCTGTGAGCTGGCCCCGCAGTTCAAGTGCTACGGCACCCACTCCACCGAGGAATGGCTGCGCCAGCACGGCATCAACGTGATCCACGGTGGCGAGAACTCGCTGCGCTTCACCCCGCACTTCGGCATGGACAGCGAGGAGCTGGACCTGCTGGTGGGCATGGTCGGCCGCGCCCTGCGTGAAGGCCCGCGCCGGGAGCAGGCCGCAGCAGCGTAAGCCCCCGCCTCCGTAGCGCCGAAGGAAGCGGCAGGAGCCGCTGCCAACGTCGCTGGCGACGGCCCGGAGGGTGCCGGGCAGGACGACCGGCATAGCCCATGCTCGACTGGGCCGGCCTTTGTAGAGTTGAGCTTGCTCGACCGGGCCGTTGCCGGGATCTGAATGAAGGGCAGTCGAGCAAGCTCGACGCTACGGAAAGCCTCATACTCCACCAGCACCCCGCCCGCGACCGCTGACCCGGTCGCTGGCGGGGCGTTTTCGTTTCCGCACCAAGAGACAGGAACCCCCATGAAGTCCATCTGCGTCTACTGTGGCTCCAACGCCGGCAGCAAGCCGGCCTATACCGAACGCGCCATCGCGCTGGGTGACCGCATCGCCCGCGATGGCCTGCGCCTGGTGTACGGCGGCGGCAACGTCGGCCTGATGGGCACCGTGGCCAATGCCGTGCTGGCTGCCGGCGGCGAAGTGACCGGCGTGATTCCGCGCCAGCTGGCCGACTGGGAAGTGGCCCATCGCGGCCTGACCGAACTGGAGATCGTCGGCTCGATGCATGAGCGCAAGTCGCGCATGTTCGATCTGGCCGATGGCTTCGTCGCCCTGCCCGGCGGCTTCGGCACCCTGGAAGAGATCTTCGAGATGCTGACCTGGCGCCAGCTGGGCATCGGCAACAAGCCATGCGCCTTCCTCGATGTGGACGGCTTCTACGCGCCGCTGATCGGCATGATCGATCGCATGGTGGAAGAGCGTTTCCTGCACCCGGACCAGCGCCAGGATCTGTGGTACGGCTCGGACATCGACGCGATGCTGGCCTGGATGCGCAATTACCAGCCGGCCCAGGCGTCGAAGTGGATCGACGAGAAGCGCCGCGCCGCCCTGCGTTGAGACGGCAACACGCGGCCGCTCAGGCTGCCGCGTGCGCCCACGGTGCGGGCCGGCCCAACAGGTAGCCCTGCCCGTAGTCACAGCCGAGTTCGCGCAGGGTCTGCCGCTGCGCCTCGGTTTCGATGCCTTCACCGATGGTTTCAATGCCCAGCGTGCGCGCCAGTGACAGCACACCTTCCACCAGCGCGCGCGTGCTGTGCACTTCCGGACCGTGCAGCCCGGCAATGAAGCTCTGGTCGATCTTCAACGTGCTGATCGGGAAACGGTGCAGGTAGGACAGCGCCGAGAAGCCGGTACCGAAATCGTCCAGCTGCACCTGGATGCCACGCTCGCGCAGGCCTTGCAGGATGCGCAGCGTGTGCGGGCCATCGTCCAGCAGCGCCACCTCGGTGATCTCCAGCCGCAGCCGGCGCGGGTCGGCGCCGCAGGCATCGAGCAGGCCGAACAGGCGGGTGCTGAAGCCGGCCGAGCGGAAATGGCGCGGCGATACGTTCACCGAGACGTAGCCCTGCCCGCCCTCGGCCAGGCCAGCGATGACCTGTTCGTAGATCAGCCAGTCAACCTGCTCGATCAGGCCACTCTCCTCGCCCAGCTCGAGGAATGCGCCGGGCAGCAGCAGGCCGCGGCGCTCATGCTGCCAGCGCAGCAGCGCTTCGTGGCCGACCACCTCGCCATTGCACAGGCGCACGATCGGCTGGTAGAACGGCACGAAGTCGCGGTTATTGATGGCACGGCGCAGATCGGCCTCCAGATCGAGGCTGCGCATGGCCTGCTCGCGCATGTCCTCATCGAAGATCGCGCAACGATCATGGCCCTGCGCCTTGGCCCGGTACATGGCCGCGTCCGCATCGCGCAGCAGCTCTTCGCCGGTGCGATAGCGCGGGTTCCACAAGGCAATGCCCAGGCTTCCGGACGGGAACAGCTCGCGCCCGGCGATCCACATCGATTCCTGCAGGGCCAGCAGCAACCGCTGGCCGAAGTCCAGTGCCTGTGCCAGCCCCTGCGGGCATTGCAGCAGCACCGCGAACTCGTCGCCGCCCAGCCGCGCCACCACATCATCGGAGCCGGCCATCGATACGATGCGCTTGGCCACCTCCACCAGCATGCGGTCGCCCGCAGCGTGGCCGATGCTGTCGTTGACCAGCTTGAACCGATCCAGGTCGAGGAACAGCACGGCGAACACCGGGCCGCCCTCGCGCCGGGCCAGCGCCAGCGCGTCCTGCAGCCGATCAAGCAGATGCAGGCGATTGGGCAGGCCGGTCAACGCGTCATGCATCGCCTGGTGGGTCAAGCGCTGTTCGGCGCGCAGGCGCTCGCCAATCTGGCCGAGCAGCTTCTCGTTGACCTCGGCCAGCTCGCGGGTGCGCTCTTCCACGCGCTTTTCAAGTTCGGCGTGCGCAGAACGCAGCCGCTGCTGGTCGCGCTGGCGGGCCAGACCGGTACCAATGTTCTGCGCGACGAATGTCAGCAGGCGCTGGTCATGCACGCTGAACGTGCTGTTCTGGCTGTAGCTCTGCACCACGATCGCACCCACCACCTCGTCGTCGCGCAGCAGCGGCACGCCCAGCCAGCAGTGCGAGCGGGCGCCGTGTTCACGCACCTCGCCGGCGGCCAGCAGCGCATCGATCTGCGCACGCGAGGCCAGCAACGGCCGCCGGTTGCGCACCACGTACTCGGTCAGCCCGCGACTGAACGGCCGGGGTGCGCGGCTGGCGTTGTGTTCATCCACCGAGTAGACGAAGTCCAGCCCATTGCCGGCGGCATTGACCAGCGCGATGTAGAAGTTGCGGGCGTCGAGCAGGCGCCCGACCACGCCATGCACCTGGCCGTAGAATTGGGCCAGGCTGTCGGCCGACATCGCCATTTCGGCGATGTTGTACAGCGCGGTCTGCAGCTGCTCGGCGCGACGCCGCTCGGCCACTTCGTCCTGCAGGCTGCGGTTGGCGCGCTGCAGCTCCTGCGTGCGCCGCTCCACCTGCTGCTCCAGCCGCACCTGGGCCTGGCGCCGGTCCATCGCGGTCTGCACGTGCTGGGCAACGAAGCCCAGCAGGGCACGCTCGGCTTCACCATAGCGGGCCGCCCGTTCATAGCTCTGCACCACGATGGCGCCGCACACCCGGCCATCGCGCAGCATCGGTACGCCCAGCCAGTCCAGGCTTTCCGGCCCCCGCTGCGGATCGTGCTCCTGCTCGACCACGCGCGCCAGGAGCTCTCGCGAGGGGCCACTGAGCGGCTTGCCATGGCGCAACAGTGCCACGGTCAGGCTGCGCGGCATCTCGCTGGCGTCGTGGCTCTGCGATGGATCAGCTACGAAGTCATCCACCTGGTCTGCGAAATACAGGAAGCGGATCTGGTCGCGTACATCGTCGTACTCGACGATGTAGCAGTTCTCCGCGTACATCAGCGTGCCCAGCACGCCGTGCACATGGCGCAGCATCTCGGCCATTTCCAGGTCGGCGCCGGCCAGGTCGGCGATCTGGAACAGTGCCTGCTGCAGCCGCTCGGCTTCTTCCAGCGCCTTGATCTGGCCGGCCTGGCGGCCGCGCTGCAGGGCCAGCTCCATGGCCTGCCGGGCCAGCCCCCACCATGCCGCGGAGGGTACCGCGCCCTCCACCGACAAACGCAGGCGCGCGCCATCGTGCACCCAGCCGTGGCTGCCGTCGTCGCCGCCCTGGATCGCGGCGCCTGCGGTTACGGCAACGGGCGGCCAGCCGGCTTGGCCGCTGCCCAGCTGCGGATCGTCCCAGCCCACGCGGACCACGGCCGGATCGGGCAGCAGCCCATGCAATGCGCGCACCAGCGCCGTGCTCAGCACGGCCTCGTGTGGTGGCTCTTCCGCCGGTTCAACATGCGTGGACAAATGACAATCTCTTGGCACCGTCTGAGCGGCACCTCCCCTGAGCCGACGAGCATAGCGCGCCACCGGGGGGGCAATGGAAGCCCGCGAACCCCGAATCGTGCGCCCGTACGTTTTTCCTGTTGCCCATCTCCCCTTCGCCGCCATGACCCTCGCTCTTGCCGCCCTCCCCAACGGCTATGCGCCATCGCCTCCAGGCCTTACCCTGTATGCCGTGGAAGCCAGCGCACTGCCAACCGATGAAGCCTTGATGCTGGCCTGGGCCGGTGGCGATCTGCGTGCGTTCGAGAGCCTGTATGCGCGCCACCGCAAACGCCTGTTCGGCTTCCTGCTGCGGCACCTGCGCGACAACGCGCTGGCCGAGGAGATCTTCCAGGATGTGTGGCAACGGGTCATCAGTGCCCGCGCCGGCTGGCAACCTGAGGCCGCGTTCAGCACCTGGCTGTTCCGTATCGCGCACAACCGCCTGAACGACCACTGGCGCGCCGCCCGCCATCGCCCGGCAGCACCGGCCGACGCCGACCTGCGCCTGGCCGCGCTCGAAGACGGGCAGACCCCGGAAGCTGAACTGTCCGAATTCGAACAGCGTCGCCGCATCCAACGGGCGATGGAAGAACTGCCGCCCGAGCAGCGCGAAGTGCTGCAGCTGCGGCTGGATCAGGAACTGAGCCTGGAGGAGATCGGCCAGATCACCGGCGTGGGCCGGGAAACCGTGAAATCGCGGCTGCGCTATGCGATGGACAAGCTGCGTGCGGGATTGAACGCATGAACCGAGACGAACCGCTGACGCCGGAAGAACGCGAACTGGCACGCCTGCTCGGCCGTCGTGCTGAGCAGGCACCGCCGGCCGCGCTGGATGCCGCCATCCTGGCCGCTGCCCGTGCAGCGGTGGACGCGCCGGTCGTCGATACCGCTGCGGCGCCACGCGCGCCGCGCAGGCGGCCACGCTGGCCAGCGGTGTTCGGCATTGCCGCCTCGATGGTCTTTGCCATCGGCATCGCCTGGCAGCTGCGTCCCGAGCCACCGCCGATCCCGGCCAGCGAAGCCGCAGTGGCGGCGGCACCGGCTACCACCGATCAGGCCACTGAAAACCGTGCGGCGGACGCAGCGATGGCGCCCCCCGAACCGGCCGCTGCAGCACCGGCAGCCCCGCAGGCGGCGCCCATGGCGGCTCCGGCCCCTGCCATCGCCCGCACAGCCAGGCCAGCGCCACCACCGGCACCGGCGAAGGCAGAGGCCGCCCGCGCACGCATCGCGGAACCGGCCGCCGACACGTCTTTCGCAGCGCTGCCGCCGCCGGCGTCGCCCGCGCCTCCTGCACCTGTTGCCTATTCGGCGCCGGTGCCGGCCTCCGCACCGGCTGCGGCCGCGGCCATGAAGGCAGACAACGATGCGGCACCCATGGCCAGCGCGGCGAGCGCCGAACAGGCGCCGGCACTGGATCGCGTCGAGGTCACTGCGAGCAAGCACGTGGCCCCCCCCCGTTCGGCGCCCGGCGTCATGCGCCGCAGCGGCAATGCGAGCCTCAGCGCGGACGCAGTACAGGCTGAAGTGAACGCCGACGCCCGCCTGCCGCGCCGGCAATGGCTGCAGAAGATCCGCGAACGCCGCGACCAGGGCCAGCGCGATCTTGCCCGCGCCAGCCTGGAGCGCTACGTGCAGCAGTATCCGGAAGCACGCCTGCCGCGTGACCTGCGCCCGCTGCTGGACGAGTGAAAGCAGCGGCCACGGCCGGCAACCCCGTAGAATGAGCGGGATGCCCGATACTCTCGCCCAGCCGGCCAGCCACACACTGGACGTCAAGCACAGCCGCTTCATCGCCCACGCCACGGCAATCGACGGTGCCACGGCGGCACTGGCGTTCCTGCAGCAGGTGGCAGTGGCCGATGCCACGCACAACTGCTGGGCCTACCGGCACGGCCAGGACTATCGCTCCAGCGATGACGGCGAGCCTGCGGGCACCGCCGGGCGGCCGATCCTGGCCGCGATCGACGGCCAGGGCTTCGACCGGGTGATGGTGGTGGTGACGCGCTGGTACGGCGGCATCAAGCTCGGTGCCGGCGGCCTGGTGCGCGCCTATGGGGGCGCCGCCGCCGAGTGCCTGCGTACCGCGCCGCGGCTGCCGCTGGTGGCCATGACCCGATTGCAGCTGCTGGCCGGTTTCGAGGACCTGGGCACCCTGCATGCCGCCCTGCCCGCCTTCGGCGCCGAAAAACGCGATGAACAGTTCGATGCCAACGGCGTGTGCCTGCGGGTCGAATTGCCCGCCGATCAGGCCGACGCATTGAAAATCCGTCTGCGCGACGCCACCCGTGACCGTATCCGCATACAAGACGACGACCAGGATGACTGACAAGGACGGCGCCCCCGCCTCGACCCCGCCATTGCGCCGCCTCGGCAGCCTGCGCACGTTGTGGCCGTTCGTGCGCCGCCACAGCGGCCTGTTCAGTGCCTGGCTGCTGGCCCTGGCGGTGTCTTCGGCAGCCACGCTGAGCCTGCCGCCGGCGGTGAAGCAGATGATCGATCACGGCTTCAGCAGCGGCGGCCAGATCAACCGTGCCTTTGCCCTGTTGATGCTGGTCGCCGTGGTGCTGGCGCTGGCCACCGCCGCGCGCTTCTACTTCGTGTCGCTGCTGGGCGAGAAGGTCGTGGCCGACCTGCGCAGCCGCCTGTACGCGCACCTGATCCAGCTGGGTGCCGGCTTTCATGACCGCAGCCGCAGCGGCGAGCTGGTCTCGCGCCTGACCGCCGACAGCGAGCTGCTGCGCAGCGTGGTCGGCTCCACCATGTCGGTTGCGCTGCGCAGCAGCGTCACCGTGGTCGGCAGCCTGGCGATGCTGTTCGTCACCAGTCCGCGCCTGGCCGCGTGGTCACTGCTGGGCATTCCGCTTGCGGTGCTGCCGATCATCATCGGCGCACGCAAGCTGCGCACCGTTGCGCGCAGCAGCCAGGACCGCATCGCCGACGCCAACAGCCTGGCCAGCGAGACCCTGGGCGCGGTGCGCACGGTGCAGGCCCACGCACGCGAGCCCTACGAGCGTGGCCGCTTCGACCACGCGCTGGGCGATGCGATCAAGGCCGCCCGCCGCCGCATCGGCGCGCAGTCGCTGGTCACCGCCAGCGCCATCCTGCTGGTGTTCGGCGCCATCGTCGGCGTGCTGTGGCTGGGCGCGCACGATGTCATCGATGGCCGCCTCAGCGCCGGCACCCTGGGCCAGTTCGTGCTGTACGCGCTCATCGGCGGCGGCTCGGTCGGTGCACTGGCCGAGGTCTGGAACGAACTGCAGCGCGCGGCCGGCGGCATGGGCCGTATCGGCGAACTGCTGCAGGAAGACATCGAGATCCGCGCTCCGGCGCAGCCACACGTGCTGCCGCAGCCGCTGCGTGGGCAGATCCAGTTCGAGGATGTGGTGTTCCACTATCCACAGCGGCCGGACCAGGCCGCACTGGACCACTTCAACCTGCACGTGCGCCCGGGCGAGACCGTGGCCCTGGTCGGACCGTCGGGCGCTGGCAAGAGCACGGTGCTGTCGATGCTGCTGCGCTTCCATGACCCGGCCGCCGGCCGCATCTGCGTGGATGGTATCGACGTGCGCCAGGTCGATCCGGCCGAACTGCGCGCGCAGCTGGCGCTGGTGCCACAGCAGCCGACGCTGTTCGCGGCCAGTGCACGCGACAACATTCGCTACGGCCGCCTGCAGGCCAGCGACGCCGAGGTCGAGGACGCCGCGCGCGCGGCCGAGGCCGATGGCTTCCTGCGCGCGTTGCCGCACGGCTATGACAGCGAACTGGGCGAACGCGGCGCGCGCCTGTCCGGCGGCCAGCAGCAGCGCGTAGCGATTGCCCGTGCCCTGCTGAAGGACGCTCCGATCCTGCTGCTGGACGAAGCCACCAGTGCCCTGGATGCGCAGAGCGAATACGGCGTGCAGCAGGCGCTGGAGCGGCTGATGGCCGGCCGCACCACGCTGGTCATCGCCCACCGCTTGGCCACCGTGCTCAAGGCCGACCGTATCGTGGTGATGGACCAGGGCCGCATCGTCGCCGAAGGCACGCATGCGCAGCTGCTGGCCGAAGGCGGTCTGTACGCTGAACTGGCACGACTGCAGTTCATCGATTGATGACGGCCACCTAACATCGGTGGGGCGAAGCTGGCGGCGCATCAACAGCATCCATTGGAGGAGGTGCACGATGTCGTTCCGTCAGTTCCCCGCCGTCGACAGTCAGGGCGAAAGCCACATCATCATCGAGTTCAAGCCCGAGGCGAATGGCAGCGGGCATCATTCCGAAGCCACCCCGCGCTACGAGCTGGACGATGGGCGCCTGCTGGTGCGCAATGGCCGCGAGTTCACCACCAGCGGTGGCGAACTGAGGCTGACGATCTGAGGCTTGCCGGGCATGCCCCGGCGCTACCGGATCGCTTATCGCCCCGCTCTGTCTGGTGTCGACCTTGGTCGACACACGCTTTGGCCGAAAGCAGCCGAGCATGGCTCGGCTCTACAAAAAAGGTGTGGCCAATTTTTGACCAACCATCTTGACAGCCTTGGCTGCCAAGGCCTGCGCGCGGTTATCCACATGTTTGCGCAGAAGCCATCCACACCACCTGTGGATGAATGTTCTCAGCCAAGCACACGCCCGATGCCGCTGGCATCGACCTCGGCCGCCGCCAGCGCAATCGCTGCCCGGTCGCTGCCGGCGACGAAACCGATACGGAAATGCACTTCGCCGCCCGGCGTGCGCGAAGAATGGATCGAGGCCAGGCTGATGCGATGCTGCTCGAACACGTTCAGCAGCTCGCGTAGCGAACCCGGCCGGTCTTCCGGCAGATGCACCGACAACGCGTTGCGCTCGGTCAGGTCGGCCAGCAGGTACCCCACCCGCTCGAAGGTGTAGTTGCCTTCGGCCAGTGCCTGTTCGCCGAAGGCTCTGCGGTTGGCCGACAACAGCTGCTCACGGAATGCGTCGCGCGCGCTGTCGTCGCCCTGCCCGACCTGGGCCTGCAACGCCTGCAGCTGGCCGACCAGACGCTCCAGCATCGGTGCCACATACGGGTTGCCGAACTGGATGTCCTCGTAGATCGCCGGGTTCAGCGACAGGATGCGCGAGATGATCGCGGTGTCCAGCTCGAACGACGCCGAGCGGTACGGCATCATCGCGGCCAGATCCCCCAGGTGTGGCTGGTACTGGCGCAGCACGCCGGCCTGGGCCAGATGGGTGGCGTGCACCATCGCCTGCACCAGCGCCATCATCTGGTCGTGGTGCTGCGGCGTGGCCCGCACGCATTCGGCCTGTAACGTCGTGCACAGCGTATCGACCCACGGCTGCCAGTGCTGCAGTCGCGCTTCGCAGACCACCATCACCCGGCCCTTCAGCGTGGGTGCCTTCGGCGGTGCGGTCATCGGGTGCAGGCCGACCACCTCGGCCTGCGAGTCCAGCATGGCGTGCACCGGCGCCTCCTTCACCGAGGTCACGTCCAGCCACAGCCGGTCGCGTTCACGGCCAGCCGACTGCCGTACGTACCCGGCAATCAGCGCCGGCGTGTGCCGGATCGGTGCCGAGAACACCAGCACGTCGGCCTGCGCCAGCAGCTGTTCCGGCGTATGCGATTCCGGATCCGCCGGATCGTGACCGATCACCTGCAGCTGCATGTGCTGCTGGAAGAAGCGGGTCAGCCAACGCCCATAGGCGCCGGCACTACCGACGATGCCGACCGTGCGCGGCGTGCGTGCGTTGAGGCCGGTCATGCCACGCGTTCGGCGCGGAAGCGCGTCCCCTCGGCCAGCGCAGCGGGCGCGGCGGCGATCACATCAAATTCCTCGAAGCCGCTTTCCAGGGTCGCCTCCAGGGCCGCATGGGTGCCGGCAATGGCGCGCGAGATCGCTTGCTGCATCGATTCGCCGCGCAGCAGGAACGACACCACCAGCGACATCAGCACATCGCCGGTACCGGCCACGTCCACCGGCAGCAGCGGCGAGGTCCAGCGCCAGGTTTCCTCGCGACCGACCGCCAGCGTCACCAGTTCGCCCGGATTGCCGCCGACGCTGTGCGCGATCACCCAGTGCGGGCCACGATCGAGCAGCGTGCGTGCGGCGGCAATGGCATCGGCTTCAGCCAACGCCGGCATGCCGGTGAGGCGATTGAGTTCGAAGGCGTTCGGCGTGACCAGCCACGCATGCGGCAGCAGGCGCTGCGCAAAGATCGCTTCCAGGCCCGGCTCCACGTAGGGGCCGGTATGGGTATCGCCGATCACCGGGTCCAGGCAATAACGCAGCTGCGGGCAGGCCGGCAGGATCCCGTCCAGCCAGTCGGCGAAGGCGGCACCGTTGGCGGTACTGCCGAAATAGCCGGACACCAGCATCTTCGCCCGCTGCGGCAGGCCACGTTCGCGGGTGCCGAGCAGCAGGTCGGCGAACCAGTCTGCGGGCAGCACGCGGCCGCGAGTGGTGTCGTAGAACGGCGCGTTGCTGAGCAGGACGGTCGGAACTTCCGCCACGCGCACGCCGAGCGCGCGCATCGGCGGCACGGCGGCGCTGTTGCCGGCGTGGCCGTAGACCAGTTGCGACTGGACCGAAATGACATCGATCGGCGATGGGCCATCCGGCCGCTGGCGGCGGCCGTGGACCAGGTGGTTATCAAGGGATTCGCTCATGGCCGCATTCTACGCCCAAGGGGGTTTTCGGCAGGGCTTGCAGCCCTGCACCTGCTCAATGCAACGGCAAAAGCCAAAGCCGGAGCGGCATCCCGTGGGATGGCGGGGCGGTGTCGGAGTGCGGGGACGCCGCAAGTACGTCCCTGTAGGCTTGGCAGCGGCATCCATGCCGCTGACACCCCGCACTCCGACACCGCCCCACCTTCGACAGGTTCACTCAGCTGTTGGTAGGTGTCGACCTTGGTCGACACATCTGTCAGATATCGATACACAAAAGGGGGTCAGATCCGTTTTCCTTCGGAAAACCGATCTGATCCCACGAGTTGTTCCAACAGATCGCGAAAACTGTCGAAGGCGAGGTGGGTCCGGTTGCGGGGGCGTGAGCGCCATGGATGGCGCGACCGAGCCTACAGGGACGTATTCACGGCGTCCCCCGCAACCGGACCCACCTCGCCCACTCACGGATAGCCAGCTTCCGCTGTTGCTTCGGCTCTGGCTTGCAGCAGGTGCAGGGCTGCAAGCCCTGCAAACCCACACCCTCAGTGCGCAGGCCGCGACGGCGGCAGCCACGCCGCCACGATGCCCAGCAACGGCAGGAACGCGGTCAGCTGGTAGACGTATTCGATGCTGGTCTTGTCCGCCAGCAGGCCGAGCACGACTGCACCCAACCCGCCCATGCCGAAGGCAAAGCCGAAGAACAGACCGGAGACCATGCCGATGCGGTGCGGCATCATTTCCTGCGCATACACCACGATGGCCGAGAACGCCGAGGACAACACGAAGCCGATCAGCACCGCCAGCACCGTGGTCCACAGCAGATCGGCATGCGGCAGCATCAGCGCGAATGGCGCCACACCCAGGATCGAAGTCCAGATGATCGGCTTGCGGCCGATGCGATCGCCCAACGGGCCACCCAGGAAGCCGCCGGCAGCGGACGCCACCAGGAACGCGAACAGGTGCAGCTGCGCCTGCGCCACCGGAATGCCAAAGTGGTGGATCAGGTAGAAGGTGAAGTAGCTGCCGATGCTGGCCATGTAGAAGTACTTGCTGAAGATCAGCACCAGCAGGATCGCCAGTACCTTGGCGACGGTGCGCGGCGGATGGCGCGGCGCCATCGACGCGGTGCCGGCCGGACGCGGCGCACCCAGGTGCAGCGCATACCAGCGACCGACATAGGTCAGCAACGCGATGCCGATCAGGGCGGCACCGGCGAACCATGACGCGGCATGCTGGCCATACGGCACGATCACCGCCGCAGCAATCAGCGGGCCGAGCGCGGTACCGAAGTTGCCGCCGACCTGGAACACCGACTGCGCGAAGCCATGACGGCCACCCGAGGCCAGCCGCGCGATGCGCGAGGCCTCCGGGTGGAAGATCGCCGAACCAATGCCGACCATCGCTGCGGCCAGAAGCACCACGGCATAACTCGACGCGAAGCCGAGCAACAGCATGCCGCACAGGGTCGAAGCCATGCCGATCGGCAGCGAATACGGCGCCGGGCGCCGGTCGGTTGCCATGCCGACCAACGGCTGGAAGATCGAGGCGGTGAGCTGGTAGGTCAGCGTGATCAGGCCGATCTGGGTGAAGCTGAGATTGAAGCCACCCTTGATCACCGGATAGATGGCCAGGATCAACGACTGCATCATGTCGTTGACCACGTGCGAGGTGGAAATGGCAGCCAGCACGCCGGGAGCCACCGGGCGCGAGGTCGTTGCGGGAGAAGCCAGGGCGGACATGGACGCAGTCAGGTTGGGGGCGAGCCCCGCATGCTACGGTTGCCCTCCCCTCCCTTCTGCCGCGTTCGGGTCATGGCCTATCGCAAAAAGGACATTGCCAGCGATGTCGACCCGGCCGCACCGTGGCGGGAGGTGCCGCTGCACCGCCCGGTCACCTACCGGGTTACCCAATACCCGGCCGGCACCCACATCGCAGGCCACAAGCATCAGCGCCACCAACTGGTCTATGCCATCTCGGGGCTGATGGTGGTGCGCTCGGAAGTCGGGCGCTGGGTGGTGCCCTCGACCCGTGCAATCTGGATGCCGGCCGGCATGGTGCACGCGGTGGACTGCATCGCCGCCGTGCACATGCGCAGCCTGTACATCGATCCGTTGTTCGCGCCGCAGTTGCCGGCCGAGCCGTTCGCGGTGCAGGTGGCCCCCTTGCTGCGCGAGCTGCTGCAGGCGGCCACGCTGATCAAGGGCGAGCACATCGAAGACAGCCGCGATGGCCGCGTGGTGCGGCTGCTGCTGGACGAGCTGCATCGCATGGATGTGCTGCCGTTGCATCTGCCTGCCGCGACCGACCCGCGCCTGCAGCGGATCTGCCAGCACATCCAGAAGCACCCTGGCGATGACGCCACGCTGCAGGACTGGGCGCAGGCACTGGAGGTGGACGTGAAGACCATCCAGCGGCATTTCGGCAGCGAACTGGGCATGACCTTCGGGCAGTGGCGGCAGCAGGCACGGTTGCTGGCCGCGCTGGAACGGCTGGCGGTCGGCGACAAGGTCATCGATGTCGCGTTGGCGATGGGTTATGACAGCCCTAGCGCGTTCACCAGCATGTTCAAGCGGCAGCTGGGGCAGACGCCGGCGGCGTTTTTCCGGTGAGCATTACCCGGTAGCGCCGGGCCATGCCCGGCGGAATGCAGCCGCGCCCGCATACGAAAACGCCGGGCATGGCCCGGCGCTACCGTTCAACGCTTGCGTTGAAAACTCAGGACGTCATCCGGTCCCAGAAGCCCTTCACGCCATCCATGAAGGTGGCCGACTTCGGCGAATGCTTGCGCGCTTCCTCGCCGACGAAGGTGGCTTCGAACTGTTCCAGCAGCTTGCGCTGCTCGTTGGTGAGGTTGACCGGGGTCTCCACCACGACGCGGCAGTACAGGTCGCCTTCGCTGCGGCTGCGCACCGAGCGCACACCCTTGCCGCGCAGGCGGAACAGCTTGCCGGTCTGGGTCTCGGCCGGGATGCGGATCTCCGCTTCGCCGCCGAGGGTCGCCACGCGCACGGTGTCGCCCAGCGCGGCCTGCGAGATGCGGATCGGCACTTCGCAGTGCAGGTCGTCGCCATCGCGCTGGAAGATGGCATGCTCGCGCACGCGCACTTCCACGTACAGGTCACCCGGCGGGGTACCGGCCGGACCGGCCTCGCCCTCGCCCTGCAGGCGGATGCGGTCGCCGGTATCGACGCCGGCCGGCACCTTCACCGACAGCACCTTGTCTTCCTCGACACGGCCATTGCCGTGGCAGGTCTTGCAGGGCTTGGCGATGATCTGGCCACGGCCGCCGCAGTTGTGGCAGGCCTGCTGCATGGCGAAGATGCCACGCTGGATGCGCACCTGGCCACGGCCATGGCACACGTTGCAGGTTTCGACCTTGCCGTCTTCCGAGCCACTGCCATCGCAGTCGCCGCACTCGGCCAGGGTCGGAATCTCGATGCGGCGCTCGACGCCACGCACCGCTTCTTCCAGGTCCAGCTCCATCACGTAGCCGATGTCGGCACCACGGCGCGCCTGGCGCGGACCGCCGCCGGCACCGCCAAAGATGTTGCCGAAGATATCGCCGAAGATATCGTTCATGTCCGGGCCGCCCGGACCACCACCGCCCATGCCGTGCTCGAACGCGGCGTGGCCATGGCTGTCGTACATGCGGCGCTTGTTGCCGTCGGACAGTACTTCGTAGGCTTCCTTGCACTCCTTGAAGGAGGCTTCGGCAGCCGTATCGCCCGGGTTGCGGTCCGGGTGGAACTTCATCGCGCAGCGACGGTAGGCCTTCTTCAGTTCTTCATCGTTGGCGGTGCGGGCAACGCCCAGCACTTCGTAGTAATCGCGCTTGCTCATATCGTGGATCGCATTCCGGAAAGTCGGGATTCGTCAAAGCGGAAGAGCGGAACCAGGTCCGCTCTTGCGTCGGGCGCCCCGACACGCCGGGTGGCGGTCAGGACCCTGATGCGACAACGGGACGCTGCCAGGCAGCGTCCCGTGTCGGTCCGGATCAGGACTTCTTGTCGTCCTTGACTTCGGTGAACTCGGCATCCACCACGTCGTCGTTGCCCTTGCCAGCGTTGCCGGCGTCGGCGCCCGGGGCACCGCCCTGGTCGGCCGAGGCGGCAGCGAACAGCGACTGGCCGGCTTCTTCCAGCACCTTCGACTTGGCTTCGATCTGTGCCTTGTCGTCACCCTTCATCGCGGTTTCCAGATCGGCCAGCGCCGCTTCGACCTTGCCGATGACATCGCCGCCGACCTTGCTGCCGTGCTCGGTGATGGCGCTGCGGGTGCCGTGGATCAGGGCGTCGGCCTGGTTGCGGGCCTGCACCAGTTCCTGGAACTTCTTGTCTTCTTCGCGGTTGGCTTCGGCGTCCGCCACCATGCGCGCGATTTCTTCCTCGGACAGACCCGAACCGGCCTTGATCTCGACCTTCTGTTCCTTGTTGGTCTTCTTGTCCTTGGCCGACACGTGCAGGATGCCGTTGGCGTCGATGTCGAAGGACACTTCCACCTGCGGCAGGCCGCGCGGGGCCGGCTCGATGCCGGACAGGTCGAACTTGGCCAGCGACTTGTTGAAGCGGGCCTGTTCGCGCTCACCCTGCAGCACGTGCACGGTCACGGCCGACTGGTTGTCTTCGGCGGTGGAGAACACCTGCGAAGCCTTGGTCGGGATGGTGGTGTTCTTTTCGATGATCTTGGTGAACACGCCGCCCATGGTTTCGATACCCAGCGACAGCGGGGTCACGTCCAGCAGCAGCACGTCCTTGACGTCGCCGCCCAGCACGCCGCCCTGGATCGCCGCACCCAGTGCCACCGCTTCGTCCGGATTGACGTCCTTGCGCGGTTCCTTGCCGAAGAACTCGGTCACCGCCTGCTGCACCTTCGGCATGCGGGTCTGGCCACCGACCAGGATCACTTCGCTGATGTCGCTCGAACGCAGGCCGGCATCGTTCAGGGCCACGCGGCACGGCTCGATCGACTTCTTGATCAGGTCTTCCACCAGCGCTTCCAGCTTGGCGCGGGTCAGCTTGATGTTCAGGTGCTTCGGACCGGAAGCGTCAGCGGTGACGTACGGCAGGTTCACTTCGGTCTGCTGGGCGCTGGACAGCTCGATCTTGGCACGCTCGGCAGCATCCTTCAGGCGCTGCAGGGCCAGCGGATCCTTGCGCAGGTCGATGCCCTGGTCCTTGTTGAACTCTTCAACCAGGTACTCGATGACGCGGTTGTCGAAGTCTTCGCCGCCCAGGAAGGTGTCGCCGTTGGTGGCCAGCACTTCGAACTGCTTCTCACCATCGACGTTGGCGATCTCGATCACCGAGACGTCGAAGGTGCCGCCGCCCAGGTCGTACACCACGATCTTGCGATCCTTGTTGTCACCCTTGTCCAGGCCATAGGCCAGCGCGGCCGCGGTCGGCTCGTTGATGATGCGCTTGACGTCCAGGCCGGCGATGCGGCCGGCGTCCTTGGTGGCCTGGCGCTGGCTGTCGTTGAAGTAGGCCGGCACGGTGATGACCGCTTCGGTGACCTTCTCACCGAGGAAGTCCTCGGCGGTCTTCTTCATCTTCTCCAGCACCTTGGCCGAGATTTCCTGCGGCGCCATCTTCTTGCCGTCGCTGGTGGCCACCCAGGCGTCGCCATTGTCATGGGCCAGGATGCTGTACGGGACGTGTGCGATGTCCTTCTGCACTTCGGCGTCGGTGAACTTGCGGCCGATCAGGCGCTTCACCGCGTAGAAGGTGTTCTTCGGGTTGGTCACGGCCTGGCGCTTGGCCGAGGCGCCGACCAGGACTTCGCCGTCCTTGGTGTAGGCGACGATCGACGGGGTGGTGCGATCGCCTTCCGAATTCTCGATGACGCGGGCCTTGCCGCCGTCCATGATCGCCACGCACGAGTTGGTGGTGCCGAGGTCGATACCAATGATCTTGCCCATGGGGGGAGACTCCTGAGGATGCTTGTTGGGGTCAGTCCGGCCGTTCGGCCGGTGGATGAATACGATGTGGGGGAGGTTCGTGGAACATTCAAGCCATCTCCCGAACGCTGTGTTTCCGGTCGCCCGGCGCGTTCAGCGTCGGGCCGGGTCGCGGGTTCTTCCCGCCGCCCGGCCCGGCGGGGGTCAGTCGGCGGCCACCACCACCAGCGCCGGCCGCAGCAGGCGCTCGTTGAGCAGGTAGCCCTTCTGGAACACGGTCACCACGGTGCCGGGGGCGGCGCCCGGGGCCGGCACCTGGCTGATCGCCTGGTGGTGTTCCGGGTTGAACGGCTGGCCGGTCGGGTCGAGCAGGACCAGCCCATTGTCGGCGGCGACCTTCAGCAGCTGCTTGTAGGTCAGCTCCAGGCCCTCGCGCAGCGGGTGCGGGTCATCACCGGCGGCCTTCAGGCCGGCATCCAGGCTGTCGAACACCGGCAGCAGCTCGCCCAGCAGCTTCTCGTTGGCGAACTTGCGGGCCTGCTCGATGTCACGGGCCACGCGCTTGCGCTGGTTCTCCAGGTCGGCGCGCTCACGCAGCGCATCGGCCTTGATCTGCTCGACTTCGGCGCGCAGGCGCTCCACTTCGTCATTGACGCCAGTGGCGGCGGCCGCATCGGCGGCACTCTGCTGGGATTCGATATCTGGATGTTCGTGGTTCATGTCTGGGTCCCTGGCGGTCAATCTCCGCCTCCACCCACCCTAGTATGGGCGGGATACTGCGTTTCAAGCGTCGGAAGTTCCGGGAGTGCGCCCGGCCGGCGAAAAGGCCGCGCCGAGCACATCGGCGGTGGCCTGGACCAGCGGGATCACGCGGTCGTAGGCCATGCGCTTGGGGCCGATCACCCCCAGCACGCCCAGCACCTGGCCGTTGGCGGTGTACGGCGCGGTGACCAGCGAGACCCCCTGCAGCGGCATCATCCCGGTCTCCTCGCCGATGAAGATGCGCACGCCCGGCGCCTGGATGGTCCGCTCCAGCAGCTGCAGGATCTCGCGCTTGCTGGAGAACAGTTCGAACAGCTCGCGCAGGCGCTCCAGGTCGGACAGGTCCTGCACCCCCATCAGCCGGGTCTGCCCAGCCACCAGCATGTCGTCGGCCGGCGGCTGCAGGGCCTGCTCGGCCAGCTCGATGCTGTGCGCCAGCAGCTGTTCCAGCTCGGAACGGGCATCGCGCAGCTCCAGCAGCAGGCGGGTGCGGATCTCGGCCATCGGCAGGCCGGCGAAATGGGCATTGAGGTAGTTGGCGACCTGCTCCAGCTGGCCCGGCGCGAACTCCTGGCGGGTCTCGATGACCCGGTTCTGCACCTCGTTGTCGGCGAACACCAGGATCGCCAGCACCCGGCGCCCGTCCAGCGCCACGAAATCGATCTGGCGGAAGGCGAACTGCTCGCGTCGCGGCGCGCTGACCACGCCGACGAAGTGGCTCATCGCCGACAGCAGCTCCGAGGCGCTGCCGAGCAGGGCCTGGGTGCTGCCGCCGCCGGCCAGCTCCTGGCGCAACCGGGCCAGTTCGCCCTCGCCCGGCGGCTGCATCTGCAGCAGGCTGTCGACGAACACCCGGTAGCCATGCGCGGTCGGGACGCGCCCGGCGGAGGTGTGCGGCGAGGCCAGCAGGCCCAGGTCCTCCAGGTCGCCGAGGATGTTGCGGATGGTGGCCGGGCTGACCTCCAGCCCGGCCACGCGCGCCAGCGTCTGCGAGCCGACCGGCTCACCGTCCTGGATGTAGCGCGCGATCAGCGTGCGCAGCAGATGGCGCGCACGCGGGGCAAGCTGGTCGGGAGAACCGTGCATGGAATCAACCTGTGAGACACGGACACTAGATAATGGCGGCGCCTCACCTTGGCAAGTCATTGGACCTCCCTCGCCCGCGTGCTAGCGTTGCGCGGCTGCTGATACCCCCTTACCCATGCTCAGACATCTTTCGATCAAGGATTTCGCCGTCGTCCGCGCCACCGAACTGGAGTTCGGGCCCGGCATGACCGTCGTTTCAGGCGAGACCGGCGCCGGCAAGTCGCTGATGGTCGACGCACTGGGCTTCCTGTCCGGCCTGCGCGCCGACAGCGGCGTGGTCCGCCACGGCGCGGCCCGTGCCGAGCTCTCGGCCGAGTTCGCGCTGGACCAGCTGCAGGGCGCGCGCCAGTGGTTGGCCGACAACGAGCTGGACGATGAGGAGCAATGCCAGCTGCGCCGGGTGATCCACGCCGACGGCGGCTCGCGGTCCTGGATCAACGGCCGTCCGGTCACCCTCGCACAGCTGGCCGACCTGGCCGGGTTGCTGGTGGAAATCCACGGCCAGCATGAGCAACAGGCACTGCTGACCCGTCCGTCGCAGCTGGCCCTGCTCGACGCCTATGCCGGCAACGAGGCGGATCGCCGTCAGGTACGCCGTGCCGCCGCGGCCTGGCAGGCGCTGGTCGACGAATCGCTGGCGCTGTCGCAACAGGGCGACGTCAGTGACCGGATCGGCTTCCTGGAGCATCAGCTGCGTGAGCTGGACCGCGAGGACCTGGAACCGGAGTCGATTGCCGCGCTGGGCGCCAGCCATCGCCGCCAGGCGCATGCCAGCGCCCTGCTGAGCGCCTGCCAGGCAGCCAGCAACCAGCTCAACGGCGACGACGGCAACTCCGCGCTGGACCTGCTGCAGCAGGTGCGCCACGAGCTGTCGCGGCTGATCGAACACGACCCGCGCCTGGGCGAGGTGGACGGCCTGATCGAGAACGCCTCGATCCAGCTGCACGAAGCCCTGTCGCTGCTGGACCGGGTGCACGACGACCTCGACGCCGACCCGGAGCAGTTCGAGGAGAACGAGCGCCGCCTCGGTCGCCTGCACGACCTGGCCCGCAAGCACCGCGTGCCGATGGACGAGCTGTGCGCGCAGCGCGAACGCATGCACGCCGAAGTGGAACAGCTGCGCGGCGCCGATGAGCGCCTGCAGCGGCTGGCCGGCGAGATCGACAAGGCCGTGGCCGCCTGGCGGGTGCAGGCCGAGCTGCTGACCACCAGCCGGCGCAAGGCCGCCGCCGAGCTGTCTGCCACCACCACCGGCATCATTGCCGAGCTGGGCATGGGCGGCGGCCAGTTCCTGATCGAACTGGAGCCGCAGGATTCTGGCAAGCCCGATCCACAGGGTGCGGAGCGCGTGGAGTTTCTGGTCGCTGCCAACGCCGGCCAGCCGCCGCGCGCCCTGCGCAAGGTGGCCTCGGGCGGTGAGCTGTCACGCATTTCGCTGGCCATCGAAGTGGCCGCGCTGGATCTGGATGCGGTACCGACCATGGTGTTTGACGAAGTGGATTCGGGCATCGGTGGCGCGGTGGCCGACATCGTCGGCCAGAAGCTGCGCGCACTGGGCGAGAAGCGCCAGGTACTGTGCGTGACCCACCTGCCGCAGGTCGCCTCCAAGGGCCATGCACATTACCGGGTCAGCAAGGCGCCGGTGGAAGGCATGACCCAGAGCGCGGTGGAGAAGCTGGACAACAAGGCCCGCGAGGAAGAACTGGCGCGCATGCTCGGCGGGGTGGAAGTGAGCAAGGAAGCACGCGCCGCCGCCCGCAAGCTGCTGCAGGTGTAACGCCGGCCGAGCCGAGCATAGGCTCGGCTCTACAACCGCCCCCCCCCAAACGAAACCGACATGTAGAGCCGAGCCCACGCTCGGCTACGCGCACCGGCGCGGCGCATATCACCCCAACGGCCGCGCCAGGTCGACGTGCTCCACCAGGAAATCCAGGAACGCGCGCACCCGCAGCGGCAGATAGCCGCCCTGCCCCAGGAACACCGCGTGCACCTCTTCCAGGTCGCCGGGGTTGGCCGCTTCCAACACCGGCAGCAGGCGCCCGGCAGCGATGTCGGCCTGCACCTGGAACGCCGCCAGCCGTGCCAGCCCCAGACCGCCCAGCACCAGCTGGCGCAGCGCATCGCCATTGCTGGCGCGGGCGTTGCCACTGGGCAGCAGCATCCTCTCGCGACCGTCCTGCAGCAGCGGCCAGCCCTGCATCGCGCGCGCATGGCCGATATCCAGCCGGTTGTGCGACTGCAGCGCCTCGACGTCGGCCGGCAGGCCGTGGCGCTGCGCATAGGCCGGTGCGGCCACGATCATCATCCGCGTCGCCCCAAGCCGCCGCGCCACCAGGCTGGAGCTCTTCAGCGGCCCGGCCCGCACCGCCACGTCGGTACGCTGCTCCAGCAGATCGATCACCTCGTCATTGAGGGTCAGGTCCACGCCCACCTGCGGGTTGCCGTCAAGGAAGCGCGGTAGCAGCGGCAGCAGAAAATGCTGGCCAAACGGCACGTTGGAATTGACCCGCAGCCGCCCACGCGGCTCGGCATGGGCGCTGGCGCAGCGCTCGGCCTCGTCCAGGTCGGCCAGCACGCGCAGGCCGCGCTCGTAGAACGCGCAGCCTTCCGGGGTCAGCTGCAGTTGCCGGGTGGACCGCTGCAGCAGGCGCGTACCCAGCCGCTGCTCCAGCCGCGCCACCAGCTTGCTGACCGCCGACGGTGTCATGTCCAGCGTTCGGGCGGCGGCGGAGAAGCCACCGGTCTCGATCACCCGCACGAACACTTCCAGTTCGCCGGATCGGTTGATGTCGGAGCGTGCCATGGCGATGAAATAAATTCACAGATGATTATCCCTGCGCAGTCTAGTTCACAGATGAGTCTGGAATCACCATGCCGCCATTCCACACGGGATCGCCCAATGAACCGCCTCCGCCAGTTCACTGCCACCACCCTGCTCCCCCTGTCCGGCGCCACCAGCGCCGCCCCCGCCCCACACTGGGTCGCCAGCTGGCAGGCCAGCCCGCAACCGGTGTGGGACGCCGATTTCCTGTTCCCGACCCTGGTGCCGGAGACACTGCAGGACCAGACCTTCCGCCAGACCGCGCGCATCAGCCTGGGCGGCACGCGCCTACGCATCCGGCTGAGCAATGCCTATGGCACGCAGCCGCTGCGAATCGGTGGCGCCAGCGTGGCGTCGCAGCCAGGTGCAACACCGCAGCCGCTCAGTTTCGACGGCCAGCCCGGGGCGTTGATCGGCCCCGGCCAGGAACGGTTGAGCGACCCGCTGGCACTGGTCACGGACAACCGCCAGGCATTGCAGGTGAGCGTCTTTGTGCCTGGGCCGACAGCGGTTCGCACCTTCCACTGGGACGGCCGCCAGACCAGTTGGATCGCCCCCGGCGACCAGAGCCGGGCACGCGACCTCAGCGATGCCACCGCCACCACGGCCCGGCTGTTCCTGACCGGCATCGATGTCGAAGCGCCGGCCAGCGCACGCAGCGTCGTGGTCATCGGCGATTCGATCACCGACGGCGCGACCGCCAGCCTGGACCAGGACCAGCGCTGGACCGACCACCTGGCCGTACGGCTGGCGCCGCGTGGCGTGGCGGTGGTCAATGCCGGAATCTCCGGCGGCCGCCTGCTGAGCGACGGCATGGGGGAATCCGCACGGGCCCGCTTCCAGCGCGATGTGCTGGATCAGCGCGGGGTGGCCAGCGTGATCGTGCTGATCGGCATCAACGACATCAGCTGGCCTGGCACGGCCTTCGCCCGGCGGCAGGCCCGGCCCACGCTGGCGCAGCTGCAGGCCGGCTACCGTGCCCTCGCCGCGCAGGCACATCGACGGGGCCTGCGCATTCTGGGGGCGACCCTGCCACCGTTCGCCGGCGCCCTGCCCGGCACGCCGCTGGACGACTACTACCACCCGGACAAGGACGCGCTGCGCCGGCAGCTCAATGCCTGGCTGCGCGCGAGCAGCCCGTTCGATGCGGTGATCGACCTCGACGCTGCCCTGCACGACCCGGCCGATCCATCGCGGATGGCCGCCGCCCATGACGCCGGCGACCACCTGCACCCAGGCGACGCCGGCAACCGGGCGATGGCCGAGGCGGTGGATCTGGACGCCCTGCTTGGAGGTCAGGGGTCGGCCGGGGTCAGATCCCTTTGCGCCAGCAAAGAGCTCTGACCCCACCAACAAAAACCCCGGGCAAGCCCGGGGTTTCGTCGCATCTGGCTGGCCGGAACGGCCTACTTGCGCTTCTTGCGCACGTACAGCACCAGCGAGTGTTCTTCCAGCTCGTAGCCGTGATCTGCGGCGATCTTGCGCTGCAGCTCCTCGATCTCGTGGCTTTCGAACTCGATGATCTTGCCGCTGTCGACGTCGACCATGTGGTCGTGGTGGCCGCCGCGGTCCAGCTCATAGACGGCCTGACCGCCTTCGAAGTTGTGCTTGAGCACGAGGCCGGCGGCCTCGAACTGGGTCAGCACGCGGTAGACCGTCGCCAGCCCGATCTCGTCGCCGTGCTCCAGCAGCTGGCGGTAGATGTCTTCGGCGGTCATGTGGTGCTGGGCATTGCGCTGCTCGAGCAGCGCCAGGATCCGCATCCGCGGATGGGTCACCTTCAGGCCGACTTTGCGCAGGTCGTGGGTTTCCATAGGTCTCCGTTCATTGGCGATTTAGCGCCAGCTGCCTCGGATTGGGTCGCGGTGGCACGCCGGGAGTGTATCATCGGTTCGATTTCCCCAACCGCCATTCCCGATGCGCAATCTTCTGCTGGTCGCCGCCGTCGCCCTGTCCACCACCGGGTGCGGCATCATCTACAAGCAACCCATCTATCAGGGCAACCTGATCCGGGAAGATGCCGTGGCCAAGCTGCAGGTCGGGCAGAGCAAGCAGCAGGTCACCGCGCTGCTGGGTACCCCGTCCATTCCCGATCCGTTCCACGCCCAGCGCTGGGACTACACCGCCAGCCAGCGCGTGAACCGCCTGGGCCGTACCGAAGTGAAGAACTTCGTGGTGTTCTTCGAGAACGACAGCGTCACCCGCTGGGAAGGTGACTACTTCCCGGGCAACGACAAGGCCCTGGCCGGGCAGACCGTGCGCCAGTTCGGCCGCAACCTGCCGAAAGACAAGAAGAAGAAGGGCCGCTGAGGCCCCTGTCCGTCGGCAAGGACGGGCTGCGCCAATCAACCGCCGAGCGCGCGACGCCGGCGGTTGTCCTTGGGATCGGCCAGCAACGGGCGCAGCAGCTCGATGCGATCACCATCCAGCAGCGGCTGCTGCGGACGTGCCAGCACGCCATGTACAGCCACCGCCGGGCAATCGGCACTGCCTTCCAGCCCAGCCGCCGCAATGGCATCGGCCACGGTCGCGCCCTCACCCAGCTGCAGACGGCGCGACAGCACCTGGGTTGGCCACGCCAGCACCACCTCGACCTCGATCATCGCTCAGCCTTCGTCGGCGACGCGGACGAAATCGTTGACCATGCGATCGGCCAGCCCCTGGAAACCGATCGCCAGCGCCGGCCCCAGCAGCCGTGAGCTGGGTTCGAACTCCAGGGTCAGGGTGACCTTGCAGGCATCTTCGGCCAGAGCATGGAATTCCCAGCGGCCGTGCAGCTGCTTGAACGGGCCATCGCGCAGCTGCATATCGATGCTGTGCGGGCGCTGCAGGGTGTTTTCGGTCTGGAACCAGGTACTGAACGAGCCCAGGCCCAGGTCCAGGCGCGCCACCAGCCGGTCCTCGCCCTGCTCCAGGATCTGGGCAGCCGAGCACCAGCGGAAGCGGTGCGGATAGGCCTGGACGTCGTTGACCAGGTCGAACATGCGCGCGGCCGAATGTTCGACCAGGGCGCTGCGGCGGATAGTAGGCATGAATACAGGACGTTTCGGCAATCGACCGGGCGGGCCCGAATCGGAGACAATACGGAAATGAGCAAGAACAGCGGCAAGGATAAAGCAAAGAGCGCGACGGCCACCAAGACCATCGCGTTGAACAAGCGTGCCCGCCACGAGTACCACATCGAAGAGCGGTTCGAGGCCGGCCTGGCCCTGCAGGGCTGGGAGGTGAAATCGATCCGTGCCGGCCGCGGCAACATCATCGACGCCTACGCCTACGTGAAGCGCGGCGAGATCTACCTGATCGGCGCCCAGATCACCCCGTTGATCCAGGCCTCCACCCACGTGGTGGCCGAAGACCGCCGCGAGCGCAAGCTGCTGCTGCACCGGAACGAGATCGACAAGCTGATCGGCAAGGTCGAGCGCGATGGCTACACGATCGTGCCCACCGCGATGTACTGGAGCAAGAACAAGATCAAGCTCGAGATCGCGCTGGCCAAGGGCAAGCAGAACCACGACAAGCGCGATGCCGCCAAGGACCGCGACTGGGCGATCGAGAAGCAGCGCGTGATGCGTCGCGGCAACCGCGACGCGTAAGCAGCTTCGCATCCCCCCGGTGGAGTCGAGCTCGCTCGACTGCCCTGGCCTTCTGTAGAGCCGAGCGATGCTCGGCTGCCCTGGCCTTCTGTAGAGCCGAGCCATGCTCGGCTTCGGCGAAGCAGCAGTCGAGCAAGCTCGACTCTACGGGCCGGTCACCCCGCCAGCATGCCCTGCCCGCGCAGGCGCGGCGCCAGCGCGGCATGCATCACCGCCAGGTGCATGACCACCGCCAGCTCCGGCGCATGGCGGTCATCGCCGGACCGCCACTGCTGTGCCAGGTGCGCTGCGTCGGCCGGCAACAGCGCCAGCAACTGGGCGTCATCCAGCGCATCGGCAGCGCCCTGCAGCTGCCGCGCCAACTGGCGCGATTGCAGCACGTGCACGCCGATGCTGAGGCTGGCCAACGACATCAGGACCACGGCCAGCCCGTGTTCGAACCACTGCGCCAGCACCTCCGGCCCCCACAACAGTGCGGCCATCACCGCCAGTGCCGGCAGGCGCCAGCCCAGCCAGTGCGTGCGGCCTCGCTGCGGCCAATGCACCACCACCGCGCTGGCCACCAGGGCCGCCGCCGCCGTTGCCGGCAATTCGGTCAACGCGGTGGCCGCCAGCAGCACGCCCAGCACGGCCCACACCCAGCCGGGGGGCAGCGCCCGCCGCTGGTAGTCAGCGCCGACCGGGCCGACCAGCTGTCGCAGGCTGCGTTGTTGGCTTGCCTCGATCACCCACACTCTCCGTGTCTGTCCTAGCCTGGATGGTGATGGCCAGTGTGTCGCAAATTCGTGCCAGGGAGGTTAGCAATCCGCTATGACCGTGGCTCTACAACGAGTTGCGGATTGTCAAAAGCCATCCGGCCTGCGGATACCCATGTCGGACCCGCCACTCAAGGCGCCCCGTCCTTGCTCGCGCCGCAGGCAGACGCCGCCGCCTGCAACAGGCGCCCGGCCTTCAGCGACGGGGCGGATTCGGTGGCGGGAAAGGCTGCGGCCAGCGCCTTGGCGGCGCGATCGGCGTGTGGCTGCACGTACCAGGCCGACGCCACTGGCAGCGCCTGTCCCCGCACCTGCTGCTCGAACCGGTACTGGCCCCAGTAGATGGCCAACGGCTCCTCCAGTGCATTGAGCGGATTGGGCAACGCCAGCGCAGCCGGACATGCCGCAACGAATGCGTCGGCCAGCGCCCGCCGCTGCGTCAGCGGCTGTCCTGCCGAAAGGTAGTGGCTGTACTCGTGCATCACGATGGGTGCCCAGTCGTCTTCGGTCTCGAAGGTCGAAAACAGCAGGATGTAGCCGCCGCGCAGCTTGGCCTGGGTCCGCCCCGCCTCCGGCCACCAGACGAAGCGGACCTGGAAGGCAGGCGAGTCATCCACGTGGAAGAACGCCTTCATCTGTTCGGCCAGGTCCACGACCGCAGGCGCGGCCAGTTGCCGGACCAGCGCGGCCTGCTGCGCCGCGAAGGGTGCCTGCGCCGCCAGCAGCTGTGCCGCACGCGGTGCGAAGTGCGCGTAGTACTGCCGCAGCAGCCGCTGGTCTTTCCCGTCCAGCCCGGCAAGGGCCGCGACTACGCCGGCATCGAAGGTCCGAGCGGCAAGGAAATGGCGCGAATAGGGATCGCCGGTGCGGGTGTCGGCCCCCGCGAACAGGCGGTCAGCCGGTGTAGCCGATTTCACCTCATCGCGCGCGAGCGGCGAGGTACGCAACCGGAAGGCTGCATAGCCGGCCAGCAGCGCCCGATCCTGATCATCCAGCCCGAAGCGTCGCTGCCACTCCTTCTGGTACACCGACGAGGTGTATCCGGGCAGCCAGTCCGGCAGGTTGTCCAGCAGATTGAACAGATCCAGCGCCGGGCTGTAACCGACCTCCACCGAGTAAGGGCGTTCGGCAGCCTGGAGCGCGCACCACGGCATCGCCAGCAGGCAGGCGAGCACGGCGAGCGCGCCACGGAATCGCAGAGTGCGGAAGCTGAAGCGCATGGAAGGGTTCAGCGGCAAAGGGCGTTGGCCGATTCGATCACGCCACCGGTGCTTCCACAACGTGCCAAGCGGCAGGGGCGGAGGCGCGTGGCGCTGGCCCCCATTTCCGCAAGCCGGCCCTGCCAGGCCCAAGCCCGACGCCCGCACGTGACTGTTCAGCAAGATTGCCGTAACATTCGCAGCGTTGGGCAGGCCCTGCCCGTGGCGACACGGAATCGGCCCTGTACCTTGCAGCACTGTAGAAACCGGGGGTGCATTGGTTTCGACGGGGGTTGTGAAGTCGCCTGGCGCATGCCGAGGGGGTAGCTTTCCTCGTAAATCCAGCTGCAAAACTCTAGTTGCCAACGACGACAACTACGCTCTGGCCGCTTAAGGCCTAAGCCTCGAAACCGCTTGTGTCCATGCTCGCGGTGTAGAGTCACTATCATGGAATCGCGCTGGACGGCTGCCTGTCAGTCCGGCACTAGAACACAACAGGCTGGTTCCCGGATGCGCTTTGCGCGCCGTGCTGTTCGGGGACGAGATCCAACGGCGAGCTAAGCATGTAGTGCTGGGGATGGAGTGCCTTCGGACGGCGGTTCAATTCCGCCCACCTCCACCATCTGTATGGCCTGTCGAGGCCGCAAGAAGCCGGATCTCCTCTTCAATCAGGGGCTTCGGCTTTTTTGTGCCTGCACGCCTGGAAGCTTTAACTCCAGGCCCTTTTCATTGCATCATTCCGGCCATCGAGACCCCGATCTCCGCCAAGGAAGAACTGTGATGAAGCCACTGCTCGTCCCTGCCCTGCTGATTGCCGCACTATCCGGCTGCATGCCCACCAAGCAGGCGTCGCCTGAGCAGATCAAGGACGCACCGGCCGCGCGCATTTTCCCGATCGATGCCCAGGGTGAACCCACGGGTACCGTCACGGTCACCCGCGACGTCGGATTCGTGGGCAGCGGCTGCTACTTGGGCGTCATGGTCGACGGGAAGATGGCCGCACATCTCGACCCCGCTGAGCGCCTGTCCCTGGCTCTGGCCGAGGGGCGCCACGTACTGACCGCCACGCCTGTCCAGGGGCGGGGCCTGTGTGGCGTGCTGCAATCGGAGAAGACCAACAATACCCGCCGGCGATCGACCGAAATCAACGTCCGCGCCGGCGCCACGCAGGCGTATCGCCTCTACTCCTCCGCTGAAGAGTTCCCGGTAATCGAACCGGCGTTCTGATTCCTGCTCCCATCAGAAGGCCGGGACGAATTTCAGTGCGGCCGAAGCCATCGATGCGCTGCAGGCGGCCAACCCGGCCAAGAAGCCAGGCGGCACGTTCGAGCCTCTTCGTGTACTTGAACGGTGTCGATTCCAAGCGCCTGGCCAAGGCTTGGTCGGTGACCGAGGACAACGAGCATGCCAACACCGAAGAGCCTTGGCACGTGGAGCACATCGACAAGCACCACACTCTGCGCGTGATCGCAGGCGACGACTACGAGGGCTATTCGGCTGCGGTGAAGTGCCAGTTCAGCCGGTAATGGGGTGACCTGAACTACAGCCAGCAACGCTGACTCTAGTGAGCCATCGGCACGGTGGCTACGATGGCACCAGTCTTCTCGTTCTGCACCGAAACAGCAATCAACCGCGCAGGGAACAGCGTCTGTTGATCTACACTTTCGAATGGGCTGCTGAGCAAGGGCGGTGTCCAGCGGCGGGAGGCAAGCACGAAAGGTTCGATCAGCTCGATCTGGTAGACCAACGAGGTGTTGTTATTAAGCGATCGCGCCAGCTCCGGGCTGGCATCGAGCTCCAACCGTAACGCGACGCCAGTATTGATGACTTCTTCACTGGAGGCTAATGCGTCTATATCCTTCTTGGAGAACGCGACGTTCACCGTCTGGAGTACCGTTTTATCCACCATCGCCCCGGCCCCGAATGCGTTTTCGGCCCGATACTTCTCGCGCTTCAGAATTTTCCGAGTAAGCGGCATTGCATAGTAGATCTTGCTGTCGTTTTTGGCACCAGTGAGATTCAACGACTTGTTGATGAGATACACGGTCAGGCGCTGCCGGTCCGCATCGTATAACGTGGTGACCGCCGAATCCTGCCTGAAACAGATCATGCCGTTGGCAATCGGGCTCGCCTGCAGCACCTTGTCCGCGCGCTGCTGGTAGGCGGCACTGCTCTCGAACTCATCCTTGGGCCCCAGTGACGCTGCAAGCATATCGGTGACAGACAGGACATTTCCCCGTAACCGTATCGAACCAACACCCTCGAGCTGCAGGTCACATGTTTCCCGCGATCTGTTGTCGGCCGCAGAGCACGTGAACGCAGCGGCGATGGCGATGGTGAGCAAGATGCTGCGCATGGATATCCCCCTAACGGTGGAGCACATTATCAGGGCAGACAGCTCCGCGGAATCGTCGCGTGGCCCCGGTGTGACGACCACGGCAGAGCCCCCCATTCACCCAGTGTCACACGGAAGCACCTGAATCGCCCTTCTGGCGACAGTCTCGTGCCCCAAACCGACCGCCCGGGATATTCCGCTTTGACAGGCCGGCCGCTAAAGTGGCGCCACCGCGCAGGAGGATCGTATGGCTACCACGGGCTTGGGCTTCATCGGCCGCACGACCCTCATCATTACCGTGCTGCTCGGCCTGGGCGGTTGCGCGACGCTGCGCCAGTTCGGGCCATCGGTGCAGGTCGCCTCGGTCACGCCGGGCCAGTACATCGCGCTCAAGCGCGGCGACATCCTCACCACCGGCAAGCTCAGCTCGGCAACGATGGAAACGCTGCGCGTGGCCGGGCTCGACGAAGGTGTCTGTGCCAAGCCTGGCCTGCCCTGCATCGAGGCGATGGAAGGCAGCATCGTGGTGCGCGAGGAAGACAAGCGCTCCAGCCTGGCCGAGCTGTGGCTGCAGTACGCCATGACCCTGCCGGCGCCGAAGCGCGAATACTCGGCCTCAGGCCGCGCCAAGACTGCCGTCACTGAACTGGATGCTGAATTCCAGCCGCGCCTGGATGCCTGGATGCAGGTTGCGCGGCAGGCCTACGCGTACCTGTTCTTCACCGAGCGCACCGCCAACCAGCGCGGCTTCGAAGACCGCCAGACCCAGGTACGCGACTACTACAATCTGGCCGTGCAGGAAGCCTCGGTGCAGTTGTACAACGCCTACGCCACCGGACGCGTGCGCAACGATACTAGCCATTTCCAGCTGGGCCGCTGGACCTTCGTACTGGCGCCGGCCGATGAAGCCTCACCGCTGGATACCCGCACCCCGACAGAGCTGGTACCGGCCGCGTCGCTGTCTTTCACCGGCACCCTGCGCAGCGTGCACCGCCGCGACGGCTTCGGTGCCGAGCTGGTGGCGGTGATGGACGATTCCGATGCCAGCATCGCGCCTGCCGCCGCCGGGGCTTCAACGGCGCCGGCACTGCGCAGCTGGAGCGAGATGCCCTCGCCATCGATGAGCGTGCTGCTGCGCTTCTCGGGGAAGAATCTCTGGGAAGTGCTGCATGATGATTCGCCGGAACTGGAGATCCACGATCCTTACCAGGTCTCCGAAGTCACCCTGCACGGCCAGCAGGTGCCGCTGGCAGCCAACTTCACCGCAGGCTACGCACTGTGGCTGGCGCGCTCGAACTTCAGCCACCAGTCGCTGCGCTCGCTGTTCGGCGGCAAGGGCGGCATCGACACGCCGCATCTGTACATGATGCAGCCGTACGACCCGAACCGCCGCGTGCTGTTGATGATCCATGGCCTGGCCAGCAGCCCGGAAGCCTGGGTGAACGTTGCCAACGAACTGATGCGCGATGATGAGATCCGCCGCGACTTCCAGGTCTGGCAGTTCTACTACCCGACCAACATGCCCATCGCGATGAGCCACGATGCGATGCGCCACACGTTGGCCGAAGTGTTCCAGCACTTCGACCCGGGTGCCAAGGCGCAGGCGTCCCACGACATGGTGCTGGTCGGCCACAGCATGGGCGGGGTGATCGCGCGGCTGATGGTTTCTTCCTCCGGCGACCATCTGGTCGATACCCTGCTTGCCACTGCACAGATGACGCCGGCCCAGCGCGAACTGCTGCGCACCAAGGGCGCTCCGGTGCTGACGTTCGTGCCGGAGCCGGAAGTATCGCGGGTGGTGTTCATCGCCACTCCGCATCGTGGCACCGACGTGGCCGGCACCCGCCTCGGGCGCTGGATCGGGCGTCTGGTCCGGCTGCCGTTGACCGTGCTGGAGGACGTCACCACGCTGGCCAACGATGGCCAGATCGATCGCAACGATGGCAAGCACGGCTACCAGATGAACAGCATCCAGAACCTGGACAAGGATGACCCGTTCGTGCGCGCGGTGGCCGATCTGCAGATGTCACCGAAGGTGCGCTACCACTCCATCATCGCCCGCGCCAAGGCCGAGGGCCCGCTGGAGAAAACCGATGATGGGCTGGTGCCGTACTGGAGCTCGCACCTGCCGCGTGCGGATTCGGAAAAGGTGATCGTGTCCGGCCACAGCGTGCAGGAAGCCACGCCGGCCATCGTCGAGCTGCGCCGCATCCTGCATGAGGACATGCAGGCGCATGGGCGGGGCAGCAACTAGCCGCCCCCTGCCCCTGCGCTCAGGCGGCCGGTGCGCGTCGCGAGAACGTGCCGTGCAATGCAGCGGGAATCGCAAAGCCCTCCATGCGCACCTCCGGCCGGTAGCCACTGCCTGGCGTGAAGCGGTACTCGCGCGCCAACAACGCGCACAGCAGCACCAGCTGCGCATTGCCCACCGCCGAACCCACACACGAACGGGTGGGAAACCCGTAGGGCACGTAGATGCCGGCGGTGCGCTTGCGCCGTTCGGGGAGCCAGCGGTCCGGGTCGAACCGTAGCGGATCATCCCAGTACTTGGCCGAACGGTGCTGGATGAACGAGCTCAGTTCGAACACGGTGCCTTCGGCGATCGCCTGCCCTTCCACTTCAAGATCACAGGCGGCCACCCGGCGGTTGTTGAATGGCGTGGAGTACAGCCGCATCACCTCTTTCAGGAAGCGCATGGTGGCCGGAATGCGCCCCATCGGCAATGCGTGGATCTCAGCATCGGACAGCGCCGCGAACTCCTCTTCGATGCGCTGCTGCCATTGCGGATGCATCTGCAACGCCAGCAACAGGCAGGCGGCCATCATGCCCGGCACGCCGGAGATGGCGATCAGCTGCACGGTGACCAGATAGGTGACCTTGTCCAGGCCGATGCGTTCGTGCAGCGACAGCAGCGACTGTGCGTAATCCAGATGGGAATGACCCGCACGCACGCGTCGTTTCAGTTCGGCGTGGATCACGCGCGACTCGGCGCGGTTGATGAGGAAATTGCGCAACAGGTCGCGACGATGGATGACCTGCTCAACCTGGATGCTGTAGCGAAGATGCAGCGCGCGTTCGATGGCGGCCACGCCCCGCGCGTCCAATCCATCGATAACCAGTGGAATCAACGGATGAGCCATCACCTTCCAGATGGCCGGCGTTGCGTCCTGTTCGACATCACAGAGCGCGTCCAGCGCCCGCCGCATGCGCGACTGCAGCACCTTCAATGTCTCCGCGCCGGTGAGTTCGGCACTGCGCGTGGCGATCAGGCTGCGCACTTCGGTCCAGCGCACGCGCTCATGCCGCCGGAACAGGTCCGCCAGCGATTCGATCACGAACAGATGCTCGGAATTTTCCTTGTCGATCTTTCCGGCCAACTCCGGGCAGAACACCCCGACCCCGCCCGTGTCCAGCTTCAGCACCGGTCCCTCGCGCTCCACGCGTGCGGCCAGGCGCTCGGCAGCGACGGTGCTGCCTTCGTTCGACGTCCCTTGCATGAAGTACGCCTCCGGCAAGAAGGGACTCGAAGACGAGTCCCTTCGTCCTGCTGCAGATCAGATCCGGGCCGAAACCCGGGGAATCAGAACTCTACCCAGATCTGCCAGACCGTCCACACACTGCTCTTTTCGGTCGGATGGATGTTGAGGCTGACGCGCAATGCTCGGGCGAATCTTTTCATGATCACTCCTTTGATTGTGCTTGCTGTGTGGTTATGCCGGGATTATCCGGCCCCGGTTAGATAACACGACATAATCGCGCTGTCCAATCCATGCGGGTGGCGCAGTGCAGCATGCCGTGGCGTGAATGTCGCGGGTAAACCCTCATCCTGCGTGCGCAGGCACGCCTCTATGCTGGCCGCACATTCCCCCGCGGAGATTGCCATGAATACGCACGATTCCAGCCGCCAGCCCCGTCCCGATCCGGCCGAGCGCGATGCCTTTTTCCCCTCGCCCTATTCGCTGTCGCAGTTCACCTCGGCACTGAGCGATCTGTCCGGCGCCGATTATCCCGACGCGCGCCGCGA
The DNA here is from genome assembly GCF_023518235.1 of Stenotrophomonas maltophilia. Classification (NCBI taxonomy): domain Bacteria; kingdom Pseudomonadati; phylum Pseudomonadota; class Gammaproteobacteria; order Lysobacterales; family Lysobacteraceae; genus Stenotrophomonas; species Stenotrophomonas maltophilia. The sequence goes on from NZ_CP090423.1 coordinate 1,594,901, forward strand.
TGGCCGCTGGAAAGTGCTGATGATCGGCGCCGATGAGCGCTACCTGCCCACGGCCGATGGTCACCTGTTCTCCACCGGCAATCATCCGGTGGAAACCCTGCTGCCCATGTACCACCTGGACAAGGCCGGGCTGGACATCGATGTGGCGACGCTGTCCGGCAACCCCGTCAAGTTCGAGTGGTGGGCGTTTCCGCGCGAGGACCGCGAGATCGGCGGGCTGTACGAACGCTACCAGACACGGTTCCGCCAACCGCTGCGCCTGGATGACGTGGTGGCGGCCCTCGGCGCGGACTCGGACTATGCCGCGGTGTTCATTCCCGGCGGCCATGGCGCGCTGCTCGGTCTGCCCGACAGCCGCGCAGTGAAAGCCACCCTGCACTGGGCGATGGCCCAGCAGCGGCACATCATCACGCTGTGTCATGGCCCCGCCGCGCTGCTGGCGGCAGGCGTCGACGAGGCCGACGGCGGTTCACTGTTCCGTGGCTATCGCATCTGTGCCTTCCCCGACGCCATGGACCGGCAGACACCGGAGATCGGCTACATGCCGGGCCAGCTGCGCTGGTTCTTCGGCGAGCGCCTGGCGCAGCAGGGGGTGCAGATCGTCAACGCTGGCATCGATGGCAGTGTGTTGCAGGACCGTCTGCTGCTGACCGGTGACAGCCCGCTGGCCGGCAATGCACTGGGCAAACTGGCCGCACGTACGCTGCTGGACACATTGGCCGGACGCTGAGCACGGCCGCCCACGCTGCGCACGCCGGCGCCCACCGACGTGCTGCACGCGGTGGGCGCGGCTCAGCCGCGCGGGATCAACCGGCCGACGAAATCGACCGGATACGCAAAGCCTTCCAGCTGCATCCACGGCGTGGGCTGTGCCTGCACCTGCAACTCGAAATCACGCGTGACCAGCGCGCAGAACAGCAGCAGCTGGGCGTGCCCGACCGCGCTTCCGATGCAGGCGCGGGAGGAGAATCCGAACGGGACATAGGCGCCCTTGTTGGACTGGCGACGCTCCGGCAACCAGCGGTCCGGGTCGAAGCTGTCCGGCGCCTCCCAGAAGTCGGGGGAGTGATGCTGGAAGTAGGACGACAACTCGTACGCACCGCCCTTGCGGATGCAGACGCCCTCGATATCGATGTCATGCGACGCCGGACGATGCAGGGCGAACAGACCCGGCCAGAGCCTGAGCGTTTCCTTGACGAAGCGCGAGGTGCACGGCAGCGATCTGATCGGCAGCGCGTACAGTTCATCCAGGCTGAGCGCCGAGGTTTCCTCGCGGATGCGGGCGTGCCACTGCGGGAAACGATGCATGGCGTACAGCAGACTGGCCGCAGTGATGCCCGGCAGGCCCGACATGCCGGCCAGCACCATCGATACCAGGTAGGCGACCCGATCCGCCCCCACCCGTGGCACCAGGGGCAGCAGGGAGTGCAGGAAATCCTCGCGCGGCTGCGGCTCGCGCGCCCGGCGCCGGATGTGCCGCGAGACGGTGCGTGCGGCACGGCGGGAGAGATGGAAATCGATGATCCGGCGCCACCACGAGAAGTTCTGCAGCACGATGGCGTTGTAGCGGGTCTTCTGCTCGCCGATGAGCGCTGCAACATCGGCACGACTCAGCCCGTCGATCAGCAGCGGCAACAACGACTGCGATATCGCCCACCAGCTCAACCCACCCAGATCCTGCGGACGCGCCGCACGCTGCAGAAGAAACGCATGCATGCGTTCATACAGCGCGCGCATCTGCGCGGGCGCGGCCAGGCGCCCAGCCTGCTCGCTCAACAGTGTGCGTACCTCGCGCCACGCCACCGGGTCCTGCTTGCCACGCAGGCCCAGAAAATCGATCAACGAGTCGGGCACCGTATGCCGGTCGGTGTTGGCCTTGTCGATCCTGACCGCCAGCGCCGGATCGAAAATACCCACCACATCATTCTGGAACCGCAGCACCGGCCCTTCACGACGTACCCGCTCAAGCAGGTCGTCGATGGACATCACCTCCGCATCCGCTGCACGCTCATCCATGCCCAGCTCCTGACGCCAGGGAGGGCATCGGCCCTCCCTGGCGATGTCATCGAATACGTCGCGTCCTGCTGCTCAGAACAGATTCCAATAGCGATACCTGGAACGGATGCACTGCGTCGAATTGTCCGAACGCAGGTTCAGTGACACCTGCAACGCACGAATCAGTCGTGTCATGGCACAGCTCCTTGTGGTTCCATCATGGGTTGACGGTTGCAACTGCCCGGGCGAAGGCCTGGGCACCGCCGTTCTAGCACGCAGCCGCGCGCGCCCGGGTCAAGGCACGATGAAGAACGGCCTGAATACGCAGGAGGCATCGCTGCCGTTACCGCCAGCGCAGGCACATCCGGCCCCGCTCGATTCGTGCGATGCTGCATGAAACCGTTTTCATGGAATGGAGGGATTCCACGATGTTGTCGCGTTTCCGTTGCCCGGCACTGGTCGCGTTGCTGGCCATTGCTCTACCTGCCGTCAGCTGGGCCGCAGCCGCGGCGCCGCTGAAGGTGATGTCGTTCAACGTCCGCACGCCGGCCGATACCGAGCCGGGCAAGCGCTGGCCGGACCGCCGCGATGCGATGGTCAAGGTCATTCTCGATGCCCATCCTGCAGTGATCGGTACCCAGGAACTGGTGCAGGAACAGGCCGACTACCTTGTCCAGCATCTGCCGGGCTATCGCTGGTTCGGCGAAGGTCGCCGCGGCGGCAATGGCGATGAACACATGGGCGTGTTCTACGACAGCACGCGCCTGAGCGTGGAATCGTCAGGCGATTTCTGGCTGTCCGATACACCCGAGGTTGCCGGCAGCATCACCTGGGGCAACCTGTATCCGCGCATGGTCACCTGGGCGGTGTTCCGTCGCCTTGACGACGGTCGCCGCTTCTACTTCATGAATACCCACCTGCCCTACCGCGACGAGGACGAGCCCCGCCGGGTGAAGGGGGCCGAGCTGATCGCCACGCGTCTGGCGACGCTGCCGCCCGATCTGCCGGTGGTACTGACCGGCGACTTCAACAGCGAACCGGGAGGTGAGACCTACAAGGCGTTTACCCGCGTGCTGCAGGACACGCGGCCCCAGGTGGCAGCGCCACAGGGTCCGCGCCTGACCTTCCATGATTTCACCGGCACACCCACCGTGCAGCTTGACTGGGTACTGGTGCGCGGATTCCACGCACGCAGCTTCCTCACCGATGATCGCCGCATCAAGGGCGTGCTGCCTTCGGACCACTTCCCGCTGGTGGTGGAACTGGACTGGCCGAAGCGTTGAACCAGCTGTCGCGGCGGCTACAGCGATGCCCGCCGCGACAAGAGCCGGTACAGTGCCTGGTGCTGATCGCGTGCCTGGCAGATCCGGGCGCCGATGGCCAGGAACACCGCGATCCCGATCAGCCCCAGGCCCAGCATCGAATCGACCAGCCGCAGGAAACCGACTGCTGCGGCCAACGTCGCCAGCACCATCAACGCCACGACCGCCACCGACAGCCCGGCGCCGGGTAGCCCGGGATCGCCGAACAACATGCGCTGGGTGTCTCGCTTTTCGTCTGTCATTGCCGTTCCTCCCAAGGGCCACCCCACTAGTTACACGGGGCGGCGGCATTCCGGCAGAGTCAGAAGCGACATGACTGTGAACTGCACCACGACCTGAGACATCGGGTCGGGCACGAAAGGGGCGACGGCCTGGGCCATCGCCCCTTCCGGCTTACTGCGCCTGCGCCACGCGGGGCGGCTGCGGCGACTGCCCCCAGCCGCCCAGCGCCTTGTACACGCCCACCACGCTGACGTTGACTTCGGCTTCGGCCGCCGCCAACGCATCGTCAGCGGCCAACTGCGTGCGCTGCGCATCCAGCAGGGTCAGGAAATCTTCCGAACCCTCGCGGTAGCGGATCTGCGCCAGCGACTCGGCCCGCCGCGCCGCCTGCGCCTGTTCGACCACGATGCCCAACCGCGCCTGCTGCTTGGAATAGCGGGTCAGTGCATTCTCGGTGTCTTCCAGGGCCAGCAGCACCGCCTGCTCGTACTGGGCGGCAACGCCTTCGGCCTCGGCCTTGCTGGCCCGCAGGCGTGCGCGCACGGTGCCGAAATCGAATGCCGCCCAGCTCAGCGACGGCGTCAGCGACCACGCCTTGTTGTTGCCGTTGACCAGGCCGCTGGCATCACCGCCGAGGAAGCCGACAAAACCGGACAGCGACAGCCGCGGGAACAGATCGGCGGTGGCCACACCTACGCGTGCCGTGGCAGCGGCCAGGCGACGCTCGGCCACACGCACGTCGGCACGCTGGCGCAGCAGTTCGCGGGTATCACCCAACGGCAGTGCCTTGGCGAAAGCGGGCACCTCATGCGGTGCCAGCATGTCGGCCAGCACTTCCGGGCGTTGGCCCAGCAGCACGGCCAGGCGGTTGCGCGACTGCGTCTCGGCCACTTCCAGCAGCGGGATGTCGGCCTCGATCGCCTTCAAGCGGGCACGGCTGCTCTGCACATCCAGCTCGCTGCCGGCACCCAGTTCCCAGCGTGCCTCGGTCAGCTTCTGCGTATCGCGCAGGTTTACCAGGGTGTGCTGGGCCACGGCGATGCGCTTCTGCGTACCGCGCAGCTCGAAGTAGTTGCGTGCCACTTCGGCGGCGACCAGCACCTGCGCGTCGGCCAGATTGGCCTGCTCGGCGTCGAGGTCGGCGCGCGCGGCTTCGGCAGCACGGCGCTTGCGGCCGAACAGATCCAGCTCCCAGCCGGCGTCGAAGCCGAGCTGGTAGCTTTCACTGAACACCCGCTGCCCACCCAGCTGCGGATCGGGTTGCTTGCGGCGGTCGTAGCTGCCGCCTGCGGTGACGTGCGGGGCCTGGTCGAAACGGCTTTCGACGAACACCGCGCGGGCCTGGCTGACGCGGGCCACGGCCACGCGCAGGTCGAGGTTGTCCGACAGCGCACCGTGCACCAGCTGCTCCAGCACCGGATCATCGAACTGCGCCCACCAGCTGGCCACCGGCGAGGCGGTGCTGAACACCGGCTGCTGGGCACCCTGCAGAACCACCGGTTCCTGCACCGGCGCCTTGTAGTTCGGGCCGACGCTGACACAGCCTGCCAGCACCAGGCTGGAGACGGCCATCGCCAACGTGCGGATCACCATGGCAGCACCTCGCCCAGGTAGGTGAAGCTGCCGCTGGCGCCGGATTCACCGATCAGCGCCATTTCCACGCTGGAACGTGCGCCTTCGCTGATCTCGATCTCCCCGTTGCCACCGTTCATGTCGGTCTTCACGTACCCGGGATGCACGGTGTTGACCTTGATCGGGGTGTTGCGCAGTTCGTAGGCCAGGCTCAGGGTCCAGCTGTTCACCGCCGCCTTGGAGGCGTTGTAGGCCGGGACCTTGAAATCGTAGATGCCCGAGGCCGGGTCGGCATGCAGGGTCTGCGAGCCGAGCATGCTCGAGACGTTGACGATGCGGCCGGACTTGGCCTGCTTGACCAGCGGCAGGAAGGCCTGGGTGACCGCCACCAGCGCATACACGTTGGTGTCGAAGGTGCGCTTCCAGGTATCGAGCGACTGTTCCGACGGCGCCTGCGCCGGGTTCTCGATCATGATGCCGGCGTTGTTGACCAGGATGTCGAGGCGGCCATGGCGCTGGCGCACCTGCTCGACCGCTTCGGCGATGCTGGCCGCATCGGTCACGTCCAGCTGGATGGCTTCCACCGGCAGGCCTTCAGCCTGCAGCTTCAGCGCCTGCTCCACGGCGGTCTCGCGCTTGCGGCCGGCCAGCAGCGTGTGCACGCCGGCCTGGGCCAGCTGGCGCACGGTCTCGGCACCGATACCGCGGGTGGCGCCGGTGACCAGCGCGATCTTGTTCTGATGGGTATTCATGGATTCATGCCTTGTGAGGGGGAGGCCGCCGCCGGCCAGTGACCGGCGGCGACGGGGTTCCATGTCAGTGGTGGATGGTCGGCTCGCCGTGCTGCACCAGCTGGCCACCGCCGTTGCGGGTGACGAACTTGCGCAGGGCCACGTAGAACACCGGGGTGAGGAACAGGCCGAACAGGGTCACGCCCAGCATGCCGGCGAACACGGTGATACCGGTCACCGAGCGCACTTCGGCGCCTGCACCGTGCGACAGCACCAGCGGCACGGTGCCGGCGATGAACGCGATGGAGGTCATCACGATCGGGCGCAGACGCAGGCGGCAGGCTTCCAGCGCGGCTTCGACGATGCCCTTGCCGCCCATCTCCAGCTCTCTGGCGAACTCGACGATCAGGATCGCGTTCTTGCACGCCAGGCCCATCAGCACCACCAGACCGACCTGCACGAACACGTTGTTGTCGCCACCGGTCAGCCACACACCGAACAGCGCGGACAGCAGGGTCATCGGCACGATCAGGATCACCGCCAGCGGCAGCGACCAGCTCTCGTACAGCGCAGCCAGCACCAGGAAGGCCAGCATGATCGCCACCGGGAACACGATGAAGGCGGCCTTGCCCTGGGTGGCCTGCTGGTAGCTCAGGTCGGTCCATTCGGTGGTCATGCCCACCGGCAGCACCTTGCCGGCGATCTCGGTCAGCTTGTTCATCGCTTCGGCCGAGGACAGCAGGCGCGGGTCGGCTTCACCGGCCAGATCCGCAGCCGGGTAACCGTTGAAGCGCAGCACCGGGTCCGGGCCGAAGGTCTGCTTGATGGTGACCATCGAACCGATCGGCACCATTTCGCCGCGGTCGTTGCGGGTACGCAGCTTGCCGATGTCCTCGACCGTCTCGCGGAACGGACCGTCGGCCTGCGCGATCACCTGCCAGGTACGGCCGAACTGGTTGAAGTCGTTGACGTAGGCCGAACCCAGGTAGGTCTGCAGCGTGTCGAACAGCTCGGTGAGCTGCACGCCCTGTGCCTTCGCCTTCACGCGGTCCACCTCGGCATCCAGCTGCGGCACGTTGGCCTGGTAGCTGGAAATCGGGAAGGCCATGCCCGGGGTCTGCGCGACGGTGCCCTGCATCGCCTGCACGGCGTTCTGGAGCGCGCCGTAGCCCAGGTTGCCACGGTCCTCGATGAACATCTGGTAGCCGTTGCCGTTGCCCAGGCCGAGGATCGGCGGCGGCATCATCGCGAAGGCGAAGCCTTCCTGCAGCCCGGCGATCTTCTGGTTGATCTCGGCATTGATCTGCGCAGCGGTACGGCCATGACGCTCGGCGAACGGCTTGAGCGGAATGAACGCCACACCGGTGTTCGGCGTATTGGTGAACTGCAGCGCGTTCAGGCCCGGGAACGAAATGGTGTGGGCCACGCCGTCGGTTTCCTGGGCGATCTTGGCGACCTTGCGCAGCATTTCATCGGTGCGCGCGATCGACGAGCCTTCCGGCAGCTTCACACCGGCAATCAGGTACAGCTTGTCCTGGGTCGGGATGAAGCCCGGCGGCACCAGCTTGAAGATCACACCGGTACCGACCAGCAGGATCGCGTAGACCACGAACACCGCGCCGCGACGGCCAAGGATGCGAGCCACGCCAAGCTCGTACTTCTCCGAACTGGACTTGAAGAAGCGGTTGAACGGACGGAACACCCAGCCGAACAGGCGGTCGATCAGGCGGCTCGGGCCGTCCTTCGGGGCGCCATGGGCCTTCAGCAGACGCGCGGCCAGGGCCGGCGACAGGGTCAGCGAGTTGATCGCCGAGATCACCGTAGAGATGGCGATGGTGACCGCGAACTGCTTGTAGAACTGGCCGGTGACACCGGACAGGAAGGCCATCGGCACGAACACAGCACACAGCACCAGTGCGATCGCCACGATCGGGCCGGACACTTCACGCATGGCCTGGTGTGCCGCCGCGGTGGGCGACAGGCCTTCTTCGATGTTGCGCTCGACGTTCTCCACCACCACGATCGCGTCATCGACCACGATACCGATCGCCAGCACCAGTCCGAACAGGCTCAGCGTGTTGATCGAGAAGCCCAGCAGGTACAGCGCAGCGAAGGTACCCACCACCGACACCGGCACCGCGATGAGCGGGATGATCGAAGCACGCCAGGTCTGCAGGAACAGGATCACCACCAGCACCACCAGCGCGATGGCTTCCAGCAGCGTGGAGACCACGGCCTTGATCGAATCGCGCACGAAGATGGTGGTGTCATACACCGCTTCGTACTTCACATCGGCCGGCATGGTCTTCTGCATCTCGTCCATCGTCGAGATGACCTGGTCGCGGATTTCCAGCGCGTTGGCACCGGGCGACTGGAAGACACCGATACCCACCGCGTTCTTGCCGTCCAGCTGCGAGCGCAGGGTGTAGTCGCCGGCACCCAGTTCCAGGCGGGCCACGTCGGCCAGGCGCACGATCTCGCCATCGGTGCCGCTCTTGAGCACGATGTCGCCGAATTCCTTTTCGGTCTTCAGGCGGCCCTGGGCATTGATCAGGGTCAGGAACTGGCTGTTCGGCAACGGTTCGGCGCCGAGCTGGCCGGCCGACACCTGCACGTTCTGCTCGCGCATGGCGCGCACCACGTCGCTGGCGGTCAAGCCACGCGAGGCCACCTTGTCCGGGTCCAGCCAGGCGCGCATGGCGTAGTCGCCACCACCGAAGATCTGCGCGTCACCGACGCCGGGGATACGCGCCAGCGCATCCTTGACGTGCAGTCGCGCGTAGTTGCGCAGGTACAGGGTGTCGTACTTGCCTTGCGGCGAGGTCAGGTGCACCACCATCAGGAAGGTCGGCGACTGCTTCTGCGTGGTCACGCCCTGCCGGCGCACGTCCTCGGGCAGGCGCGCCTGCGCCTGCGCCACGCGGTTCTGCACCTTCACCGCCGCCGCGTCCGGGTCGGTGCCCGGGCGGAAGGTCACGGTCATCTGCAGCACGCCATCGGAACCGGCCACCGACTTCAGGTACATCATGCCTTCGACGCCGTTGATGGCCTCTTCAAGCGGCGTGGCAACGGTCTCGGCGATGACCTTGGGGTTGGCGCCCGGATACACCGTGCGCACGACCACCGACGGCGGCACCACTTCCGGGTACTCGCTGATCGGCAGGATCGGAATCGTGATCAGGCCTGCGGCGAAGATCACGATCGACAGCACCGCCGCGAAGATCGGCCTGTCGATGAAGAAACGGGAAAAGTCCATGGAGGAATTCCTGGGAAAGGCGTTCGGCGGGCAACAGCCGCCCCGCCCCTCGCCGAGATGACGAAGGCAGGGAAGGCTGCCGCTGGCGCCGGCAGCTAAGCGGAGACGTGGATCAGTGCTTCAGGGCAGCGGTGGCATCGCGGCCCGGTGCCGGCGCCGGCTGTGGCTGCATCGCCACCGCCTTGGCCTGCACCGGCATGCCCGGCATGAAGACCTTCTGCACGCCGTCGATGATCACCTTGTCACCGGCTGCCAGGCCGTGCTCGACAATGCGCAGTCCGTCGGCGGTGCGGCCGAGCTGGATGTCACGGCGCTGCGCTTTGCCATCCTTGTCGACCACGTAGACGTACTTGCGGTCCTGGTCGGTCAGCACCGCCTTGTCGTCGATCAGCAGAGCCTGGAACTGGCCGCTGCCGAGCAGCTGCACGCGGGCGAACAGGCCCGGCGTGAACTGGCGGTCGGCGTTGTCCAGCAGCGCGCGGACGCGGATGGTGCCTGTGCTGCGCGCGACCTGGTTGTCGAGGAAGTCGACCTTGCCCGCATGCGGGTAGCCTTCTTCACCGGACAGGCCGACCTTCACCGGCAGCTGGCTGTCACGCTCGCTCGGGCGCTCGCCCTTGCGTGCCATCTGGGCATAGCGCAGGAAGGTGCTTTCGTCGGCATCGAAGTAGACGAACACGGTATCCAGCGAGACCAGCGTGGTCAGCACGCTGGCGCTGTCGCCGGCGGTGACCAGGTTGCCGGCGGTGACCATCGCGCGGCCGGCACGGCCGTCGATCGGTGCACGCACCTTGGTGAACTCCAGGTTGAGGCGCGCCGCATCCAGCGCGGCCTGCGCCGCCTGCACGGCGGCACCGGACTGGTCGGCGGCGGCGCGACGCTGCTCGGCGGTCTCGGTGGAGATCGCCTGCTGCTCGGACAGCCGCTTGGCACGCTCGGATTCGCTGCGGGCCAGCGTGGCCTGGGTGCGGGCGCGGGCCAGTTCGGCGGCGGCGCGATCGTACTCGGCCTGGTAGCTGCGCGCGTCGATGGTGAAGAGCACTTCGCCCTTCTTCACTTCCTGGCCTTCGACATAGTTGACCTTGTCGATGTAGCCGGACACGCGCGGACGCAGTTCAACGCTCTGTACCGCTTCGACGCGGCCGCTGAACTCGTCCCACTGGCTGACCTGCTTGACCAGCACCGGCGCGGCGCTGACCTGCGGCGGCGGCGGCGCACCGGCTTCTTCGGCATGGCCGCCGCTGCACGCTGCCAGCACGGCTGCGGCGAGGATCGACACGCCAACCATCGCGATGCGATGGCCGAAACGATGTGGGGTGGTATTGGGGGAAGTCATGGCATGCATCCGTACGGAGGGGTGGTACAGCAATGGGAAAACGTGTTGCAAAAAGCGGCGGCGAATACTGCGACCTCAACCTTGGTCGAGGTCAAGCGACGCCGGCGGTATCGCGCCACAAGGGAGGAATCTCCAGGTGCAGCAGGCCGCGTGGCAGTTCGGCGTCGCTGCTGTCACAGCGCACGATCGCGCGGTTGTCACGGCAACCATCCAGCAGCGAAACCACGCGACGGCCGACCAGCAGCGAGCTGGGCCACTCGATGCAGGCATTGGCGGCATTGGCCGGGGTACAGACCGGGCTGCAGACTTCCAGCATCTGCGCGCGTACGCCCAGTGCCTGTGCCTCCTGGTGCACCACCTGCGCGTACATGCGCATCGCCGCCGCGGTGATCGAGCTTTCGCCGTAGCCCGCCCACGGCTTGACCGCCGCCGGGCTGCCGATCATCACGTAGCGGCGCGCGTGCACGTTGTCCTGCAGCAGCGGCAGCAGGTGACGCACCGCATGCACGTGCGGCATCAGATCGGCCTGCATCGCGCCGAGCAGTTCATCGCCATTGCGATCAATCACGCGGCCGCGGCGATACGGGCCACCCATGGCCGCGATCACCGCTGCCAGCGGGCGCGGGCGCTGCGCGATGCGCTCGGCCAGCGCGCGCGCCGAGCCGTCGTCGCTGAGCGAACCCAACACCGTCTCCAGCCCCGGCTCATCGGCGAACTGCTCGTGCAGCGCGGCCAGCCGGCCCGGATCGCGGCCCACCACCAGCACTGGGCTGCCCGCTTCCAGCAGCGCACCGACCACGCCCTGGCCGACGGCGCCGGTACCGCCCAGGACCAGGACTTCGGGCGTCAGCATCCCATTCACGGGACATTTCCTCCCAAATCCGGGATAGTCCCAATTCGACGCAGCCGGTCACCCCCATGGGGGATCAGCCGGATGACACCGCCACGCTGCTGACGCATGGGCGCGGTAAACTCACGAAAGTCCTTGTGTACCAAGGAACTCGGACGGGCTTCGACGGTCATCGCCAGGTCCAGGGTGTTCTGGCCGGCGTTCCGGAGTCGGGCAAGAATGTTGCGCAGGCTCATGGCGGACGGGCTCCAATTAACGAATGGCGCCACGATAGACCTCAAACCTTTACTTGATTAGTCCTGATTAAGGGGAATAATCATCCCGCTCCCGGTCCAATCGTTCTGTCACGATTGTCCCATCCCCGACGTCCAGGATCCCCCGACCATGTCCCACGATCTCAACGAGACGCTGATCTTCGTCAAAGTGGTTGAGCAAGGCAGCTTCATTGCCGCTGCCAAATCGCTCGGCCTGCCCAAGACTACGGTCAGCCGCAAAGTGCAGGAACTGGAAACACGCCTGGGCGCGCGCCTGCTGCACCGGACCACGCGCCGCCTCGGCCTGACCGAAGCCGGTTCGATCTACCACGAACATTGCCAGCGCATCGCCCGCGAGCTGGAAGAAGCCGAGAGCGCGGTGAGCCAGCTGCAGTCCGGTCCGCGTGGCTGGCTGCGCTTCACCGTGCCCTATTCGATCGGCATCACCTGGATCGCCCCGCTGCTGGGCCAGTTCCACGCGCAGTACCCGGAGATCCGGCTGGACATGCATATGGGCAACGAGAAGCTGGACCTGATTGCAGGTGAAGCCGACCTTGCGCTGCGTGTGGGTGCCCTGCCCGATTCCAACCTGGTGGCGCGCAAGCTGGGCAGCCTGCGCACGCAGGTGTTCGCCAGCCCGGCCTACATCGAACGCTACGGCGAGCCGCTGCATCCGGAGGAGCTGCAGTTCCACCGCATCCTGGCGATGCGCAAGCCCTACCACACCGGCAACTCGCCGCGCTTCACCTGGCAGCTCGGCGAGAACGGCGGCGAGCTGCGCGACTTCCCGGTCACCCCGCTGATGACCGCCAACGACATGTCTGCGCTGAACGGTGCGCTGGTGTGTGGCGAAGGCCTGCTGTTGACCGGTGACGTGATGGCCAAGCCGTTCGTCGAGTCGGGCATGGTGCGCCGCGTGCTGGCCGGCTGGACCGGGCCGGAAGTGGATTTCAACGCGGTGTTCGCCGGTGGCCGCCTGGTCTCGCCGAAGGTGCGTGCGTTTGTCGACTTCCTGGTCGAGAAGCTCAACTTCGATGCCAACTACATGCTGGCGCAGTGCCCCGGCGCGAAGCTGGCACAGCAGCAGAAGGCGCAGGAAGATGCCGCGCTGGAAAGCAGCGGCAAGCGCATCCTGGAGAAGGTGGCCGCTTCGGCGGCATGACCGGAAGCATCCACGCATGGCGTGGATCTGCCGGCATTCCGTAGGGTCGAGCTCGACTCTACGGGCGCTATCGGTGTTCCGAGCAACGCTCGGCACCTACAAAAATGCCGCCTGCAAGGGCGGCATTTTCGTTCCGCGTGCGCCCGGCTTCCGGTAGATGCCGACCTTGGTCGGCGCCGTTGGGAGAAGCCGCGAACGGGAGCGCTATCGGCGTGCCGAGCAAGCTCGGCACCTACAAAAATGCCGCTTGCAAGGGCGGCATTTTCGTTCCGCGTGCGCCCGGCTTCCGGTAGATGCCGACCTTGGTCGGCACCGTTGGGAGAAGCCGCGACCGGCAACGCCATCGGCGTGCCGAGCAAGCTCGGCACCTACAAAAATGCCGCCTGCAAGGGCGGCATTTTCGTTCCGCGTGCGCCCGGCTTCCGGTAGATGCCGACCTTGGTCGGCGCCGTTGGGAGAAGCCGCGAACGGGAGCGCTATCGGCGTGCCGAGCAAGCTCGGCACCTACAAAAATGCCGCTTGCAAGGGCGGCATTTTCGTTCCGCGTGCGCCCGGCTTCCGGTAGATGCCGACCTTGGTCGGCACCGTTGGGAGAAGCCGCGAACGGGAGCGCTATCGGCGTGCCGAGCAAGCTCGGCACCTACAAAAATGCCGCTTGCAAGGGCGGCATTTTCGTTCCGCGTGCGCCCGGCTTCCGGTAGATGCCGACCTTGGTAGGCACCGTTGGGAGAAGCCGCGACCGGCAACGCCATCGGCGTGCCGAGCAAGCTCGGCACCTACAAAAATGCCGCCTGCAAGGGCGGCATTTTCGTTCCGGCTGCGCCGGAACCGCAATAACGCCATGCGTTATTGCTTGAGCGGAATCACACGGATCTCGACGCGGCGGTTCTTGGCGCGGCCGGCATCGGTGCTGTTGTCGGCAATCGGGTAGGACTTGCCGGCGCCCAGGGTTTCAATGCGCACGCTCTGCACGCCCTGGCCGATCAGGTACTGCGCCACCGAGTCGGCACGTTCCTTCGACAGGCGGTTGTTGACCGCGTCGCTGCCGATGCTGTCGGTATGGCCGACCACTTCGATCATGGTCTGGTTGTAGTCGCGCAGGGTACCGGCAACGCCATTGAGCGAACCGTAGAACTGCGGCTTCAGGGTCGACTTGCCGAAGTCGAAGGTGATGCCGTCGGGCAGGTTCAGCATGATGTTGTCGCCCTGGCGCTGCACATCGATGCCGGTGTTGGCAGTGCGCTCACGCAGCGCGCGTTCCTGGCGATCCTGGTACTGGCCAACGGCGGCGCCGCTGAGTGCGCCGATACCGGCACCGATCAGCGCATGCTGACGACGCTCGGTGGCGCTGTCGCCGGTCAGCAGACCAGCGGCCACACCAATGGCGGTACCGATCAGGGCGTTGCGGCCGGTGCGGTTCTGCTGCTCGGTCGGGTTGCCGTACTGGTCACTCTGTACGTAGGAGCCGCCGGTGGCGCAGGCCGACAGGACGGCCGCACTCATCAGGGCCAGTGCGACGTTGCGGGTGGTGTTACGGATCATGAGGTTCTCCTTGGTTTCCGGTCGGCCGGCGGCCTGCGGGCGCAAAGAGAATAAACAGCCCGATGCGATGCCGGAATGATGATCCATGCCCTCGACAGGGGCGCGTTCAGCTAACTGACTGGCTCGCTCAGCCAGCACTTTACCCTGCCCCCGACTGGCGGTAGGCCGCCAACGCGGCATCGCGTCCGGCGGCCAGGTCCACCAGCGGCGTGCGCGGATAGCCCGGCGCATGCGCGGCCAGCAATTGCGGATGCTGCCAGGGCGCAAACCGCGCCTTCACCGGCAGCGCGGCCAGTTCGGGTACCCAGTGGCTGATGTAGCGCGCCTGTGGATCGAACTTCTCGGCCTGGGTCACGGGGTTGAACACACGGAAGTACGGCGCGGCATCGGCACCGGTTCCCGCCACCCACTGCCAGCCCATCGTGTTGTTGGCCAGGTCGGCATCGACCAGGGTGTCCCAGAACCAGCGCGCGCCGTGCAGCCAGTGCGCGCGCAGGTGCTTGCACAGGTAGCTGGCGACGATCATCCGCACCCGGTTGTGCATGTAGCCGGTGTGCCACAGCTCGCGCAGACCGGCATCGACGATCGGCACGCCGGTGTGGCCGCGCTGCCAGTCGCGCAGCTGCGCGGCGCTGGGGTCCGCCCAGGGAAAGCGATCGAAGCGCGGATTGAGATTGTCGGTGGGCGTCTTCGGGAAGTGGTGCAGCAGGTGATAGGCGAAGTCGCGCCAGCCCAGCTGGCGCAGGTAACCATCGATGTCGGCGTCGGTACCGGCGCTGCGCAGCCCCTCCAGCGCGTGGGCGATGCGCCACGGCGCAATCTCGCCGAAATGCAGGTGCGGCGACATTCGCGAGGTCCCGACCCGGTCCGGCAGGTCACGCTGCTCCCGGTAGCCGCGCAGGGCGCCGTCCTCGAACACGGACAGCGCTTCCAGCGCCCCGGTCTCGCCCGGCTGCCAGTGCTCCCAGAAACCGGTGTCCCAGTCCAGCGTCGGCGCAAGCTGCAACTCGTCCAGCGCGAGGCTGTCGACCGAATGTACCGGCAGCGTCTCCGGCGCGGCCTGCAGCGCGGGCAGGCGCCAATGGCTGAGCACATTGCGCCAGTACGGGGTGAACACCTTGTACGGCTGGCCCTGCTGGGTGGCAATGTCCCAGGGCTCGAACAGCAGGCTGCCATTGCAGCTCTGCGCATCGACACCCTGCTCGCGCAGCGTGCGCTTGATGGTGGCATCGCGTGGCTGCGTGGCAGGTTCGTACTTGCGGTTCCAGTACACCGCTTCAGCGCCGGTCTGCCCGATCAGCGCCTGCAGCGTTGGCAGGCTGTCACCGCTGCGCAGCACCAGCGAAGAGCCACGCGTGCGCAGGTCGGCATCCAGCGCCGCCAGCGAACGGTGGCGCCACGCATCGGAGGCCGCACCCGGTGCCCACTCGCCTTCCTCATGCGGTGCGTGCAGGTAGACCGGTACCACGTCGTGACCGGCATCCAACGCGGCCTGCAGGGCCGGATTATCCTGCAGCCGCAGATCACGGCGGAACCATAGCAACGCTACCGACACAGACACCGCCTTCGTTCTGGAAGGCGCACATGATAGCCGGCGGCGGTGAAGGCGATGCGTGGGCGCAACATCCACGCATCGCGTGGATCTACTGGTTGAAGCGCTGCATCGCCTCGCTGATCAGCGCGCGCGCCTCGGCGGCGTTGCCCCAGCCGTTGAGCTGCACCGGATTGCGCCCGGCCGGCAGGTCCTTGTAGACCCGGAAGAACGCCTCGATGCGTTGCCGCTCGATCTCCGGCAGATCGTCCAGATCGCGAATGCCGGCGTAGCTCGGATCCACCTTGTCGGTGGGCAGGCCGATGATCTTCTCATCGTGCTCGCCGCCGTCGATCATCTTCAGGTAGCCGATCGGGCGGAAGCGCACGATCACGCCCGGATGCAGCGGCTCGCGGGTCAGCACCAGCGCGTCCAGCGGATCGTTGTCGCCTGCCAACGTCCGCGGCATCGAGCCGTAGTTGGCCGGATAGGCGACCGGCATCGACTGGAAGCGGTCCACATGCACCAGGCCGTCTTCCTTGATCTCGTACTTGGTGAAGCTGCCCGCAGGAATCTCCACGGCCAGATTCACCTCCTGCGGCGCCTGCTTCGGCTGCGCCACCAGCAACGGGTGCAGCACAGCATCCGCGGCGGTCACCGCTGTCGCGAGCAGCAGCAGGGCGCCGCCGATGGCAGCCATGGGGACAAGACGGCGTGCAGCGTTCATCCGGATCTCCTCATTCCCAGCAACGGTCAGCGCGACCCTTGGCGGTCCGCGCACGCGGGCAGTCGCGTGGTGCGATGCGCCCTTCGGTCAGCTCGGTACGCTGCTTGCTGCCCTGGGCATCGCGACGCAGTTCAAAGCTGTCGTACAGGCGTCCTGTCACCGTACGCGCTTCGTAGCGCAGGCGCTGTGGGTCGATGCGCAGCACCTGGAACAGCTGGGTATCCTCGGCCACCGGATCCATCGTCCTGCGCGCTTCATCGGAAAGGCGGTACTGCTTCGGGCCGGCCACGGTCACCACGTACTGCGGCGTCGCTGCCTGCCCTTCGCCACGGCGTCCGTAGGTGTGATCGTGGCCCTGCAGCACCAGATCCACCTTGTGGCGACGCACCACCGGCAGCAGCACATCTCGCAGCGCGGCATTCTCGCGCCCCTCGCGGGGCGAATAGAACGGCTGGTGCAGCAGCACGAGGGTCCACGGCTGCGGGTTTGCCGTCAGCACCTTGTCCAGCCACTGCGCCTGCGCCTTGGCCGTGCCCAGATCCAGTGCCGAAGTACCGTCAAGCACCACCACGCGCGCCGCCTGCGCGTCGAACCAGTAGCTGGTCTGCTGGGCGGCGGCGGCACCATTGCCCGGCAGCGCGAACGTCACCGGCCAGTGCCGGCCCAGCACCCGACGCTCCTGCGGGGTGTCCTCGAACTCCTCGAAGTATTCGTGGTTGCCGATCGCCGGCGCCACCAGCGTTTCCTGCGCCAACCAGCCGGTGGCGGCGAACCACTCGCCCCACTCGCTGTCGTCCATGTTGTCGCCGCCACTGACCAGATCGCCTGCGAACAAGCTCACGCGCGCGTCCGGCGCCGCCTTCTGCGCGGCGCGCACCACGCGGCTGACATGGCTGAGGTTCTTGTTCTGGGTGTCGCCGAAGTACAGCAGGGTCAGCGGCTGCTCGGCGCTGGCCAGCGTGCGCAGCTGGTTCCAGGCACTCCAGCTGCCGTTGCCCTGCACGCGGTAGACGTACAGGGTGTCCGGCTGCAGCCCATCGACGTCGGCACGATGATGGTGTGACGAGCCGTTCTCGGTCTGCAGCGCACGGGTCGTCGCGCGGATCTGGCGGATGCCCTCGATGGCCGGTGAATCAGCGGCCAGGGCGATTTCCAGCAACGGCGCCTGCACACTGCCATCGGTGCGCCAGGCCACGGCGAAACCGTGACCGGGATCGGCTGCGGGCGAGGCTACGATACGGTCCGGCAGCGCTGTCGCTGCGTAATGGCGACTGCCCACCGGCACCTGCGTATTCGGTTCGGCCGCCGCGAACGACAGCGACGGCACGGCCAACAGCAGGCCCAACACCCGCGCGCGCATCACCCAGGGCCGGCTCATGCGCCACACTCCAACGGCAGCGCCAGCTGCTTGGCAATGCTCTCCCAATCGAACGCCACCACGCCCTGGTCATCATGCACTGCGTACAGCGCACCATGCGGGAAGCGCGCGCTGGGCTGCTGCATCAGCCAGATGCCATCGGTGTTGGCCACGGTATTGCCCTGGAAGGCGCCCACTGGCTTCAACGTGTGGCGATCAAACAGGTGGAACACGCTGCGCTGCTTGCCCTGTTCGGTGGTGATCCACCACCCATCCTTGCCGCAGGTGCGCAGGGTCACGCCTTCGGCCTGCGCCTTGAACACATCGCGGCCGAAGGTGGTGCCGGTGAAACGCCCGGCCAGGGTGTAGACCTTGAATTCGCTGGCGTAGCGCTCGTCCTCTTCGGCGATCAACAGGCGACCGTTGTCCGGGTCGCCCCAGATCGATTCGACCACGCGCAGCGCACCGGCTTCGCTGGTGTCACCGATGCTGGCGACGAGCGTTGCCTCGACCTTCGCACCGTCGCGGGTCACGTGGTACTGGCGCACGCGCTTGTCCAGCTCCGCCAGCGGCGGCAGGATGTCACGCCCCTGTGCATCCTCGCCGTTGTCCCAGGAGTCGGTGACGTAGACGCTGTAGCCATCGGCACGGCGGTCGACCCACAGCCCGTACGGCTTGCGCAGGTCCTCGGCAGCGAACGTCGCCAGCGGGGTGAAGTCCGGCAGGCCCAGCACCTGTACGCGGTGATTGTCGCGCTCCACGATCCACAGCAGGTCGTCGGTCACCGCAATCCCGTTTGGGCGGTCGAACTGCCCGGGCGCGGCGCCGCTGCTGCCGACGTCGCGCAGGTGCTGGCCGGTGCTGCCGTCGTAGACCACCAGCTTGTCGGTGGCCTTGGCAGTGGCAATCAACCACAGCGTTCCGTCAGGTGCGCGCCAGGCAGCAGGGGAATCGATGTTGTCGGCCGGCGTCATCGGCGAAAGGAACGCCTCGGCGATGGTGGTCACCGCACGCTCGGCTGCGGCCTTTGCCTCGGGCGTGGCCACGGACGGATCGTTGCCGGTGGCCGGCGTGCAGCCAGCCACCAGGGTCGCGGCCAGTGCGGAAGCCAGCAGGGTGATGCGACGCGCCATCACAGTGCCACCTTCAGGCCCAGCGCGTAGGTGCGGCCATACTCTTCCATCTGCAGGGTGCGCGAGCGCGTGCCCTGGTACAGCTCAAGCGGCTTGTCCAGCAGGTTCTGCGCTTCGAAGTACATGCTCACGCGCGGGGTGAACTTGTAGTCCAGCGAGAAGTCGAGCTGGGTATTGGGTGCGACATAGATGTCGAAGGCGCGGCCCTTGCCGATACTATCGAGGTACTCACTGCGGTACACCGCCGCCAACCGCGTGCTCAGACCATACTTCTCGTAGCCGATGTGCGCACTGTAGACGTGCTTGGACGCGCGCGGCAGGGTGAAGTCCTCACCGGCACGATCCTCGATCCCCGCGTCGAACTCGGTGTCCAGCCAGGTGCCACTGGCACCGACCAGCAGCCCGTCCAGGCCGGCCGGCAGGAACGCCAGCTGCTGCTGCCAGTTGAATTCCGCACCGCGCACGGTGGCCTTGCGGCCGTTGATCGGCTGGGTCACGTCGTAACCACCGTAGGCCGGGTCGTTGGTACGCACGGTCTGCACGATGTAGCCGTCGATCGACTTGTGGAACAGGCCCAGCGAGACGATGCCGCTGCTGCCGATGTACTTCTCCACCGACAGGTCGATGTTCTTCGATTCGTACGGATCCAGCTCCGGATTGCCCAGGCGCACTTCCTCGTCACCGCGGCTGTAGCCCACGCGCGGCGAGATATCGCCGAACGAGGGGCGCGCCACGGTCTTGTTGGCCGAGGCACGCAGCACCCAGTCGTCCGCGGCGTCATAGCGCAGGTGCAGGCCCGGCAGCACGTTGGTGTAGCTGCTGTTGGCCACGCGCGGGGTGACGGTGAAGCTGCGGCCGTTGGCCGCCACGTCGACCTGGTTGCCCGTCGCCTTGAACTGGGTGTTCTCCACCCGCACGCCGCCGATGATGCGCAGCGCGCCGATGTCCCAGGTGCCCATCACATAGCTGGCGAAGATGTCCTCGCTGGCCGTGTAGTCTTCTTCCAGAGAGGTCATCGCATTGCCACCAACGTCCTGCGGCCGCGCACTGTACTGGCTGCCATTGGCCGCCCAGAACGCGCGCATCGCCGCCGAATCCATGCCGTCACCCAGGGTGCCGTGGCGGTACTCCGGCGACGAGGTGCTCCAGCTCGACAGCGCAACCTTCGGGCCGACGCGCAGCTCGCTCTCGTCGACATTGACGTCGCGGTCGCGCCAGCGGCCCAGCAGGCCCATCTTGATGCTGCCGCTGTCACCGTCGAAGCGCACGTTGACCTGCGCGCTGTGCTCCTTGTCATTGACCTGCTTGGGCGAAAGCACGAAACGGTCGAAGGCGTAGTTGCCGTTGTCCAGCCACTGCGGGTTGTCGAAACTGTAGCTGGGCAGGCGGCTGCGCTGGTCCAGCGTGCCATTGAAGGCCTTGCCGTTGAGCTTGAAGCGCGCCTCCATCTCGTCGTTGACGCGCTCTTCGGTACGGGTGTAGCCGACCCGGTAATCGACCACGGCGTTGCTCAGCTTGTTCTCGCCGCCCAGGCTGGCCGCGAAGGTGTTCTCCTTCTTGGTGCGGTAGCGCATGCGCTTGTCGATCGAATCCTTCGGCATGCCGTCCAGGCGGTACTGGTCGGTGCCGGTGTTGACCATCTTGGCGTCGTCGAAGTTGAAGATCACGCGCTGGCGGGTTTCGGCATCGTCGAACTGGCTGTACAGCGTGCGCAGGTAGTACCTGCTGTCTTCGTCCGGGCGCCAGTCGAGGTTGAGGTTGGCGCCGATGCGCTTGCGCTCGATCTCGTACTTGCGGTGCTGCAGGTTGATCGCGGTGACGTCACCGGGTGCGGCGTCATCCTCGCCGTCGTACTCCACTTCGGTGTTGTCCGACTCGAACTTCCGCTTCTGGTAGTTCACGCCCAGCGCCACGCCGAAGGTGTCGTTGAACACTTCGCTGTAGTTGAAGGCCGCCTTCGGGCTGGTCTCGCCGGACAGCTGCTGGTGGCTGCCTTCGATCTTGCCACGCAGGCTGCGCCCGTCGCGGTCGAACGCCGAGGCCGACTCGACCAGCACCGCGCCGCCGATGGCGTCGCCGGCCATGTCCGGGGTCGGCGACTTCACCACGCGCAGGCGTTCGGTGGAATCGGACGGGATGACGTCCAGCGGTGCGGCGCGGCTGGAGTCCTCCGGCGTACCCACCGCGATGCCGTCCACGCTGACGCTGTTGAGATTGGCATCCAGGCCACGGATGACCACGAAGCGGCCTTCGCCCTGGTCGCGGGTCACGCTGATGCCGGGCAGCCGCTGCAGCGACTCGGCAACGTTCTTGTCCGGGTACTGGCCCAGCGCATCGGAGGACACCGCGTCTTCGATCGCGTCACTGCTGCGCTTGAGGTCGACCGCGCGGATCTGCGATTCGAGCTGGGCGCGCACTTCGATGCGGTCCAGATCCACCGCATCAGCGGCCACGGCACCGGTGGCGGCGACCGCCTGCTGCCCGGCAGCCTGCAGCGGTGCCGCGGCCCCCATCGCCAGTGTCAGGGTGATGGCAACGGCCAACGGAGTCTTGATATGCACTGGGAATCCCCATTCCTGTTAAGAATGGGTCTGCACGGTATGTCCGCAAGGTTGCATGGCCATGACATGCGTCTGCACATTTCATGTACGACGCTGGCGCGCCCGGTTTGGGGTTGGGCCCGGCAATCCGGCAAAATGGTGGTCTCTCTCCTGATTCCCCTTCCCGACCATGAAGATCGTCGAAGTGCGCCACCCGCTGGTGCAGCACAAGATCGGCCTGATGCGCAACGCCGCGCTCAGCACCAAGGATTTCCGCGAACTGGCCAACGAGCTGGGCACCCTGCTGGCCTACGAGGCCACCGCCGACCTGGACACCGAGCCGCACACCCTGCCCGGCTGGGCCGGCCCGGTCACCGTGCAGCGCATCGCCGGTGCCAAGATCACCGTGGTGCCGATCCTGCGTGCTGGCCTGGGCATGCTCAGCGGCGTGCTGTCGCTGATCCCGGCCGCGCGCGTCAGTGTGGTCGGCCTGCAGCGCGATGAGGAAACCCTGCAGCCGGTGCCCTACTTCGAGCGCCTGACCGGCCGCCTGGAAGAGCGCGACGCGCTGATCCTGGATCCGATGCTGGCCACCGGCGGCACCCTGATCGCCACCATCGACATGCTCAAGCGCGCCGGCGCCCGCCGCATCAAGGGCATCTTCCTGGTGGCCGCGCCGGAGGGCATCGAGGCGGTCAAGGCCGTGCACCCGGACGTGGAGATCTACACCGCGGCCATCGACGCCCAGCTCAACGAGAAGGGCTACATCCTGCCGGGTCTGGGCGATGCCGGCGACCGAATCTTCGGTACCCGCGTTGGTTGATCCGGTGAATCAGGGGGCAGAGCCCTTTCGTGCCGAAAGGGATCTGACCCCACTAGATGCGGGGTCGGATCCGTCTCCACAGGAGAGGGCTCTGACCCCAGACGCCGCACTACAGACCGGCCGCGAATGCTTCGAGCTGGTCGATGGCGGTGTTCCAACCGTCGAAGAACCCCAACTGCTCATGCTGGTCACGCAGCGCCTTGTCCGGGTGCATTACCCGCGCCGTGTATCGACAGCCCGCGTCCTCGTCATCCATCGTGATGATGGCGGTGAAGCCCAGCCACGGTGACTGCGGCCGCCAGCCCGCGCCCAGCATCGAGGTGAACACCAGCCGCTGCTTCGGAACGATCTCCAGGAAGCTGCCCGGGTTGTCACTGCTGCCGCCGTCGGGGCCCTGCATGAAGGTGTGGAAGGCCCCGCCCGGGCGCAGGTCGAACGCGCGTACTTCGGTGGTCCACGGCTGCGGGCACCACCACTGGCGCAGCAGCTCCGGGTCGGTCCACGCCCGCCACAGCGCGGCACGCGGTGCATTCAGTACGCGGCTGATGACCAGATCGGTCTCGGGGTTGTTACCTGCGTCTGCGGCCATGGGCCTGCTCCTGTCGGTGAAGGGTTTCGACAAATTCGACCATGCGCTCGGCGCGTGCTTCCCACATGGCGCGCTGCGCGGCCAGCCATTGCTCAGCCTGGCCCAACCGTTCCGGCACCAGTTCGCAGGTGCGTATGCGCCCCTGCTTGTGGCTGCGCACCACGCCACTGCGTTCCAGCACGGCCAGATGCTTCATCAGCGAGGGCAAGGCCATCTCGAACGGCTCGGCCAGCATCGACACGGTGCGCGGCCCCTGCCCCAGCGTGGCGACGATCGCGCAGCGCGTCGGGTCGGCCAGCGCCTGGAAGACCGCCTGGATGTCAGGATCATACTTACCCATTTGGCTAAGTAATACGCCGATCTGAACACCGGTGCAAGCGCTCTTGGCCCGGGGCGCATTCTTCACATGGCCTTGCAGGCCGGAAGCGAATGCTCCGCGCACCCGCCACCCCTGGAGCTCCCGATGAAAGCCTCTTTCCTGCTGGCCGCCGTCCTGCTGGTCGGCCTGCCGCTGGCCGCCAATGCCACCACCCCGCAGCAGCAGCGCATGGCCGACTGCTCGGCCAAGAACAAGGGCTTGAAGGGTGACGCCTACAAGACCGCGCAGAGCGCCTGCCTCAGTGGCCATGCCGCCGAAAGCAAGGCAGCGACCACCCCGCAGGAACGCATGCGCAAGTGCAATGCCGACGCCGGCGCCAAGAAGCTGGCAGGTGATGCGCGCAAGACCTTCATGAGCAGCTGCCTGAAGGCGTCGTAGCGATCGCTCGCCCAATTCAATCGAATGGGGGCAGAGCCCGTTGCGCAGCAACGGGATCCGACCCCGACAGATCGCAGCCATCTGTCAGAGGCGGGCGGTGTCGGATTGCGGGGTGTCAGCGGCATGGATGCGGCTGCCAAGCCTACAGGGACGTACCTGCGGCGTCCCCGCAATCCGACACCGCCCCGCCACCCCACGGATAGCCCGCTTATGACGTTGACGTTGCCGTCGAGCAGGTGCAGGGCTGCAAGCCCTGCCGACAACACCCCTCACCCCAGCGCGCGCGCCTTCAGTTCACCCTGCTCATGCAGGGTCACGAATCGACCCTTGTCATCGCGCCCCAGCTGCGCAAGCGCCACCTGCGGGTCGTGGGTGAAGAACAGATGCACGTTGCGCGCCAGCTTGTCCTCAAGGAACTGCCGCTTCTCGTCGATCAGCAGTTCGGCGTTGCGGTCGTAGCCCATGGTGATCGGTACATGCACCCATGAGCGGCCCGGGATCAGGTCGGCGCAGAACACCACGCCGCCATGCGCGCCCTCGCCCGCATGCGCATGGCCGACGATCTCAGCCAGCATCAGGCCCGGCGTGTGGCCGTCGCTGTAACTGAAGCGCACGCTGCGGCCGAGTGCCTTTGAATACTCGCCTTCCACCACTTCCAGGCGACCACTGGCCTGCAACAGGCCGGGCAGCTCGGGGATGAAACTGGCGCGGTCGCGCGGGTGCGGTTGCAGCGCACGCTGCCAGTGCTGCGCGCCGACCATGAAAGTCGCGTTGGGGAACAGCAGTTCCGGTTCACGCCCTTCGCTCCATGCCGCCAGCAGGCCGCCGGCGTGGTCGAAGTGCAGGTGGCTGAGCACCACCACATCGATATCCTCATGTTCGAAACCCGCCTCGCGCAGCGAATCGATCAGCACATGCTGGCTTTCCTGCACGCCGTAGCGCTCGCGCATGCGCGGATCGAAGAATGCACCGATGCCGGTTTCGAACAGCACCGTCTTGCCTTCCAGCGGGCTGGCAAGCAACGCACGACAGGCCAGCTCGATACGATTGAGCTCGTCCGGTGCCGCCCATTTTTCCCACAGCGCACGCGGTGCGTTGCCGAACATCGCACCGCCGTCCAGGCGCTGCGAGTTTCCACGAATCGACCATAGTTTCATAGGGCAATTATCGGCGGCACCCCGTTAAATAATCGCTAGAAAGGAAACAGAAAACCCCGCCGTGGCGGGGTTCTCAGGTTTGCGTCCGCCGGGCGTGGCCCGGCGCTATCGCCGCATCAGCGGGCCGGCACGACCTGGGCACTGCCCACCGGGTTGCGCGGGTCGCTGCCACCGAACAGTCGGTTCACCTTGCGGTCCCATTCCACGGTCTGCAGGTTACCCCAGACGTGGCTGGAACCGCGGCCACCGGCAGCAGTGTCGCCCGGCAGGTCGATCCTGTGGCCCATCGCCTGCAGCTGCTTCACCGTGGCCGCGTCGAACGCATCGTCCTCGGCTTCGATCAGGTCCGGCAACCACTGGTGGTGGTAACGCGGCAACGCAGCCACCTGCTGCGCATCCAGGCCGGCGTCGTAGCCGAGGATGCCCAGCAGCACCATGGTGAT
The DNA here is from genome assembly GCF_023518235.1 of Stenotrophomonas maltophilia. Classification (NCBI taxonomy): domain Bacteria; kingdom Pseudomonadati; phylum Pseudomonadota; class Gammaproteobacteria; order Lysobacterales; family Lysobacteraceae; genus Stenotrophomonas; species Stenotrophomonas maltophilia. The sequence continues at coordinate 1,620,200 of NZ_CP090423.1, forward strand.
GATGCGACTGCCACCCGGGGTGCCCAGCACGATCACCTTGTCGTCGTTCTCCATGAAGGTCGGCGTCATCGAGCTGAGCATGCGCTTGCCCGGCTTCGGTGCATTGGCCGCGTAGCCCATTACGCCGAACGCATTGGGCGTGCCCGGCTTCAATGCGAAGTCGTCCATTTCGTTGTTCAGCAGCACGCCGGTGCCCCTGGGAATCAGACCCGAGCCGTACAGCAGATTGACGGTCTGGGTGGCGCCGACGCGGTTGCCGTCGCGGTCGATGATCGAGAAGTGCGTAGTCTCGTCGTCTTCCAGCGGCGTCGGGTTGCCCGACAGCAGGTCGCTGGGCGTGGCCTTCTCCGGGTGGATGGTGGCGCGCAGGCCCTGTGCGTAGTCCTTGCTGGTCAGTACCTTCTGCGGGATCTGCACGAAATCCGGATCGCCGAGGAAGAAGGTGCGGTCACGGTAGGCGCGACGCATCGACTCCACCACCAGATGGGTACGGTGCGCCGGATCCATCTGCCTGATGTCCCAGCCTTCCAGGATCTGCAGCATGCTGGCCAGCGCGATGCCACCGGACGACGGCGGCGGCGCGGTGGTGATCTTCCAGCCGTTGTAGTTGAAGACGATCGGCTCGCGCTGCTTCACCCGGTAGCCGGCCAGTTCCTCGGCCGTCCATTTGCCACCGGCCTGCTTCACGCCGGCCAGCAGCAGCTTGCCGGTCTGGCCCTTGTAGAAACCATCGAAGCCACCGGCCGCCAGGCGCTCCAGCGTCTGTGCCAGTTCCGGCTGCTTGAACAGGTCACCGGTAGCGACCGGCTTGCCGTTGCGCAGGTAGACCTCACGCGTGCCGGGATAACGCTCCATCACTTCGCGGCGCGAGGCATAGCCCTTGGCCATGCGGTCGTAGACCGGGAAGCCTTCGCGGGCGATGCGGATCGCCGGTTGCAGCGACGCCGACAGCGGCAACTTGCCGTGCTTGGCCGACAGTTCGACCAGCGCTGCGGGAAGGCCCGGAATGCCGGCCGACCAGGCACCGTTGACCGAGCGGTCGCGGTCCAGGTTGCCCTGCTTGTCGAGGAAGGCCTGCGGCGTGGCCGCCGCCGGTGCGGTCTCGCGCGCATCCAGCATCACGTCCTTGCCGGTGGCCGCGTCGTGCAGCAGGAAGAAGCCGCCGCCGCCCAGGCCGGAGCTGATCGGCTCGACCACCGCCAGCGTGGACGACACCGCCACCGCAGCATCGAAGGCGTTTCCGCCCTGCGCCAGGATGTCGATGCCGGCCTGGGTGGCCAGCGCGTGGCCGCTGGCAATGGCCGCGCCATCGGGGCGCTCGGCACGGGCCGGGCTGTCGGCCCAGGCCATCGGGCTCAACAGCAGGCCGAGCAGCAACAGGGGACGGACGATCAGCGTCTTCATTCGGATGGGGGCTCCGCGTAGAGTTCGGGGTGATCGTGCTGCAGCTGGCGCAGCTTGGCCAGCAGCTGGTCTTCGGTTTCCACGATCTCCGGGTCCGGATCGATGCACTCGACCGGGCAGACGACCACGCACTGCGGTTCGTCGAAATGGCCCACGCATTCGGTGCAGCGCGCAGGGTCGATCACGTAGATGGTTTCACCCATCGCAATGGCCTGGTTCGGGCAGGCCGGCTCGCATACGTCGCAGTTGACGCAGAGCTCGTTGATTTTCAGCGACATGGCGATACTCCTCGCCCGCGCCTTGGGACAAGGACCGGCCAGCGCGGGCGCGCGGGCCGGTCAGGTCATCAGCGGCGCCCTTGCGGAGCGCCGCCCGGGCCATGCCGGAGCATGGCCGCCATGGCTCGGTCTTACTTGGCTTCGACGAAAATGTACTCGGCACCGGTCGGCTGCACGGCAGCCTGCACGCGGGCGTTGTCGGCCGACTGGCCGATGAAGACGACGCGCACGCCCTTCATCGAATCCGGCGACACGTCCTTGAACACGGCCTGGATCATGTCAGCCATCTTGCCCGAGGCCGACGAACCGAAGGCCAGCATGTTGCCCGGCTGCACGCCACGGGCCACGGCCTGGGTCGCGCTCTCGGTCTGGCGCTCGTACTTGGCCTGGAAGTCCGGGTCCGATTCCGGCGAGAGGTAGTACAGGAACGGGCTGTTGGTGATGTTGCCCATGTTCTGGATCGCCACTTCCTGCAGGTACTTCTTCCAGCCTGCATCGTCGTCCTTGGACGGAGCGACCAGGGCCTGCTTGGCTTCGTCGACCGGAGCGGCCTCTTCCTTCTTGCAGGCGGTGAAGGCCAGGGCCAACGAAGCGATCAGCATCGCGCGCATGGTGGTGTTCATGGGTTTCCTCCCGGAATGGTGCGTGGTGTTGTACGTAATGGGGTGCAGGTACTGCGGACTTACTGCTGTGCCGCCTTCGCTTCGCGGACCTTGCGCAGGGCTTCGAGCACCGCGGCCGGCACGAAACCGGACACGTCGCCGCCCAGGCGCGCGATCTCGCGGACCAGCGAGGACGAAATGAAGCTGTGCTGTTCGGCCGGGGTCAGGAACAGGGTCTCGACCTCGGGGATCAGGTGGCGGTTCATGCTCGCCATCTGGAACTCGTACTCGAAGTCGGACACCGCGCGCAGGCCGCGCAGCAGCACCCCGCCCTGGACCGAACGTACGAAATGAGCCAGCAGCGTATCGAAGCCGATGACCTCGACGTTGCTGTGGTGCCCCAGCGCACCGCGAGCCAGCTGCACGCGCTGCTCCAGCGGCAGGGCCGGCCCCTTGGACGGGCTCTGCGCCACGCCGACCACGACCTTTTCAAACAGCGGTGCGGCCCGGCTGACCAGGTCGATATGACCATTGGTGATCGGATCGAACGTGCCGGGGTAGACGGCGATGCGGCGGTTGGCCACGGTCATGGGCGGTTGCAGATGTTCAGATGAGGTCAAAGTGTAGCAGTGGCGCGGCGGTACAGGGCAAAGCGCACCTCGCGGGTGCCGCCCTCGCGGTGCAGCAGCCAGTCCGCCGGCAGTACCGGCACGTGGCCGGCCGGCGATTCCAGGTACAGCCAGGCGTCGGCGGCCAGGTGCCGTGGCAGCTGGGCCAGCACGTCCTGCCACAGGCCATCGGCGAACGGGGGGTCGATGAACATCAGATCGGCCTGCTGCGCCGGCGCGCTTTGCAGCCAGCGCAGGGCATCGGCCTGGACCACGGCCACCTGGTCGGCCGCCTGCAGCTTGGCCACGGCGGCAGACAGATTGCGACCCAACTGCGCATCGCGCTCGACCAGGGTGGCATGGGCGGCGCCGCGCGAGACCGCTTCCAGGCCCAGCGCGCCGCTGCCGGCGAACAGATCCAGCACGCGCGCCCCACCCAGCTTGGGCATCAGCCAGTTGAACAGGGTCTCGCGCACGCGGTCGCTGCTGGGCCGCAGGCCTGGCAGGGTCGGCACCGGCAGGCGGGTGTTGCGCCAGCGCCCGCCGATGATGCGGACCTGGCCCTCATTGCCGCCACGGCCACTCATCGGCGCCTCCGGCGGAAGGTATTCGAGAATTTCAGCATGGAGGGGATTGTAGTCGTCCGGGCGGCGCCCGGAACCCGCAGAAGCCGAAGCAACAGCCGAAGCAACTTCATAAGCTTGATCCCTGTGGGTTGGCGGGGTGGGTCCGGTTGCGGGGGACGCTGCAAGTACGTCCATGTAAGCTCGGTCGCCGCATCCATGCGGCTCACGCCCCCTCAACCGGACCCACCCCGCCTTCGACAGTTTCCCGCGATCTGCAGTAGATCCACGCCATGCGTGGATGAACATCTGTCAGATATCGAAGGATTTGATGAGATCAGGAACCCGCCGTTGTCACCGTCACCGGGAACCTGTCAGAGGTGGGGCGGTGTGGGTTGGCAGGACCGTTGGCGCCATGGATGGCGCCATCGAGCCCCCATGGACGGGTTTACGGCGTGTCCTGCCAACCCACACCGCCCCGCCAACCCCTCAGATAACCCAGAGCCGGCTGTGGCTGTGGCTGTGGCTGTGGCTGTGGCTCTGGCCGTTGCCCTGGCCTCTGCAGGTGCAGGGCGCAGCCCTGCCCGACCAACCCCTTGATTTCGGGACAATCACCCCTACCCCTTGGCGAGGCCGCACGCGCTGGCGCGGCATTGCACATGGAGCCTTATCGATGACCGAGACCACCCAGACCGAAACCCTTGGCTTCCAGACCGAAGTCAAGCAGCTGCTGCAGCTGATGATCCACTCGCTGTACTCCAACAAGGAGATCTTCCTGCGCGAGCTGGTCTCCAATGCCGCCGACGCCGCTGACAAGCTGCGCTTCGAGGCCCTGACCCAGCCGGCCCTGCTGGAAGGCGACAGCGAGCTGCGCGTGCGCGTCAGCTTCGATCCCGCCGCCCACACCATCACCATCGAAGACAACGGCATCGGCATGAGCCGCGCCGAAGCCATCGCCCACCTCGGCACGATTGCCAAGTCCGGCACCGGCGATTTCCTGCGCCAGTTGTCCGGCGACCAGAAGAAGGATTCGCAGCTGATCGGCCAGTTCGGCGTCGGCTTCTACAGCGCCTTCATCGTTGCCGACGAAGTGGAAGTGACCTCGCGCCGCGCCGGCCTGGCTGCGGGCGAAGGCGTGCGCTGGACCTCGCGCGGCGAAGGTGACTTCGAAGTGGCCACCGTCGACAAGGCCGAGCGCGGCACCCGCATCGTGCTGCACCTGAAGGACGGCGAGCATGATTTCGCCGATGGCTGGCGCCTGCGCAGCATCCTCAAGAAGTACTCCGACCACATCGGCCTGCCGATCCAGATGCCGAAGGAAGGCGAAGAAGGCGCTGCCGTCGAGTGGGAGACCGTCAATCGCGCCAGCGCGCTGTGGACCCGCCCGCGCACCGAGATCAGCGACGCCGAGTACACCGAGTTCTACAAGCACGTGGCGCACGATCACAGCGATCCGCTGGCGTGGAGCCACAACAAGGTCGAAGGCAAGCTGGAATACACCTCGCTGCTGTACGTGCCGGGCCGCGCGCCGTTCGACCTGTACCACCGCGACGCGCCCAAGGGCCTGAAGCTGTACGTGCAGCGCGTGTTCGTGATGGACCAGGCCGAGCAGTTCCTGCCGCTGTACCTGCGTTTCATCAAGGGCGTGGTCGATTCCAACGACCTGTCGCTGAACGTGTCCCGCGAAATCCTGCAGTCCGGCCCGGTCATCGATTCGATGAAGGCGGCGCTGACCAAGCGCTCGCTGGACATGCTGGACAAGCTGGCCGCCGACAAGCCCGAGCAGTACGCCACGTTCTGGAAGGAATTCGGCCAGGTGCTGAAGGAAGGCCCGGCCGAGGACTACAACAACCGCGAGAAGGTGGCCGGCCTGCTGCGCTTCGCCTCCACCCGCGGCGACGGCGATGCGCAGAGCGTGTCGCTGGCCGATTACCTCGCGCGCATGGCCGAAGGCCAGGACAAGATCTATTACCTGACCGGCGAAAGCTACAGCCAGGTGCGCAACAGCCCGCACCTGGAAGTGTTCCGCAAGAAGGGCGTGGAAGTGCTGCTGCTGACCGATCGCATCGACGAGTGGCTGATGGGCTACCTGACCGATTTCGACGGCAAAGGCTTCGTCGACATCGCCCGTGGCGACCTCGACCTGGGTGCGCTGGAAAGCGAGGCCGACAAGCAGGAGCAGGAAGCGGCGGCGAAGGACAAGCAGGGCCTGGTCGAGCGCCTGAAGACGGTGCTGGGCGACGACGTGGCCGAAGTGCGCGTGTCGCACCGCCTGACCGATTCACCGGCGGTGCTGGCCATCGGCGAGCAGGACCTGGGCCTGCAGATGCGCCAGATCCTGGAAGCCAGCGGGCAGAAGGTGCCCGACAGCAAGCCGGTACTGGAGATCAACCCGGGCCATCCGCTGATCGCCAAACTGGATGCCGAGGCCGATGGCGCGCGCTTTGATGACCTGGGCCGGGTGCTGTTCGACCAGGCCGCGCTGGCCGCCGGTGACAGCCTGAAGGACCCGGGTGCCTATGTGGCGCGGCTGAACAAGCTGTTGCTGGAGCTGTCGGCCTGAACGAGACGGTGGTCGCCGGGCATGGCCCGGCGCCACCTTGGTAGATGCCAACCTTGGTTGGCGCAATAGAGGCGTGTCAACCAAGGTTGACACCTACCAGAACCCGTCAGTTCAGGCTTCCCGATCCAGCAGCGACCCCAGCAGCTGGTCCTGGCGGCGGATCACCGTGGCATTGGCGGCGAAGGTCACGACTTCGGCCTTGGCCGCCAGCAGATCACCCAGTGGCGCGCCCGGATCGGGGCCGGTGGTGGCCACCGCCGTCTCCACCCCGCCCTGAGCCACCGCACTGCGCTGCAGCTGCAAGCGCTCGGCTTCGGGGGTCGCCAGGTTGGCAACGTTGTGTGCAGCCACCTGCACGCCCTGCTGGGCCGCGCGCATCCCGCTCAGTGCAGTTCCCATCACGTTGTTCATGGCGGCCTCCGGGCTGCACGACGCAGCCCTCCGGACCGGTTAACGGCCAAAGGGACGCGACCTTGAGTCCACATCGGCCAGACAGCCCCGAGTGGTAGCATATCCCCCTGATTTCAGCGCCTTTTGCCAATGCTCAGTTTTTTCCGCCGCAAGAAGCCCCAGGATGCCCCCGCCACGGAGGCAGCCAAGACCCAGCACTACTCGGCTGAAGAGCTGGCGGCGGCGTTCCCGTCGGCCGTGCCCGCCAAGGACGCGCCCGCCGCATCGGTGGCCGAAGCCGTAGCACCTGCGCCTGCGCCTGCACCGGCCCCCGTACAGGTGCCCGTCGCCGAAGCGCCCGCCGTGCCGGCTGCGCCGCCGGTCATCGCGGCCGAAGACGTGCAGGCCGAAGCGCTCGCCGCGGCCGCTGTGCTGGCTCCGCTGGCCCCGGTCGTTCCGGCCGAGGAGCCGGTCGCCCCGGCCACCGACCTGCCGGCCCTGGTGGACGCCCCGCCCGCCGCCGCCGGCAAGCCCGGCTGGCGCGAACGCCTGCGCAACAGCGTCATCGCGCGCAGCTTCGGCGGCCTGTTTTCGCGCAATCCCAAGCTCGACGACGATCTGCTGGACGAGCTGGAAACCGCATTGATCACCGCCGACGTCGGCGTTGGCGCCACCACCGATCTGGTGGAAGGGCTGCGCAAGCGCATGAAGTCGCGCGAGTTCGCCGATGCCAACGCGCTGCTGGCCGCACTGCGCGCCGAATTGATCGCGATCCTGCAGCCGGTGGCCAAGCCGCTGCTGATCGACCGCAATGCCAAGCCGTTCGTGGTGCTCACCGTCGGCGTCAACGGCGTCGGCAAGACCACCACCATCGGCAAGCTGGCCAAGCGCTTCAAGGATGACGGCCACAGCCTGATGCTGGCCGCCGGCGATACCTTCCGTGCCGCTGCCGTAGCCCAGCTGCAGGCCTGGGGCGAGCGCAACGGCGTGGCCGTGGTCGCCCAGGGCCAGAACGCCGATGCCGCCTCGGTGGCATTCGACGCGCTGCAGGCCGGCAAGGCCCGTGGCACCTCGGTGCTGATTGCCGACACCGCCGGCCGCCTGCACACCCAGTCCGGCCTGATGAACGAGCTGGGCAAGATCCGCCGTGTACTCGGCAAGATCGACCCCACCGCGCCGCACGAGGTGCTGATGGTGATCGACGGCACCACCGGCCAGAACGCGCTGTCGCAGCTGCGCCAGTTCAATGCCGCGGTGAACGTGACCGGCCTGGTGGTGACCAAGCTGGACGGCACCGCCAAGGGCGGCGTGGTGTTTGCACTGGCCCGCGAGTTCGGCATTCCGATCCGTTTCGCCGGTATCGGCGAGCGTCCGGAAGACCTGCGCGTGTTCGATCCGGAAGCCTTCGTCGACGCCCTGCTGCCTGAAGCACTGGGCGGCTGATACACCGTGCAGCCACCGCACTCTGGTGCAGCCACCGATGGGGTGGCTCTACCAGGGTGAACCCACCGGTGGCTGCCTCTCTGGAACACGAGATGCCCCGCCAGCCGCACGCCAGCGCCGGAACCCCGCAGACCGACGGCTTCGTCGCCCACCTGCTGCACTGGTTCGACGGCCACGGCCGCCACGACCTGCCCTGGCAGCACCCGCGCAGCCCCTACCGGGTCTGGCTGTCGGAGATCATGCTGCAGCAGACCCAGGTGGCCACGGTCATCCCGTATTTCCAGCGGTTCCTGCAGCACTTCCCGACCCTGCCCGACCTCGCCGCCGCCAGCAATGATGCGGTGATGGCGCAGTGGGCCGGGCTTGGCTACTACGCCCGAGCGCGCAATCTGCACGCGGCGGCCCAGCGCTGCGTGGAGCTGCATGCCGGCGATCTGCCGCGTGATTTCGACGCGCTGCATGCCCTGCCCGGCATCGGCCGCAGCACTGCCGGGGCGATCCTCAGCCAGGCCTGGAACGACCCGTTCGCGATCCTCGACGGCAACGTCAAGCGCGTGCTCAGCCGCTACCACGGCATCGACGGCTTCCCCGGCCTGCCGACCATCGAGAAGCAGCTGTGGGCTCTCGCCGAGGCGCACGCGACGCACGTACCGGCTGGGCGCATGGCCGATTACACCCAGGCGCAGATGGACCTGGGCGCGACGGTGTGCAGCCGCGCCAGGCCGGCCTGCGTGATCTGCCCGTTGCAGGACGACTGCGTGGCACGCCGCGAAGGCCGCACCGCCGATCTGCCCACACCCAAGCCGGGCAAGACCCTGCCCGAACGCGAAGCGGTGGCCCTGCTGCTGCGCGACACCCAGCAGCGCGTGCTGCTGCAGAAGCGTCCGGACACCGGCATCTGGGCGCAGCTGTGGACGCTGCCGCAGGCCGAGGCCGGCAGCGATCTGCAGGACTGGTTCGACACGCATGTCGACGGATCGCTGGAAGACGCCGAAGAGCTGCCGGTGCTGCAGCACACCTTCAGCCACTACAAGCTGCACCTGCAGGTATTGTCGCGGCAGGTGCACGGTCTGCGCGTGGAAGAACCCACGCTGCGCTGGGTCGCCGCCGACGAGCTGCCGGCGCTGGGCCTGCCGGCGCCGATCCGAAAGCTGCTCGATGGCGCCAGCGTCAAGGCGCCGAAAAGAACGTCCAAGAAATCCCGCAACCACGAGTGAACGCCATGTCCCGAACCGTCTTCTGCCAGTACGAACAACGCGATGTCGAGGGCCTGGATTTCGTGCCCTATCCGGGCGAGCTGGGCCAGCGCATCTTCAACAACATCGGCAAGCAGGCCTGGGCGGCATGGCTGGCGCATCAGACCATGCTGATCAACGAGAATCGGCTGTCGCCGCGCACGCCCCAGCACCGCGCGTTCCTTGAAGGCGAACTGGTCAAGTTCCTGTTCGAAAAGGACGCCGAAAAGCCCGCCGGCTTCACCCCGGAAGCCTGACGGCAAAAAGGGGACGGAGGGGATTAAGTCGTTAGTGGCACAAACGACTTAATCCCCTCCGTCCCCTTTTTGATCAATTGGCCGGGGTGGTCTCCGCCTCGCGCTCCTGCACCTGCGCCTGGCGCAGCTCCTGTTCGGAGGTACGCAGTGCCTTCACGTCCAGCTTGCGGATGCTGTTGATGAAGCACGGCATGCGCGGGCCGCCGGTCGGGTCGCGCACCAGCACCTTGTCGAAGCGTGACGAGACCCGCCCCATGCTGCTGGTCAGGCCGATGGCGGTGGCGTAGGACAGGTCCGGGCACGGGCCACTCAGTTCCAGAAGGTAGGCCTCGCTGGGGCGGGTCCACACTGCCAGCGCACTGTCACCCAGCTCGGTCCAGCCATTGAGGCTGCCGAAGAACTGCATGTCGTTCTGCGGTGCGCCAGCATGGGCGCGGTACAGGTCGAGCTTTTCGGCGCTGCTGAGGCGGCCGGTGGTCGCGCAGGCGGCCAGGGCCAGGCAGAGGCCTGCCAGCAGAAGCGGGGTCTTCATGGCGATCTCCTCGGGGAACTGTCGCCATCATGCGCCCGACCGGGCAACGCCGGCGCGACGGCCGGCGGCCCCATTCAGCCGCTGGTCGGCGGCTCCTGGCCGGACCACGGTAGACGCCAACCTTGGTTGGCGCTTGTCCTGCAAGATCAGCCGACCAAGGTCAGCCTCTACCAGAGCGGGCCCTGCCCTTATACGTCGGCGTGGGCCAGTGCGTGCAGGCGCCCTTCGCGCAGTTCCAGCACCCGGTCCAGGCGACGTGCCAGGCTGCGGTCGTGGGTCACCAGCACCAGGCTGGTGTGGCGGGCGCGATTGAGTTCCAGCATCAGGTCGAACACGGTGCCGGCGGTGCGGTCATCCAGGTTGCCGGTCGGCTCGTCGCCGAGCACACAGGCCGGATGGTTGACCAGCGCGCGGGCCACGGCCGCACGCTGGCGCTCGCCACCGGACAGCTCGCCCGGCTTGTGATCCAGGCGATGGCCGAGTCCGACCGCTTCCAGCAGCGCCGTGGCCCGGCTGCTCGCTTCGGCCACGGCGGTTCCGGCCAGCAGCACCGGCATCATCACGTTTTCCAGCGCGGTGAACTCCGGCAGCAGGTGATGGAACTGGTAGACGAAGCCGAGGGCCTGGTTGCGCAGCAGGCCGCGCGCGGTGTCCGACAGCGCCGACATGCGCTGGCCGGTCACGTAGACCTCGCCAGCGGTCGGAATATCCAACCCGCCCAGCAGGTGCAGCAGCGTGCTCTTGCCGGCACCAGAGGCACCAATGATCGCCACGGTTTCGCCCGCGGTCACGGTCAGGTCCAGGCCATCGAACACCGGGGTCTGCATGCGCCCTTCGGCATAGGTCTTGCCCAGTGCTTCGGCGCGGATCACTTCATCGCCGCGATTGAAGACCTTATTCATAACGCAGGGCCTCCGCCGGCTGGGTGCGTGCTGCCCGCCAGGCGGGATACAGGGTGGCCAGGAAGCTCATCAGCAGCGCGACCACGGTGATCGCCACCACGTCGCCGGTCTGCATGTCGGTCGGCAGGCCGGTGATGTAGTACACGTCCTCCGGCATCAGCTTGACGTTGAACACGCTCTCGATGGCGCCGAGAATGCGCTCCAGGTTGAGGGTCAGGGTGATGCCACCGATCAGGCCGGCCAGCGTGCCGAAGATGCCGATCAGCGAGCCCTGCACCATGAACACCTGCATCACCCCGCCCGGGGTCAGGCCGAGGGTGCGCAGGATGGCGATGTCGGCCTGCTTGTCAGTCACCAGCATCACCTGCGAGGACACCAGGTTGAAGGCGCCCATGGCGATGATCAGCGACAGCAGGATACCCATCACCACCTTTTCCATGCGCAGCGAGTGGTAGAGGTTGGCGTTCTGCTGGGTCCAGTCACTGACCCGGTAAGCACCGCCGAGGCTCTGCGCCAGGTCCACGCCCACTTCCAGCGAGCGGTCCATGTCGTGCAGCTTCAGGCGCACGCCGGTGGCACCGTCGCTGCGCAGCACGCGCTCCAGGTCCTGCATGTTGGCAAAGCCGACGCCACGATCGACCTCGTTGTAGCCGGCCTCGAAGATGCCGCTGACGGTGAAGCGTTTCATTCGCGGCACCGCTCCGGCAGGCGTGCCCTGCACTTCGGCGAAGGTCACCAGCACCTGATCACCGACGTCCACGCCGAGCCAGATCGCCAGTTCCTTGCCCAGCAGCAGGTTGAAGCTGCCCGGCTTGAGGCTGTCATAACTGCCCTTGGTGACCTTCTGGTCGATCACCGAGACCTTCGGCTCCAGCGCCGGATCGATGCCCTGGATGATCGCACCCTGCACGCGCGGGCCGCTGATCATCGACTGGATCTCGATGTACGGCGCGGCACCGGCCACGCGCGGGTCCTTGCCGGCAATGTCGACCACGCGCATCCAGTCCGGCATGGGCTCGCCGTCACGGCTGATGGTGGTGTGGGCGGTCATCTGCAGCAGACGGCTGCGGATTTCCTTCTGGAAACCGCTCATCACTGCCAGGGTGGTGATCAGCACCGTGACGCCGAGCGCGATGCCCAGGATCGATGCCATCGAGATGAAGGAGATGAAGCCGTTGCGGCGCTTGGCGCGCAGGTAGCGCAGGCCGATGGCCACGGGTATGGGTTTGAACATGCAGGCACGCCGGTCAATTCAGCTTATGGTGCCATTGACCGGGGCCGACGGGAAACGCTGCGTGCGGCCACGGCCAGTCGCAGTTCACGTCGCTGCCCGGAATCGAGCACATCAGGCCAGAACAACAGGCGACGCCGCCGCCGGTCCTCACGCCACAGCAACAGCAACCAGGGGCCGCGCACCACCAGGCGGGGGGCATCGATGTCCTGCCCCGCCACCTGCAGCGGATCGGGCAGCGCCGGCAGAAGAACCCGTGCACGCGGTCGGCGCAGGCGCCAGGCCAGTTCGGCCAGGCCGATTGCCCAGGCCAGCAGCACGGCGGGCGTCAGCAGCCGCGGCGGTAGATCCGACGCATGCAGCAGCCAAGGTGTGGCCAGCAACACCGACAGCTGGGCCACAGCCTGCAGCCGCGAAGGGCGCCACTCAAGGCTTGAGGGCGAGGATCTTCTGCATGAGGGGGATGGCGTGCGCATGCGGACAGGCCTCATAGCCCATGAACCAGCGCCACAACTTATCGTCCTCGCAATCGAGCAGGAACAGGAAAACCTCGCGCTCTTCGGTCGGCGCAGTGCTCCATTCCTTATCCAGGTAGCGCCCGAACAGCTGGTCCAGTTCGCGCATGCCGCGGCGGCAGCGCCAGCGCAGCTTCTTCAGCAGAACGTCTTCTTCCATCGTGTTTCTCCAGATACAGCAAAGCCACGCATGGCGTGGCTCTGCTGGGAGGTGCAGCCACGCATGGCGCGGCTCTACCAGGTACAGCCGGGCCTTATCAGGCGCGGCGTTCCATCATCAGCTTCTTGATCTCGGCGATCGCCAACGCCGGGTTCAGGCCCTTCGGGCAGGTCCGGGCGCAGTTCATGATGGTGTGGCAGCGGTACAGCTTGAACGGATCTTCCAGATCATCCAGGCGCGCACCGGTGTCCTCATCGCGCGAGTCGATGATCCAGCGGTAGGCCTGCAGCAGGATCGCCGGGCCCAGGTAACGCTCGCCGTTCCACCAGTAGCTCGGGCAGCTGGTCGAGCAGCAGGCGCACAGGATGCACTCGTACAGGCCGTCCAGCTTCTTGCGGTCTTCCGGCGACTGCAGGCGCTCACGGTCCGGCGGCGCCGGGGTCTGGGTTCGGATCCACGGTTTGATCGAGGCGTACTGCGCGTAGAAGTGGGTCAGGTCCGGAACCAGATCCTTGACCACGTTCATGTGCGGCAGCGGGTAGATCGGCACTTCCTTCTTGCCGCAGTCCGAGATGGCTCGGGTGCAGGCCAGGGTGTTGGTGCCGTCAATGTTCATCGCGCACGAACCGCAGATGCCTTCGCGGCAGGAGCGGCGGAAGGTCAGGGTCGGGTCGATCTCGTTCTTGATCTTGATCAGGGCGTCCAGGACCATCGGGCCACAGGCGTCCAGATCGACTTCATAGGTATCGGTGCGCGGGTTGCTGTCGTCGTCCGGACTCCAGCGGTAGATCTTGAAGGTGCGCACATTCTTGCCGCCGTTCTTGACGGGGAAGTGCTTGCCCTTCGTGATCTTGGAATTCTTGGGGAGTGAAAACTCGGCCATGGCTGCTCTCGTTGGCTCAGGCGGCCCGCGCCCTTGGGCGCGGATTGCATGGTAGGCGGGGTCGGATCAGTACACGCGCGGCTTCGGCGGCACCACGGACACGTCGTCGGTCAACGTGTACATGTGCACCGGACGGTAGTCGAAGCTGCACTTGCCCTTCTCGTCGACGCTTACCAGGGTGTGCTTCTGCCAGTTGACGTCGTCGCGGTCCGGATAGTCCTCGTGCGCATGCGCGCCGCGGCTTTCCTTGCGCTGTTCGGCCGAGTTGATCGTCGCCACCGCGTTGAGCAGCAGGTTGTTCAGCTCGTAGGTCTCGATCAGGTCCGAGTTCCAGACCAGCGAACGGTCGGAGACCTTCACGTCCTGGAACGAGTCGAAGATCTTGTCCATCTTCTCGCAGCCTTCCTTCAGCGTCTGGCTGGTGCGGAAGACCGCCGCGTCGGCCTGCATGGTGCGCTGCATGCGATCGCGGATGACCGAGGTCGGGGTATCGCCGTTGGCGTGGCGCAGCTTGTCCAGCAGGCCCAGCGCCTTGTCGCAGGCATCGGCCGGCAGCGGCTTGTGCGATGCGCCCGGCTTGATGGTCTCGGCGCAGCGGTTGGCCACCGCACGACCGAACACCACCAGGTCCAGCAGCGAGTTCGAGCCCAGGCGGTTGGCGCCGTGCACGGACACGCAGGCCGCTTCGCCGATGGCGTACAGGCCCGGCACGACCGCATCGGGGTTGTCGCCGACCTTGCGCACCACTTCACCGTGGTAGTTGGTCGGGATGCCGCCCATGTTGTAGTGCACGGTCGGAATGACCGGGATCGGCTGCTTGTGCACGTCGACGCCGGCGAAGATGCGCGCGCTCTCGGCGATGCCCGGCAGCTTGTCGTCGATCACGCCCGGGCCGAGGTGGGTCAGGTCGAGCAGGATGTGGTCCTTGTGCTCGCCGACGCCGCGGCCTTCGCGGATCTCGATGGTCATCGAACGGCTGACCACGTCGCGCGAGGCCAGGTCCTTGTAGTGCGGTGCGTAGCGCTCCATGAAGCGCTCGCCGCTGCTGTTGCGCAGGATGCCGCCTTCACCGCGGACACCCTCGGTGATCAGGCAGCCGGCACCATAGATGCCGGTCGGGTGGAACTGCACGAACTCCATGTCCTGCATGGCGATGCCGGCACGCATGGCCAGGCCGCCACCGTCGCCGGTGCAGGTGTGCGCCGAGGTGGCGCTGAAGTAGGCACGGCCGTAGCCGCCGGTGGCCAGCACCACGCCCTGGGCGCGGAACAGGTGCAGCGTGCCATCGGACATGTCCAGGGCCAGCACGCCGCGGCAGGCGCCTTCGTCGTCGAAGATAAGGTCGAGGGCGAAGTACTCGATCATGAAGCGCGCATCGTGCTTCAGCGACTGCTGGTACAGGGTGTGCAGCATCGCGTGGCCGGTACGGTCGGCCGCCGCGCAGGTACGCTGCGCCGCCGGGCCCTCGCCGTACTTGGTGGTCATGCCACCGAACGGACGCTGGTAGATCTTGCCTTCGGCGGTGCGCGAGAACGGCACACCGTAGTGTTCAAGCTCGATGATGGCCGGGATGGCCTCACGGCACATGTATTCAATGGCGTCCTGGTCGCCCAGCCAGTCCGACCCCTTGATGGTGTCGAAGAAGTGGTAGCGCCAGTCGTCCTCGCCCATGTTGGCGAGTGCGGCCGAGATACCGCCCTGGGCGGCAACGGTATGCGAACGGGTCGGGAAGACCTTGGTCAGGCACACGGTCTGCAGGCCCTTGGCGGCCAGGCCGAACGTGGCGCGCAGGCCGGCGCCGCCGGCGCCGACCACGACCATGTCGTACTTGTGTTCGGTAATCTTGTAAGCGGACATCTAGTCTGGATTCCTGTCTTGGCGCCTGGGCTCAGGCAACGCCGAGGGCGATGCGGCCCACCGCAAACACACTGACGATCATGCCGAGCACGGCGACGAACTTCACCGCGGTCTGCAGCACCAGGGCCAGCAGCGATTCGTGGATGTAGTCTTCCAGCACGACCTGCATGCCGAGCTGCGCGTGCCAGAACATGGCAATCAGCAGGCCGATCAGCGGCACCGCGTTCCACGGCTTGGCCACGGCAGCTGCGGCGGTCGCGTAATCCGAGCCGAGCAGGCCCAGCACGAAGACCAGGAACCAGATGCCCAGCACCACCAGGGCGGCGGCGGTCAGGCGCTGGTGCACGAAGTGCTCGGTACCGGTCTTGGCCGAACCCAGGCCGCGCACGCTCTTCAACGGGGTACGGAACTTGCTCACGCGGCACCTCCGAACATCACATAGGCCCACACCAGCAGGGTGATCACCAGGCTGCCGGTGACCGACAGCCAGCTGCTGCGGATGAAGGCGGGGATGCTGAAGCCGATGGCAAAGTCCTGCACCACATGGCGGATGCCATTGCACAGGTGATAGGCGAACGACCATGTCCACGCGAACAGGAACACGCGGCCATACCAGGCCCCGGCATGGCCGGTGAAGCAGTTCCAGGACTCGGGCCCCATCATCAGGGCCAGCAGGCCGGCGGCGATGATGAGGGCACCAACAGACAGAAAGACGCCAGTGGCTCGATGCAGGATCGAGGTGGCCATCTGAATCTGCCAGCGATACACCTGAAGGTGCGGGGAAAGTGGGCGTTGTCTGGTCGCCATTCGCTGGGCTCGTTGTCTCGGCTGGGCGGCACACGGCCGCGTTGGCTCAATGCTGATCAGAAATCGATGCAGCGTCCGTTTTTCTCCCAATCGCCATACCGCACCGGATCAAGTCCGCCGCGGCCGCCGAATTCCTCTGCTTTTTCCTGTTCCACGGGCACGGGTGCCGCGGGGACCAGCGGGGCTTCAGATTCGTCGTCGGGAGTGGGGGTTGTTTGGCCTATCATGTTCGGTCTCGCAACGCACAAATTTTAGACCTCGTTCACGTGCCTGACAACCTGCCCCCTGCTTTCGTCGGATATCCGCGCCTGCCCGGCCACCAGTTGCTGAGCCTGCAGGGCGTGGATGCGGCCGTGTTCGCCCACGCCCAGTTCAGCAGCGACGTCACCGCCCTGCCCCTGTGGCACTGGCACTGGAGCGCCTGGCTGAGCGCCAAGGGCCGCACCCTGGCGGTGTTCCAGCTGCTCCGGCTGGCCGACGACCACGTGATGCTGGTGCTGGCTGACGGCGATGCCGATGCGATTGCTTCGCAACTGCAGCGCTTCGTGTTCCGTCGCAAGGTGAAGGTGCAGGTGCGCAACGATCTGGCCGTGGCCGGCGCCTTCACTGCACCAGAGGCCGCCAGCGGCGCGGCGATTGCGCACACCGCAGGTGATGGCTGGGAGCTGGACCTGGGCAGTGATGCCCTCCCGCGCACCCTGCGCATCGGCGCTCCTGATGCCTTTGCCGCCGGTAGCGGAACCGATGAGGCCGCTTTCGCCCTGGCCTGGCGCCAGGCCGACCTGCGCTACGGATTGCCGCGACTGGAAGACAGCCAGCGCGAAGTGTGGACCCCGCAGCAGCTGGGCCTGGACCGCCTGAACGGCTACAGCGTGAAGAAGGGCTGCTACCCGGGCCAGGAAATTGTCGCCCGTACCCACTTCCTCGGCAAAGCCAAGCGCGCGGTGCAGTTGCTGCAGACCGCGGCACCAGCGCAGGCCGGTGATGGCGTGCAGCAGGACGGCGCGGCGCTGGGCACGATCGCCAGCGTGGCCGGTGAGCTGGCGCTGGCGGTGCTGCCGCTGGAAACCGGCGATGCCGCGTTGCAGGTGGATGGCGCCGTGGCACAGCGCGTACCGCTGCTGGATGGGTTGGCGCGCTGAAGCGGGCGGCACCGCATCCACGCATGGCGTGGATCTACTGAACCCGCAGACCCGGCGCGGACCGTTGGTCCGCACCGGATGGGTAGTGGCGGCCCCTGGCCGGCAACATCGATAAGCCCGATTACAGCCGCTCGCCGCTTTCCGCATTGAAGAAATGCAGGCCCTGCGGATGGATCGCCACGCGGATGTCCTCACCCACTGCCGGCAACGCCTGCGGGGCCACGCGCATGGTCAGCGCATGCTGGCCGCTGCTGAGGTTGACGAAGATCTCGTTGCCGACCGGCTCGATGCCTTCGATGCGTGCGGTGAACGCATGCGCATCATCGGCGCTGGCCGGCTGCAGGTGTTCCGGGCGCACACCCACCGCGATCGGCTTCTGCAGCCAGGCCGGATCGATCGTGGCCTGGCCCAGCGGTGCACGCCAGTCGCCGTCGACCACGGTCACGCCGCCGGCGTCGCCCTGCAGCGTGCCACGCAGCACGTTCATCGCTGGGCTGCCGAGGAAGCCGGCCACGAACAGGTTGGCCGGGCGGTCGTACAGCGCCATCGGTGTGTCGATCTGCTGGATGACGCCGTCCTTGAGCACCACGATGCGCTGGCCCAGGGTCATCGCTTCCACCTGGTCGTGGGTTACGTAGATCATCGTGGTGCCCAGCTTGCGGTGCAGCTGCGCGATCTCGGTGCGCACGCTGTGCCGCAGCTTGGCATCGAGATTGGACAGCGGCTCGTCAAGCAGGAACACCGCCGGCTCGCGCACCAGCGCACGGCCCAGTGCCACGCGCTGGCGCTGGCCGCCGGACATCGCCTTGGGCAGCTTGTCCATCATCTCGGTCAGGCCCAGCGTCTGCGCCGCCTCGGCAATGCGCTTGTCGATGGTGGCCTTGTCATGGCCGCGCAGCTTCAGGCCGAAGGCCAGGTTCTCGGCCACGGTCATATGCGGGTACAGCGCGTAGCTCTGGAACACCATGGCGATGTCGCGGTCCTTCGGCGCCACGTCGTTGACCACGCGGTCGCCGATGGTCAGCGTGCCGCCGCTGATCTCCTCCAGGCCGGCCACCATCCGCAGCAGCGTCGACTTGCCGCAGCCCGACGGCCCCACCAGCACCATCAGCTCGCCGTCGGCGACCTCGAAGGTGGCGTCCTTCACTGCAACCTGGCCGTTGTCGTAGACCTTGCGCACACCCTGCAACTGCACTTTTGCCATATCACTCTATCCAGTCCGCCCGGTGCCGGGCTGTCATTGGGGACTGCCTTCGGCCCTCCCGATGGCAGTGATGATTGCGCGGTCGCCGCATGGCGGCGAGCACTGCAATCGAATACAGTTGCCCATTCTGCCATGTAAACGTTTTCACGTGGCACTATCCGATGATCGGTGCGCACCGATCTGCGTCGGCGGAAGAACGAAGCTTCCGCCGAGGTAGTGGTTTCGAATGGGACGGTCTTCCGGAGCCCCGGAAAACGCCCCTGACGAGCCTCGGACAGGCAGTTGCGCGGATGTCCCCCGAACCCAGCCATGAAGCGATTGACAACGATGTCACCCGGATCTGAAACTCGAGCGATGCACGACACCCTCTTCCTGTTCGGTGCCACAGGTGATCTGGCCCAGCGCTACCTGTTCCCTTCGCTGCTTCGCCTGCTCGGCGACGGCCTGCTGCCGGAGGACTTCCGTATCCGTGCGCTGGCCCTGTCCGGGCATGACACCGAAGCCTTCCATGACATCCTGCGCCCGCGCCTGCAGCAGGCCATGCCGATGGCCACGCAGGACGACATCGCTGCGCTGCTGCGTCGCATCGACTACCGCTCGGTCGACCTGCGCGACGTCGACTCGGTGGCCGCCGCGGTCTCCGACCTGGTGCACCGCAAGTGCGTCAGCTACCTGGCCATTCCGCCGGGCCTGTACATCTCCACCTGCGAAGGCCTGGCCAAGGGCGGTGCCCTGGCTGCGCCGGCACGCCTGATGCTGGAGAAGCCGATCGGCAGCGACAGCGAAAGCGCCGAGGAGATCATCTCCACCATCGGCCAGTGGATCGACGAAGACCGTGTGTTCCGCCTCGACCACTACCTGGGCAAGGCGGCGGTGCAGAACCTGATCGCACTGCGCTTCGGCAACACGCTGCTGGAAGCGGTGTGGAACCGCAACTACATCGAATCGGTGCACATCCTGGTCGCCGAGAGCGAAGGCGTGGATGGCCGCGACGCCTACTACGCCCGTTCCGGCGCGCTGCGCGACATGGTGCAGAGCCATATCCTGCAGCTGCTGTGCATGGTGGCGATGGAGCCGCCGGCCTCGCTGGAAGCCGACCGCATCCGCGACGAGAAGGTCAAGGTGCTGCGCGCACTGCGCCCGCTCGATGCCAGGCACGCCGCTCGTGACAGCATCCGTGGCCGCTACACCGCCGGCACCATCAACGGCCAGCCGGCCCAGGCCTACCAGCCGCCGGAAGGCAGCGACGTGGAAACATTCGCCGGCGTCACCGCGCACATCGACAACTGGCGCTGGAGCGGCGTGCCGTTCCACCTGGTCACCGGCAAGCGCCTGCCCGAGCGCACCACCCGCGTGGTGGTCACGCTGAAGCCGGTCACCCATTGGCTGTTCGAGCGCCCGCAGCGCGCGCAGGCCGCGCCGAACCGCCTGGTGTTCCAGCTGCAGCCGCAGGAAAACATCGAACTGGGCCTGATGAGCAGCCTGGCCGGCCCGGAATGGGGCGCGCTGGAACTGCACCCGCTGGAACTGGAACTGTCGGTGCCGACCGGCCTGCACCGCCGCATCGCCTACGAACGCCTGTTCCTGGATGCCTTCAATGGCAACCACACGCTGTTCGTGCGTGACGACGAAGTGCGCGCCGCGTGGGCCTGGATCGACAGCGTGGCCGACGCCTGGAAGGAGGCCAAGCTGCCGCTGGAACCCTACCCCGCCGGCCAGTGGGGCCCGAGCAACGCCACGGAATTCCTGCCGCAGGGCGTGGACGCACCCGACAGCGGAGCCTCGGCATGAGTGCCGGCTCGCAGCCCGTGCTGGTTGCCGACATCGGCGGCACCAACGCCCGCTTCGCCCTGGCCGACACCTCGCTGGACGCGCCACTGCTGAAGGACAGCATCCGCGAGTACGCGGTGGCCGAGTTCCCCTCGCTCGGTGATGCCGCGCGCCACCATCTGGAACAGATCGGTGCCACGGCCAGCCGCGGCGTGTTCGCGGTGGCTGGCCGCGTCGACGGTGACGAAGCACGCATCACCAACCATCCCTGGGTGATCTCGCGCAGCCGCACCGCAGCGATGCTCGGCTTCGACGAGCTGCACCTGATCAATGACTTCGCTGCGCAGGCCATGGCGATCTCGCTGCTGCAACCCGATGACGTGGTGCAGGTCGGCGGTGCGGCCTGGGTGCCGGGCAAGCCGGGTCAGCCGCGCAACTATGCGGTGATCGGGCCGGGCACAGGGCTCGGCGTCGGCGGCCTGATACTGCGCCACGGCCGCTGCTATCCGCTGGAAACCGAAGGTGGCCATGTCAGCTTCCCGCCGGGAACGCCGGAAGAGATCCGCATCCTGGAGATCCTCTCCGAACAGTTCGGCCGCGTCTCAAACGAGCGGCTGATCTGCGGCCCCGGCCTGGTCAACATCCATCGCGCCGTGTGCGAGATGGCCGGCATCGACCCGGGTCAGCTGCAACCGGTGGACGTGACCGCGCGCGCCCTGCACGGCGACCCGCAGGCGATGCGCACCGTGGATGTGTTCTGCGCGGTGTTCGGCGCCATTGCCGGCGATCTGGTACTGACCCAGGGCGCCTGGGACGGCGTGTTCCTGACCGGTGGATTGACCCCGAAGATGCTCGACTCGCTGCAGCACTCCGGCTTCCGCCAGCGCTTCGAACACAAGGGCCGGTTCTCTTCGATCATGGCGCGGGTACCGTCGCTGGCGGTGATGCATCCCCACGCCGGGCTGCTGGGTGCCGCTGCCTACGCAGCCGACGCCGAACGTGACGCACCAGGAGTTGCCGCATGACCCCCGCTTTCCACGACGACCGCATCGACTTCATCCACCATGGCGATGCCGATGGCTGGATCGAGGCGGTAGCCGCCGAGATGGCGCAGACCCTCAACCACGACATCAATGAAGTGGGCCGCGCCCGCATCCTGCTGTCGGGTGGCACCACGCCGGCGCCGGTCTACCAGGCCCTGGCCGAACTGGACGTGCATTGGGACCGGGTTGAAGTGAGCCTGGCCGACGAGCGCTGGCTGTCGCCACAGGATCGCGACAGCAACGCCTGGCTGGTGCGCGAGCACCTGCTCAAGCGCGCCGAGGGTGCCCACTTCGATCCGCTGGTGCGGATCGGCAAGCCGCTGCCGGAATGCGTCTACACCGCCAATCTGCAGGCCCAGCACAGCCAGCCGCCGAGCCTGGTGGCGCTGGGCATGGGCAACGATGGCCACACCGCCTCGCTGTTCCCGGGCTCAAAGGACCTGGCCCGCGCGCTGGAAAGCACCCTGCCCTACGCCGCGCTGGATGCCACCGGCTGCCCGGGTGCCAACCAATGGCCCCTGCGCATCACGCTGACCCCGCACGGCCTGCGCCAGTGCCGCCAGCGCCTGCTGCTGCTGCGCGGCAAGCAGAAGCTGCAGGTACTGCGCCAGGCGCTGGACAGCAACGACGCCCAGCAGTACCCGATCCTCAATGCGATCAACCTGGACGGCGCGCGTCTGCGCGTCCATTGGGCTGATTGACGTCGGCGGCGGCGCCTTGCCGCCGCTTGCCTCTCGCCACCACGAACGCCGGTAGCCAATGAGCCTCCATCCGCAACTGCACGCCATCACCGAGCGCGTCATCCTCCGCAGCGCCGCCTCGCGCGCCGCCTACCTGGCCGCGATCGACGCTTCCCTGCGTGACGGCCCATTCCGCAGCCGCCTGAGCTGCGGCAACCTCGCCCACGGCTTCGCTGCCTGCGGCGGCACCGACAAGAGCCGCCTGCGCGGCGGGGTGACGCCGAACCTGGGCATCATCACCGCCTACAACGACATGCTGTCGGCGCACCAGCCGTTCGAGACCTATCCTGAGCAGATCCGCGAGATCGCGCGCGAACTCGGCGCCACCGCACAGGTCGCCGGCGCCGTGCCGGCGATGTGCGACGGCGTCACCCAGGGCCGTGGCGGCATGGAGCTGTCGCTGTTCTCGCGCGATGTGATCGCGCAGGCCACCGCCATCGGGCTCAGCCACGACATGTTCGACACCACCGTCTACCTCGGTGTGTGCGACAAGATCGTGCCCGGCCTGCTGATCGGCGCACTGGCCTTCGGCCACCTGCCTGCGGTGTTCGTGCCGGCCGGCCCGATGACCCCGGGCATCCCCAACAAGCAGAAGGCCGAAGTGCGCGAGCGCTACGCCGCCGGCGAAGCCACCCGCGAAGAACTGCTGGAAGCCGAGTCCGGCTCGTACCACGGCGCCGGCACCTGCACCTTCTACGGCACCGCCAATTCCAACCAGGTGCTGCTGGAAGCGATGGGCGTGCAGCTGCCGGGGGCCTCGTTCGTCAACCCGGGCACGCCGCTGCGCGATGCACTGACCCGCGAAGCCACCGAACGTGCGCTGGACATCACCGCACTCGGCGACGACTTCCGCCCGCTGGGCCGGATCATCGACGAGCGCGCGATCATCAACGCGGTCATCGCGCTGATGGCCACCGGTGGCTCTACCAACCACACCATCCACTGGATCGCCGTCGCGCGCGCCGCCGGCATCGTGCTGACCTGGGACGACTTCGACGAGCTGTCGCAGCTGATCCCGCTGCTGGCGCGCGTCTATCCGAACGGCGAGGCCGACGTGAACCGTTTCGCTGCGGCAGGCGGCCCGGCGTTCGTGTTCGGCGAGCTGATCAAGGCCGGGCTGATGCACGGCGATCTGGTCAGCGTGGCGCGCGGCGGCATGGCCGACTATGCGCGCGAACCGCAGCTGCGTGACGGCCAGCTGGTCTATCTGCCCGGCCTGGAACACAGTGCCGATGAAGAGGTGGTGCGCGGCGTCGACAACCCGTTCGAACACCAGGGCGGCCTGCGCCTGCTGCGCGGCAACCTGGGCAAGTCGCTGATCAAGCTGTCGGCGGTGAAGCCGCAGTACCGCACCATCGAGGCCCCCGCCGTGGTGGTCGATGCGCCGCAGGTGCTGAACAAGCTGCATGCCGGCGGTCTGCTGCCGCAGGATTTCGTGGCGGTGGTGCGTTACCAGGGCCCGCGCGCGAACGGCATGCCGGAACTGCATTCGCTGGCGCCGCTGCTGGGGTTGCTGCAGAACCAGGGCCGACGCGTGGCGCTGGTCACCGACGGGCGCCTGTCCGGCGCTTCCGGCAAGATTCCGGCAGCGATCCACGTGACCCCGGAAGCGGCACGTGGCGGCCCGCTGGCCAAGGTGCGCGAGGGCGACATGATCCGGCTTGATGGCGAGGCCGGCACGCTGGAAGTGCTGGTGGATGCGGCCGAATGGGCAGCACGCTCGCTGGCGCCGAACACCGCGCCGGCGGCGCAGGATCTGGGCCGCAATCTGTTCGCGATCAACCGTCGCGTGGTGGGTCCGGCCGACCAGGGTGCGATTTCGATTTCGTGCGGGCCAGCGGCGGCCGATGGTGGGCCGTGGGATTACGACGCGGAATACGAGCTGGGGCACGATGCAGCGGCAGCGGCAGCGCCGCATGAGGCGAAGGACGCCTGAGGGTTGAAGGGCGTTGCGGGTATGCGTTGGCGGTGAGGTTGCTGGGGCGGCGGAGGGCAGGTCGTCGCCAGGACACGCCGTGAATACTTCCCTGTAGGCTCGGTCGCGCCATCCATGGCGCGAACGGTCCCGGCGACGGCCTGCCCTCCACCGCATCACAGTTTCCGGCGCCGATACGCCGCGAAGTGGTCACTGAAAATCAAATTCAAAAACAGAAGCAAAGGCAGAAGCAGAGCTATGGGTATCGAACAACATCAGGTGCGTGCGGCGGAGCTGTTGCATGCGGCCGGCATCCTGCCGGTGGTGACCATTCATACGCTCGACCAGGCGCGGGCGGTCAGTGCGGCGCTGCTGGAAGGCGGCTTGCCGGCCATCGAGCTGACGCTGCGTACGCCGGTGGCGATGGAAGCGCTGGCGATGCTCAAGCGTGAGCTGCCGGATGTGGTGGTGGGTGCCGGCACGGTGCTGACCGTGGCGCAGATGCAACAGTCCATCGATGCAGGTGCGGACTTCCTGGTAACCCCGGGTACGCCGCCGGCGCTGGCCGATGCGCTGGCGGCTGCGCCACTGCCGGTGGTGCCGGGCGCGGCCACGCCGACCGAGCTGCTGTCGCTCTACGCGCGCGGCTTCCGGGTGTGCAAGCTGTTCCCGGCCACGGCCGTAGGCGGGCTGGCGATGATCAAGGGTCTGGCCGGCCCGGTCGCCGACCTCAAGCTGTGCCCGACCGGTGGCATCACCGAGAACACCGCCGCCGAATACCTGGAGCAGAAGAACGTGGTCTGCATTGGTGGTTCGTGGATGGTGCCAGGCAACTGGATCGCCGACGGCGAATGGGACAAGGTGCGCGCCAGCGCCGCCGACGCCGCGAAGATCATCAAGCGCGTACGCGGCCACTGAGCCCGACGCAGCTGTAGAGCCGAGCCCACGCTCGGCTCCACGTGAGCGCCATGGATGGCGCGACCGAGCCTGCAGGGATGGATTCACGGCGTCCCCTGCGCGATCCCTCCGCAGGGCCACCCTCCAGAATCCAAACGCACCACCACCGCGACGGGCTCAGCCGTTGGCCGAAACCCGCCCGTTACAGCGGCCGTGCCGGATCCACCAGCCCGCACTGGCTGGCCATGCGTGCCAGCGCGATGTTGTCGTGGATGCCCATCTTCTCGAACAACCGCGCCTTGTGCGTGTTCACCGTCTTCGCGCTCAGGCTCAGGCGCCGTGCAATGTCTTCCTGGCGCAGGCCCTGGGTCAGCAGCAGCGCCACTTCCAGTTCACGCGGCGACAGGCTGTCGAATGGCGAACCATTGCCTTCCACGGTCGACAGCGCCAGGTTCTGCGCGATGCTGGTGCCCAGGTAGCGGCGACCGGCCGCCACATCGCGCACCGCGCGCAACAGTTCCTGCGCATCGCAGCCCTTGCCGATGTAGCCGGCCGCGCCGGCTTCGAGCAGGCGCTTTGGCAGCGGGCCGTCTTCCAGCACCGACACGATCACCACGCGGGTATTGCGGTGGCTGCGGACGATGCGCTCGGTCACTTCCATGCCGCTTACACCCGGCAGGTGCAGATCGCACAGCACCACATCCGGCAACAACTGGCGGACATCGCGCAACGCGTCTTCGCCGGTCTCGGCTTCGCCCACCACCTCGATGTCGGCTTCCCCCGACAGAATCATCTTCATACCGGTGCGGACCAGCGCATGGTCATCCACCAGGTAGACTCGAATCGTCATTCACGTACCTCTTCGAATGCGGCCATTGCAGGTCAAGCTAGGCAGGGTGCCGATACCCCGCAAGCGCGCTCGGAATGCGGCGCGGGCATTCTGCCTTGCGCATCACATAACCACGCGTTGAGCTTGCCCCCTGTCTTGCAGAACCTGCTGTTTCGAAACAACTGATCTATCACGTAGACGCCCACCGGGGGCCATCCACGTCATTCCCCCTGTGATGATGCTTCGCTGGCCTTCGCTGGCGGCGAGCCGTGACGTCGCCATGGGTGCCGGCGACTGAACATGACCAGATAGCACCCTACCACCCAAACCAGCGCGGCACACCATCCGGCCAGGATATCGGAGGGGTAATGCACCCCCAGGTAGACCCGGGACAGGCTGACCAGCAGGCTGAACGACGGGGCCAACAGCAGCACCGGCCAGCGCCAGCGGGTGTTCCAGGCCAGCAGGACCAGGGTCACCGCCAGGGTCATCGAGCCCATCGCGTGGCCGCTGGGGAAGCTGAACGTCGATTCCGGCGCGATCGACTCCCACAGGCTGGGCCGCTCGCGCTGGAAGAACTGCTTGCTGCCCATGTTCAGCAACGCCGAGCCGACGAAGCTGACCGCCACGAAGGTGGCTTCACGCCAACGCCGGTAGCCCAGCAGCGCGCCGATGATCAGCACGTCAGCCGGGATCAGGAACCACTCGTAGCCCAGTTTCGAGATGAGCACGAAGAAGCGGTCCAGCAGCGGCGAATGCAGGCCGTGCATCTGCCACAGCAGGGGCGCATCGAAATGGAACGATTCAAATTCGTGCACTTCATCGGCCAGCGCGACGAAGCCGGCCAGCGGCAGCAGTACGCCACCGAACAGCAGGACCAGGCGCCAGGCATTGCGCGCCATCCAGTGGCGGAAACCGGAGGCGGACTCCGGCGCAGCGAGAATCGCGGGCTTATCCGGCGCTTCGGACATAGGTACGTTCGACGTAGTCGTCGATCAGGGCGACGAAGTCCTGGGCGATGTTCTCGCCACGCAGGGTCACCTTCTTTTCGCCATCGACGAACACCGGCGCCGACGGCGCCTCACCGGTACCCGGCAGCGAGATGCCGATGTTGGCATGGCGCGATTCACCGGGCCCGTTGACCACGCAGCCCATGACTGCCAGCGTCATGTTTTCCGCGCCGGGATGCTGGATCTTCCACAAGGGCATCTTTTCACGGACGTGGTTCTGCACCACCTTGGCCAGTTCCTGGA